>JBJXHB010000386.1:0-5547 GCA_046160725.1 Aquabacterium sp.
GAGCAGCAGGTGTGTCGCTGGCTGTTGTTGACGCTCGACCGAATCCCCTCGGGCGAGTTGGTCATGACGCAAGAACTGCTCGCTGGCGTGCTGGGTGTGCGCCGGGAAGGCATTACCCAGGCGGCGGGGAAACTGCAGCAGGCTGGCTACATACGATATCGCCGCGGCCACATCACCGTGCTTGACCGGCCGGGACTGGTGACCCGCGCTTGCGAGTGCTACAGCGTGGTCAAGACGGAGCTTGGCCGACTTGCGGTGGCGCCAAGGCGTTGATCCGGTGCAGCGTCGTACCCATCGACGGTGCCGAATCGTCGCGAGAGCGATTCAGGACTTGCCGTGGGGCCGGACTAAGTGTCGATTGCGGTTGTAGGGCTTTGCACGGCGGATGCCCGCTGTCACAACCCGTCCCCGGCCAACTCCACGCAAGCTACCCGCACATCCCAATATGCCCACAAGAGGTGCAGAACTCGCACCCGTCCTTGTGGATCAGCGTGGCATTGCCGCACTCCGGGCAGGCCTTGCCGGCCAGCGCGGCGTGGCTGTGGCCGCGCGGCCGGGCCGGCTCGGTGGTGGCGGTGGCTGCCAGCGCTGGCGCCGCGCCCGGCTCGGCGCCAGGCACCTGCAGCAGCCCCATGCGCTGCACCGGAAAGCCCTCCTCGTCCAGCACGCCCAGCATGGCGTAGCGGTGGATCACCAGCCTCGCCAGGTAGGCCACGGTGCTGGGCCACACCTGCTGGCGGCGCTGGCCCGGTACCGGCGCCATGAAGTGGCCGAGCGGCTCGCCGACGTTGAGCAGCTTGCGCAGCTTCATGCCGATCCAGGCCGGGTCCATCACCCGCATATCCAGTGAAAGCAGGCGCGCCAGGCCGTCCAGCGCCCGCGGATAGTTGCCGGAGAGGCTGATCGCGCAGGGCCGGGTGATGAAGCTGTCGCCTTCGCCCACGGGCAGGGAGACCTCCTTCAGCGTCACGCCGATCTGCTCGCCGGTGGCCGGGTTGTGCACGTCCACCGCCCAGGCCAGCGTGCCGCTGGTGCCGGTGCGCGGCTCGTCGCGGCTGAACATGGCGTCCAGCACCGGCGAGGCGCCGCCCTCCTGCAGCGCGCCCAGCTGCTCGCAGCGCCAGCGGATGACGGCGGCGGTGGCCGCCACCACGCCGGGAAACTGCCGCAGCTCGCCGGCCGGCGGCATCGGCATGCTGAAGGCGCGCTCCTCGGCCACGGTGGCCAGCACGTCCAGCTTGAGCTTGAGCCAGGCCGCGTCGTGCACCCGCATGTCCATCGACAGCGTCTTGGCCAGCGCGGCCAGGCCGCGCGGCTGCTCGGCACCGTTGACCCAGACCTCGAACGGCATGCTGGCCGCGAACAGGCCCACGCCCGGCCCGCCCTCGGCCGGCATCTCGCCGACGAACAGCGCGAACTCGCCGAAGGGATGCTTGATCATGAAGCTCCAGGCGCTGTTGCCGGCCGGCAGCTCCGGGCGGCTGGGCCAGCGCAGCGACAGCAGCACCGGCTCCGGCAGGCGGCTCAGGCGCAGGCGCTGGTTGCCCAGGTCGGCGTGCAGGGGCTCGGGCGCCGTGCCCTCTGGCGCCGGCGTCGCCGCCGGCTGCGGCGGGCCGGCCGGCACCGACGCGGGCAGCGGGTCCACGCTCAGCACCGAGCCCAGCACGCTGTTGGGGCGGTAGGTGGCCAGGCCCTTGAGGCCGCCGCGCCAGGCCTGCAGGTACAGGTCCTTGAAGTCGCCGTAGGGATAGTCGGCCGGCACGTTGACCGTCTTGCTGATCGCGGTGTCGACGAAGGGCGCGACCGCGGCGACCATCGAGGCATGGGCCGACGCGCTCATCTCCAGCGCGGTGACGAAGGACGGCGGCAGCGGTGTGTCGGCGCCCTTCAGGTGGCGGTGCAGGCGCCAGGCATGGTCCTCGACCGAGAACTGGCGGAAGCTGCCGTCGCCCTCGCGCTTGCGGCGGGTGTAGGTCCAGGAGAACGGTGGCTCGATGCCGTTGCTGGCGTTGTCCGCGAAGGCCAGGCTAATGGTGCCGGTGGGCGCGATGCTCAGCAGGTGCGAGTTGCGCAGGCCGTGGGCCCGGATGCGGTCCTTCAGCGGCGCCGGCAGGCGCGATGCGAAGCTGGGCGCGCTCAGGTACAGGTCGGCGTTGAACAGCGGGAAGGCACCCTTCTCCTGCGCCAGCTCGCACGAGGCCGCATAGGCCGCGTCGCGCATGGCGGCCGCGATGTGCGCGGCCATGTCGCGCGCGGCCTCGGTGTCGTAGCGCAGGTTCAGCATCGCCAGCGCATCGCCCAGGCCGGTGAAACCCAGCCCGACCCGGCGCTTGGCCATGGCCTCGTCGTGCTGCTGCGGCAAGGGCCAGACGGTGATGTCCAGCACGTTGTCCAGCATGCGCACCGCCACCTGCACCGTCTCCACGAAGCCGGCCTCGTCAAAGGCGGCATCGGCCTCGAACGGGTGGCGGACATAGCGCGTCAGGTCGATCGAGCCCAGGCAGCAGCAGCCGTAGGGCGGCAGCGGCTGCTCGCCGCAGTTCGACACGTACAGCCCGTTGGCATCGAAGGCATGCACCTGCTCGATGGTGACGTCGTAGACCGGCGCCTCGCCCGCGGCATCGACCGACTGGACGACGGCGGTGAAGCGCTCGCGGTTGAGCCGGCGCCGATAGTCGCCCAGGGCGGCCTGCAGGCGCTGCGCCTTGGCCTCGTCCTCGAAGCCCACTGTTGTGTTGAATGCCGCCAGGTTGTCACCGGCGATCACCAGCTCGTGTACCGCCCGGGTGTCGTAGGGCCGCCGCCCGCCCTTGCCGTCGGGCAGCAGATGCGGGCCGGCGGGCTTGCGGTCGCGGTAGATGGTGCTGGCGATGCCCAGGCGCAGCAGCAGGCGCTGCACGGCCTCCAGCAGCGGCGCGTCGGACTGCGTCAGGCGCACGCTGACGCCCTTGTCCTGGTTGCCCTGCACCGAGCCGTCGGCATCGAACAGGCCGCGCAGCAGGCCGCGGCAGAAGTCCGAAGACGCGCGCTCCATCGCCGGCGTGATGGCCTTGCGGCCGGGCGCCATGCCCAGCTCCAGCGCCAGCGTGCGCAGTGCGCCCAGCGACAGCCGGAACTCGCCGCGGCCGGCCACCGGCCGCTGCCAACCGATGAAGTCACGGCGGTGGGGCAAGGTGTGGGCGGCGCGTTCGGCCGCCGCCATCAGGGCGCTGGCGCTGTGGCGCGCGGTGATGTTGCCCGCCGCGTCGTACACCAGGTCCGCGTCGTCGCCAGCCACGCGCTTCAGCTCCGGCGCCCAGGCCGACAGCACGGCCTTGTCCTCGCCCAGGGTGCCGTCACCGATCAACAGGCCGATGAGATAGCCCTCGGCCTCGGTGTGGCAGCCGTCCCAGCCCTCGGCCGCACGGTGGTTGTGCAGCACGATCTCATCGCCCGGCTGCAGCTCGCCGGCCAGCGCCCAGCGCGTCTGCAACACCTGGCGGCTGCGCCGGTCGACACGGCGCACCGGGTGGTCCGCCGTCAGGGTCAGGGCGTGGCCTTCACGCGTGCGCAAGGCCAGCACCGGCTTCACGCCGGTCGCAAAGAAGCCGGCCGACTCGCTGCGCCAGGCGCGGCCGTCCACCAGGGCATAAAAGGGCTGGCCGACCAGCTCGTGCACCTGGCGCGGCCCGCTGGCCGTCATCACCCAGGTGTCCGCCGTGACGCAGGGGTTGGTGCTGGCGATCGTCTCGCAATAGGAGAGGTTGTTGTCCTGGTTGATGCGGTCCAGGAACAGGATGCCCGGTTCGGCATGGTCGTAGGTGGACTGCATGACCTGGTCCCACAGCGCGCGGGCGTCGACCCGGCGGTAGACCCACAGGCCGTCGTCGCGGCGGTAGGCGCCGGCGGCCTTCTGCTCGGCGGCCGGCTCGGCGCGGTGCACCAGCTCGATCTCGCCACCGTCGGCCACGGCCTGCATGAAGACGTCGGTGACGCCCACCGAGATGTTGAAGTTGCTCAGGTCGCCAGCATCCTTGGCATGGATGAAGTCCTCGATGTCCGGATGGTCGCAGCGCAGCACGCCCATCTGCGCGCCGCGCCGGCTGCCGGCGGACTCCACCGTCTCGCACGAGCGGTCGAACACCCGCATGTAGCTGACCGGGCCGGAGGCCGAGCTTTCGGTCGACGCCACCCAGGCGCCCTTGGGCCGGATGCGCGAGAAGTCATAGCCCACGCCGCCGCCGCGGCGCATGGTCTCGGCGGCTTCGGTCAGCGCGGTGTAGATGCCCGGCGCGCCGTCGTCCGGCGTGGCGATGGAGTCGCCCACCGGCTGCACGAAACAGTTGATCAGCGTCGCGCTGAGCGCCGTGCCGGCAGCGGAGTTGATGCGCCCGGCGGGGATGAAGCCGCGGCGCTGGGCGTCCAGGAAGCGCTGCTGCCACTCGGCACGCTGCGCCTCGGGCTCGACCGCGGCCAGTGCCCGCGCGACCCGGGCCCGCACCTCGTCGATGCTGCGCTCGCCGCCCTTGGCGTATTTCTCGATCAGCACCTCGGCGCTGATGGGCTGCTCGGGCAGGGCGGGCCGCTGCAGGCCGCCGGCGGTGGCTGCGGCGGCGCGGTCGGTGGTACGGGCAAGGTCGGTCATGGCGGGCTCGTGGGGACTCGATGGGGTCGGGCGGGGTCGGGCGGGGTCGGGCGTGTTCGCGGATCCGGCGGCGGGCCCATGCTGGCACAGGACGCTGCGGCCGCTGCTGCAGGGCCGGGTCGTCGCCCAGGTGGTCGCGCGGTCCCTTGGGGCGGCGCGCACGGGCTGGACGAATCTCCAGTATGCGTCAGGCCCGGCGCCGGCGGCAAGGGCTGCCTGCATCGATGCCGCCGCGCCGATGCAGGAATCCGATCGCGGCGGCCCTGCATCCGTTTTCCGCGGCATCGCGTATCGCCTCCTCACACACCCCAGAGTGCCCCTCGACGGTGTCGATTCCGATCTCCCGCGCCGGTGTTGCCGGCACGGGCCCACCCCACCGGCGTGCACGCGCGCCCATTGCCCCCACGAGGATGACGACATGACCACCCGACGCAATCCCCATCACCGCCTGCTGCCGCTGGCCGGTGCCGCCCTGGCCGCAATGACCACGCTGGCCTTGCCGCCGGCCCAGGCCTCCAGCCACCGTGAGGCACCGTTCATCACCACCGCGCCCAAGGTGGACGGCACCGACTTCTACATGTTCATGAGCTACGAGACCGGCCGCGCCGACTTCGTGACCATCATTGCCAACTACCAGCCGCTTCAGGCGCCCTACGGCGGCCCGAACTACTTCTCGATGGACCCCAACGCGCTGTACGAGATCCACCTCGACAACAACGGCGACGCGAAAGAGGACATCACCTTCCAGTTCCGCTTCAAGAACATCCTGAAGGGCATCACGCTGCCGATCGGCAACAAGAACGTGGCGATCCCGCTGACGCAGGCCGGGCAGGTGACCGACGTCGCCTCGCCGGCGCTGAACGTGAACGAGACCTTCACGCTGGACATCGTGCGCGGCGACCGCCGCAGCGGCACGCGCGCGG
>JBJXHB010000387.1:0-6122 GCA_046160725.1 Aquabacterium sp.
CGGCGCGCAGCGGCTTTGCGGACGCCCTGCCCGCTGCGGCCGGGGATGCCGCGCCCGTGGCCGCCGGCGCCGCCATCTGGCCCGGCCTGCCGCCGCTGGATGCGGTGTGCACCTGGCGTTTCGAGCACGACAGTTTCCTGCCCCTGATGCGCAACGTGGCGGCGCTGAAGGCGGCCCTGGTGCCGATCCTGCAGGCGCCCGCCGGCCGCCTGGTGCTGCTGACCCACTCCCGCGGCGGCAGCGTGGCCCGCTTCGCGCTGCCGGTGCTGCGCGAGGCGGCCCCGGGCTGGCAGATCCATGCGGTGACGCTGGCCGGGCCGCACCTGGGCACCCAGGTATTCCGCCGCATCGGCAAGCGCTACCAGGGGTTGGCCGGCACCGTGGGTTTGCTGCGCGACTTGGCCGGCGGCCTGCTGGCGCGCGAGCAGATGGCCGAGCTGGTCAACCTGGAGCGCGCGCTGGCCTACGAGGTGCCGGTGGGCTTCAAGGACGTCGAGCCGGAGTCCACCCAGCGCCTGGCCGGTGGCGACGCCCGCCGCCTGCCGCCGGGCATGGTGCTGGTCGGCAGCGAATGGGGCCCGGTCGGTGATGACGGCGTGGATGAGTGGCTGTGGGACACCCTGGTCGAGGACCTGGCCGGGGCCGAGGTTGGCGGCGACGGACTGGTCGCGCGCGAGTCGGCCTGGGGTGGCCGCGCCCTGCGGGAGGGCCAGCACAGCGGGCCGCAGGGCGAGGTGGAACTGGTCGATGCCAGCCCCAGTTTCCACACCGGCTACCTGTCCCACGGCGCCACCCGGGACGCCGTCGCGCGGGTGCTGGCGCGGCTGCTGGGCACCACCTGACCGAGGCCCCCGGACACGCCGGGCGGGCGTTGCGTCCGGTGGTGGGTCAGTCGGTCAGGGCCGCACGTGGGCGCGGAAGAAGTCCCAGGCCCAGTCGGCCATCACGATCGGATGGTTGCTGCCGTTGGGGTATTCGTGATGCAGGTCCTGCACGATCACCGACCGGAAGGTGTTGGTCGCGCCGACCAGGCTGTGGTCGAACAGGAACTGGCTGGTCAGCCGGCGGTTGATGACCTGGTAGGCATGGCTGTTCGCCGGCCCGATCCGCAGCACCTGCAGGAACGGCGCCAGCACGCCGGCCCAGTAGGCCGGGTTCTGCAGCAGGTCCGGCGTCAACGGGATGGTCTGGCCAGGGCCGTAGCCGAGCTGGGCCTTCTGGCCCTCGTCCTTGTTGCCGATGGTGTGCAGCACCGATATCGGCCAGGACGCCGGCGTGTCGACCGAGACGACGCTCGATGCGCAGTGCACCGCAGCGAAGAGGTCGGTGGCCTCGGAAGCCAGGCGGCCACTCATCTCGGCGCCGTTGGAGAAGCCGCTGACATAGACGCGTTGCGGGTCGCCGTTGAACTGCGTGGTGGCGATGTCCACCTGCTGCCGGAAGAACGCCAGATCGTCGGCCAGGCCCTGGCGCAGGTACTTCAGGCGCTGGCGCACCGGCAGGTCGCTCATCTGGTCCCAGGTGCACAGCGGGCGGACCCCGGCCCGCCCCAGCTTGCCGGACGCCCACTTGAAGAACTGGTGGCGCGTCCAGGTGCCGCCCGGGCCGTCCTGCTGGAAGTAGCAGTGCTTCAGCGCCGAGGGGAAGACGGCGATCAGGCCCTCGGCATCGGCCTTCTCGCGCCAGCCGGACCGGTTGTAGAAGTCCTCGCCGTTGCCGTTGGTGCCGTGCAACATGAACACCACCGGCGCTTGCGCCACCTGGCGGGCGCGCCAGGACACGTAGACGATGGTGTCGCGCGCCTGGCCGTTGACGTCGGGCTGCAGCACATGGGTGTGGCCGCACCGCGCCGGGCGCCGGCGGCAGACCGCATCGGGCAGGTTCGGCAGCGACGTCGCCAGCAAGGCGGACGGCCCTTCCGCCGCCGCATCCATCACGGCCTCATCGCCCGGCTCCGCCGCAATGCCGATGGCTGCCGCCGGGCTGGGCGGCGCGTCGGTCCCGGCGACAGCCGCCGTGGCATGTGCCCGCTCGTCCTGTGCAACGGCGGCGCTGTCGTCCGGGTCGCCGCCGCCGCAGCCGGTGGCCAGCAGCAGCGGCAGGGTGAGCAGCCAGCCGAGGCGTGCGGTGCGCCGGCTTCTTTGGGGCATGTTCATGGGGGTCCTCCAGTGTGGCAAAGGGATCGCCCGCACTCTAGGAACGCCGCATGGGTGCGACAACCGTGCCCGGTACCGGAATTTCGCTGCCGGCCTACCTAGATTTCGATGGCGCCTGCCGCCTGGGCCCGCTCGACGGCCTGGTGGCGGTCGGCGACCTGCAACTTCTCCAGCACCCGGGCCACGTGATGCTCGATGGTCCGCGGCGAGCGGTGCAGATGCTCGGCGATCTCGCGGTTGGTCAGGCCCTGCGCCAGCAACAGCAGCACTTCTCGCTCGCGCGCCGTCAGGCCGAGGGTGTCGTGCCGCGCATGGGCATAGGGGCCACGGGCGATGGCCCGTGCGCCGCGGGCCTTGAGGCGACGCCGCAGCCGATGGATGACCGCCTGTGCATCCAGGCCCTGCAGCAGGTCCAGCGCCTGGCGTTGCTGGGCCTCGTCGCCACCAGCCAGAGCCAATGCCTGCTGGTAGGGACAGCCCAGCCCGGCCCAGTGGGCCGCCGCCTCGTCGACGCGGCCCGACAGCTCAAGTGCGCAGGGTATCGGCAGGTCCGAGACGGGCGGCACGGCCAGTGCCAGCCGCTTCATCCAGACCCAGGACTGGCCGGCCCGCCAGTGGTCGAGTCGACTGTTGGCCTGGCGCAGAGCGGCCTGCACATGGGTGTGCGCAGGCAGGGCCTGTTCGCGCAGCCAGGCCACCTCGACCCGGTGCAGCATCGGCGCGATGTACCAGGGCTGCAGCGACAACCGGCGCTGTCCGCTGTCCAGCGCATCCCAGTACGCCGGTGCACCCGGTCGCCCGCGGCGCAGGTCCTGCAGCGCCAGCAGGTGGCTGCATTGCTCGGTCTGCAGCGCGTTGAGGTCGGGCCGCGCCAGCAGCTGGCGCAACTGGGCTTCGCCCTGGTCCCAGAGGCCGCGCTCGATGGCGCTGCAGGCCTGGCGGATGGCCAGATGGCAGGCGAAGCCGTCCAGGTCGCGGGCCTGGCAGTAGTCCAGGCCGTCGCGGCACAGCGCGTCCACCTCATCCAGGCGGAAGGCCGCCAACGCGCCCGATGCGAGATTGGTCCAGGCGCGCGCGGCCACCTCCTCGAGCTGGTGGGACAGTGCCAGCTGCAAGGACGCGGTCAGTTGGTCGTGGGCCGGCGCGAAGTCGCGTGCGCAGATGTGCGTCGCGCCCAGGGTGCCCAGGGCGTGCGCACGTCCCTCGTCGTCGCCGAGCCGCTCGAAGTGCGCCAATGCCTGCCCGGCCCAGCGCTGCGCCGGCGCCATGTCCTCGGCCATCAGGTGCAGTTGCGCCAGCGTGCCGGTGGCCATCGCCAGCTCACGGCCGGACGGCGCCAGGGCCTGGAGCTGGATCATGGCCTTGCGGGCCTGCTCGATGCCGGCGGTGGCATGGCCGCGCAGCCATTCGATGCGGGCCAGCACGCGGCGATGCACCGCCTCTGCCAGGCCATCTCCGCCGTCGTGGGCGAGTCGCAGGGCGCGCTCGCGGGCCTGCGCGGCGGCATCGAACTGGCTGGTCAGCAGGCACTCGTCGCTGTAGGCGGTGCACAGGTCCAGCTCGGTCTGGCGGTCCATCTGCCCGGCATGATGCAGCGCCAGGCCGTATAGGGCGGCGGCCTGGCGGTGCGCGCTGGCCGAGGCGGCCTCCCGCGCCGCGCGCGGTGCCAGGCGCAGGACGGCCTCAACGATGCCGGCGGCCTGGGCATGGTGGACCCGCCTTGCGCTGCCCACGCCCATGCGCTCCAGCTCCTGGAAGAGCGCGGCATGCAGGGCCGGCGCGCGGGGGCCCAGGGTCGAGGCCACGGCGAGCCGGGCCAGGTCATGGTCGAAACGCAGCCCCTGGGCCTCTGCCCGCAGAAGGCCGCTGTGCACCACCTCGGCCAGCGTCTCCGGGCTGGGTCGGCACAGGCCCTGCAGGACCGCATGTTCCAGCGTGACGGGGGACAGGCTGACGAGATCCATCACCTCGCGGGCTGCGGCCGACAGCCGAGCCAGGCGGGCCAGCAGGGCGTCGCGCACGGCCGCCGGCAGGGCGCCGCGGTCGGCCGACGCCAGCATCTGGGTGACGAAGAACGGATTGCCACGCGTGGCTTCGAACAGCCCCTCTGCCGGCCGGCCGGCGCGCCGGGCAATGCTGGTGACAGCAGCCCGGCTCAATGGCTGCAGCGCGAGGCGCACCGTGGTCATGCTGTCCAGGCCGGCCAGCACCGAGCGCCAGGGGTGGCCCTGCGCCAGATCGGTCTCGCGCCAGGTCAACACCAGCAGGGCACGTGTGGCCGTGATGCGACGGCTCAGGTAGCGCAGGAGGTCCAGCGTCGCGCCGTCGGCCCAGTGCACGTCCTCGACCACCAGCACCAAAGGCTGGCGGCTGTCGCGCATCAGGCTCAGCAGGCCGGTGTAGAGGTCGGCGCCGATGTGGCCCTGCCGGATCGTCTCGGCCAGGCGCGGCGGCAGCTCGGGCAGCCAGTCGTACAGCGGCGCCAGTGCGGGCGGCGCCAGCAGGGCGTCGCAGGCACCCCACCACCAGGTCGGACGGTCGCCGTCCGACGGTTCTGCAGCAGGTCCTCGCTGACCAGCCCGCCCCGGGAGAGCGGTTCGCGACGGAGACCCCGGCCCGATGGAGATCTGCCGCGCCGTCTGCAGCAGCGCCGTCTTGCCGATGCCGGCTTCACCTTCGATCAGGACACAGCGCCCCGCCGGAGCAGGGCCGGAGATTTCTCCCAGCGCCTCGCGCAGCGCCCGCAATGCATCGTCCCGTTCCAGCAGCCCATGCGAGGGAGGCGGTGTGCGGCGCATGGACAGGCCAGCCGAACCTTGCCTTCAGGACGGCTGATAGCCCAGCCGCACGTAGATCGGCGCGAAGGCCTCGGCCTGGGTCAGCTGGACCAGGCTCTCGCGCGACAACTCCAGCAGCGCGATGAAGGTCACCACCAGCACCGGCACGCCGCGTCTGGGCTCGAACAGGTCGGCGAACTCGACGAAGCGGCTGCCCTGAAGCCGGCGCAGGATGAAGCTCATGTGCTCGCGCACCGACAGCTGCTCGCGCGTGATGCGGTGGTGCTGGTTCAGCCGTGCGCGCTGGACGATGTCGGCCCAGGCGGCGCGCAGGTCGTCCGGGCTCACTTCCGGCCAGCGCGGCGCCAGCGACTGCTCGATCGTGACCTGCGCGCGCAGGAAATCGCGCCCCAGCACCGGCCGCGCGTCCAGCTGGGCGGCGGCCAGCTTCATCTGCTCGTATTCCAGCAGCCGGCGCACCAGCTCCTGGCGCGGGTCCGGCCCCTCGGCACCGTCGTCCGTCTTGCGCGGCGGCAACAGCATGCGCGACTTGATCTCGATCAGCATCGCCGCCATAAGCAGGTAGTCGGCGGCCAGCTCCAGGTTGCGGTGGCGGATCTGCTCGACATAGTCCAGGTACTGGCGCGTCACCTCGGCCATCGGGATGTCGAGGATGTTGAAGTTCTGCTTGCGGATCAGGTAAAGCAGCAGGTCCAGCGGGCCTTCGAAGGCCTCGAGAAAGACCTCCAGCGCCTCCGGTGGGATGTACAGGTCCAGCGGCATCGTGAACAGCGGCTCGCCATAAAGCCGGGCCACGGCCACATGGTCCACCGGCACGGCGTCGTGCGTCGCGCCGGTAGCGGGCGCGTGCAGGGCCGTCATGGCATGCGCCGGCTGCGGCTCGGGGGTCATGCCCGGTGCGGCGCGGTCAGTTCGAGCGGGTCTGGTAGACGTAGGGCGCCTGCGGTACCCGTGACGACTCCGCGTCGGCCTGGGCCACGCGGTCGACCGGGCGGTCCCACAACAGGGCCCGGCCGGCGCGCTGCTCGGCCTCCAGCGTGGGTTTGGCGGCTTTCAACGACTCGATGAACGAGGTGACGTCAGACTTGTAGGGTTTCCAGAACAGAGGCATTTCAGGGGCAACAATCGCGGGCGGGCCGCATTATCGGCGGCGCAGGGTGGGCCATGG
>JBJXHB010000388.1:0-3375 GCA_046160725.1 Aquabacterium sp.
CCCCGAAGGCCCGGACGGTAACCCCGACCCGGTGGCCTCGGGCCGCGACGTGCGTGAGACCTTCGCGCGCATGGCCATGAACGACTACGAGACCGTGGCCTTGGTGGCCGGTGGCCATACCTTCGGCAAGGCGCACGGCGCCGGCGATCCAAAGCTCGTGGGCCCGGAACCGGAAGCCGCGCCCATGGAAGAAATGGGCTTCGGCTGGATCAACAGGCTGGGCACCGGCAAGGGCGTGCACACCACCACCAGCGGCATCGAAGGCGCCTGGAAACCCAACCCCACCAAGTGGGACATGGGCTACTTCAAGATGCTGTTCAAGTACGAGTGGGAACTGGTCAAGAGCCCGGCTGGCGCGCACCAGTGGCGCGCCAAGAACGTGGCGCCGGAAGACATGATTCCCGACGCGCACGATCCGTCGAAGAAGCACGCACCGATGATGACCACGGCCGATCTCTCGCTGCGCTTTGACCCAGCCTACGAAAAGATATCGCGCCACTTCCTGGCCAACCCCGACGAGTTTGCCGGCGCGTATGCCCGCGCCTGGTTCAAGCTGACCCACCGCGACATGGGCCCCAAGTCGCTCTACCTCGGCCCCGAAGTGCCGGCAGAAGACCTGATCTGGCAGGACCCAGTGCCCGCCGCGAACCACCCGCTGATCAACGCGGTCGACGCCGCCGAGCTGAAAGTCCGCGTGCTGGCCGCCGGCCTGTCGGTGAGCGAGCTGGTGTCCACCGCCTGGGCTTCGGCCTCGACCTTCCGCGGCAGCGACAAGCGAGGCGGCGCCAACGGCGCGCGCATCCGGCTGGCACCGCAGAAGGACTGGGCCGTCAACCAGCCGGCGCAGCTGGCCAAGGTGTTGACGGTGCTGGAAGGCATCCAGAGCAGCTTCAACGGCGCGCAGCGCGGCGGCAAGAAAATCTCGCTGGCCGACCTGATCGTGCTCGCGGGCAACGCCGGGGTGGAAGCGGCGGCGAAGGCCGCAGGCCATGCCCTCGACGTGCCGTTCTCGCCGGGGCGCGTGGACGCCACCGCGGCGCAGACCGATGCGGAGTCCTTTGCCGTACTCGAGCCGCAGGCCGACGGCTTCCGCAACTACCGCAAGGCCGCGTACAGCGTCTCGCCCGAATCCATGCTGGTGGACAAGGCGCAGTTGCTGACGCTCAGTGCACCGGAGATGACGGTGCTCGTCGGTGGTCTGCGCGTCCTGGGGGCCAACGTTAGGGGTTCGAAGGATGGTGTATTCACCCAGCGCCCCGGCCCGCTCACCAACGACTTCTTCGTCAACCTGGTGGACATGGCCACCGCATGGAAGCCCACCGGTGACGATGCCTTCGAAGGCCGCGACCGCACGACCGGCGCGCTGAAGTGGACCGCCACCCGCGTGGACCTGGCATTCGGCTCCAACTCGCAGCTGCGCGCCCTGTCGGAGGTATACGCGCAGAGCGACAACGGCCCGAAGTTCGTGCGCGACTTCGTCGCCGCCTGGACCAAGGTGATGAACCTGGACCGGTTCGACCTGCGGTGATCCGGCTCGAGGCTTCGCCTCGTGAAGCCGCACCGCCGCAGGTCTGTACCCTCTGGACAGACCTGCTGGCGCGGCTGTCGCTGGCGGCGGTAGCGAGCACCCAAGCGCAGACCCACTTGCAGTTGCGCGCGCTGGGCGTGCGCCGTACCGGCACCGTGGCCACGAACCTGGCGCGGAACTGTCGATGGGGTGGCGGCCTCCGCGGGCGTGTTGGTCCGGCCGCTGGAATTGCAGCGCCGCGTCGGTGAGCTGGCACATCCCTGCGCGCTGTTGTGTCACCTGCGTGGCCTGGGGACCGCCACCGTACTTGGATCACGCATTCGATCCCCTCATCGCTGATGGACGGCCGGACCTGGGTATGCGTCCGGCCAACCCATCTTGACCGGAGCAGCGGATCAGTGCAGGGGTGTTGACCGCCAGCGGTGCGGGAGCAGTTCAGCGATGCGGCTGGCCGGATGCGTCGGCAGCCGCACCAGCACGTCGCTGAGGTAGGCGTACGGATCGAGCTCGTTCATTTTGGCCGAGCCGATCAGGCTCATGATCGCCGCGGCGCGCTGTCCGGCGCGCAGGCTGCCGGCGAACAGCCAATTGTTTCGCCCGAGCGCGATCGGTCGGATCCGGTTCTCGATCCAGTTGTTGTCGGCGGGCAGATTGCCGTCGCCGAGAAAGCGCGTGAGCGCCGTCCATCGATTCAGGCTGTAGTCGATCGCGCGGGCCGTGGCCGAACCCTCCGGCACCCGCTGCCGCTGCAAGATGAGCCAAGCCTGCAGGTCATCGGCGATCAGTTTGGCCTTCAGTTGCCGGATTCGTCGTCGCTCGTCGACGTCCAGATCCTTGACCTCGCGCTCGATGTCGTAGAGCTGGCCGAAGAACACCAGCGCCTGCTCGGCCACCGTGCTCTTGTGGTTGGCCCACAGGTCGAAGAACTTGCGCCGCGCGTGTGCCAGGCAACCGGCCTCGGCGATGCGGTTGCCGAAGATTTGTTTGTACCCGGCGTAGTCATCGCAGATGAGGGTGCCGCGCCAGCCTGCGTCAGTGGGCGTGCCCAGGAAGGCCTGGGTCCATCTCAGTGACTCTCACCGTTGCGTGTCAACGCGTAGAGTGATCGTCGCGCAGACCAGCGGATTTCCGAGTTGCGTCCAGCCCCAATCATTGCCAAAGTTCGCGGTGCTCAGGTGTCCCGCTCGATCAGCAAACAGCCCGTCAGCGGCCGACTGCCCACCACCGCGCCAGCGGTTTAGTTCAACCCAGTCGAATTGAGCGGCCGCTTGTGGGCGTATCGGGACACGCGCTTCAATGGCAGCTCCTGGCCGGGAGTGCGAATTGCCGATCGCCGCTGAAACCTGCCCGTGGCCGACCAGGCTCTCGCATCGAAAGACAGCTTCCCGGCGCGGTTGCGAACTCACACTCCCGGCCAGGAGGGAACGTTCGAGTAGCGTTGGGCGAAGGTCAGCAACCCGGCCGGGACCGGCCGTTGACCGCGCAAAGCTGCTCGGCAGCCCTCGACCCAAGCCGACCATTCAGCCTGCCAGATTTGTCTCCCTGTAGCGGGCGCACGGTGCCCCGGCCCACCGCCCTGCCTTGTCCGAACGCATCCGGTCAGATGTGTCAGCCGGTCACTTTGAACGTGAAGTCGTGCTCGACGCGACCTGCGGAAGTGCCAGGCCGAAATACGTTGGTCTGCCTGTTGCGAATCTCGGTTGTTTCGCCCACGTCGCGGGATTTAACCTTGTAGCCGGCGAACCCCGCCTTGAGCGACGAATGCAGCCCGGCTAGCAAGTCCTCCTTTACAAGCCTGGTGCCTCCAATGCGCACAACTACATGGGTACCGCGCTTAATCAGCGGTT
>JBJXHB010000389.1:0-4063 GCA_046160725.1 Aquabacterium sp.
GCCATGCGCAAGGTGCTGGCCATGCCCGAGATCCGGCAGCGCTTGCAGGACATTGGCTATGGACCGATGGACGGCACACCGCCAGCGGACGTGACGGCCCGCGAGACGCGCATGCGTGCGCACTGGAGCCCGATCGTCAAGGAGACGGGCTTCAAGGGCGACTGAGCGGCCTCAGCCTTGCGGGCCGCGCTTGGCGCGCGAGACGCGCCAAGCTCTTCGCCAGGCGTAGGCCGCCTTCCGGCGGCTCACGTCCACGCTCAGCCCTTCGGGTATCTCGCGTTGGCGGCCTTGGCGAAGTCGTTGGTCCAGACCGCGCCGAGGTCCACGGCGGCCTTGGCCACCTCGGGGTCGATGCTGGCCAGCGCCTTGAAGGCGGTGGCCGCGCCGGCCTCGGGGAACAGGCCGTCGGCCGACAGCGCGCCCTTGGCGGCCAGGAAGGCGTCGATGTAGACCGCGCGGTCGCCCAGCAGGTAGCTCTCGGGCACCGTCTTGATGATGTCGCCCGGGCCGGCGGCCTGCACCCATTTGTTGGCGCGCACGATGGCGTTGGACAGCGCCTGCACCGTGCGCGGGTTGGCGTTGATGAAGTCCTGCTTCAGGTACAGGCAGGCGGCCGGCATCGGCCCGCCGAACACCTTGTCGGCCTCGGCCACGACGCGGGTGTCGGAGACGATCCTCAGGTCGTTGGACCGGGTCAGCAGCGAGATCACCGGGTCCAGGTTGCTCAGCGCGTCGATCTGGCCGGACCGCATCGCCGCGACCGCGCCGTTGCCGGCACCGACGCCGATGATCGACACGTCCGACGGCTTCAGTCCGGCCTTGGCCAGCACGAAGTTGGCCATCACGTTGGTCGACGAGCCCGGCGCCGTGACGCCGATCTTCTTGCCCTTCAGGTCGGCCACCGACTTGAAGCCGGACATGGTCTTGGGGTTGACGCCCAGCACGATCTGCGGGGCGCGGCCCATCAGCACCACGGCGCGCAGGCGCTGGCCCTTGGTCTGCATGTTGACCGTGTGCTCGAAGGCGCCGGCAACGACATCGGCGCTGCCGCCCACCAGCGCCCGCAGGGCCTGCGAGCCGCCGGCGAAGTCCGGGATGGTGACGTCCAGCCCCTCGGCCTTGAAGTAGCCCAGCTGCTCGGCAATGGTCAGCGGCAGGTAGTACAGCAGGTTCTTGCCGCCCACGGCCAGCGTGAGCTTGGGCTTTTCCACCGCCTGGGCGCGGGCGCCGACGAAGGGCAGGGCAGACAGCGCGGCGGCGCTGGCCAGGGCAAGGCGGCGGGTGGTCATGGGCGCTCCGGTCCAGGATGGATGTTGGAGCGCGACTGTAGCGATGCACGCCGGCCGTGCGGCGCCGGGCCCTGGGACGGCGGCCCGCCCGGTGCCGCTGCGCGCCTTACAGTGGGCGCGACACCACCACCCGCGCCTGCCCATGCCCGCACCCATCGCACTCGTCACCGGCGCCAGCCGCGGCATCGGCGCCGCCTGTGCCACCACCCTGGCCGATGCCGGCTGGGACATCGCCATCAACTATGCCCGCGATGCCGCTGCCGCCCAGACGGTGGCCACGGCCGTGCGCCAGCGCGGGCGCCGGGCGCTGGTGGTTCAGGCCGACGTGGCCGACGAGGCCGCCGTGCGCGCGATGTTCGATGCCGTCGATGCCGGGCTGGGGCGCCTGGACGGCCTGGTCAACAACGCCGGCATCGTCGCCATGCAGGCGCGGCTGGACGAGATGGATGTCGCGCGCTGGCGCCGCATGTGGGAGGTCAACCTCACCGGCACGCTGCTGTGCGCGCAGCTGGCCGTGCGTCGCATGAGCACGCGCCATGGCGGCAGCGGCGGCGTCATCGTCAACCTCAGCAGCGCCGCGACCAAGCTCGGCTCGCCGGCGATGTACGTGGACTACGCCGCCAGCAAGGGCGCCATCGACGCCTTCACGCTCGGCCTGGCGCGCGAGCTGGCCGGCGAATCGGTGCGCGTCAACGCGGTGCGCCCCGGCATCATCGACACCGACATCCATCGCGACTCCGGCGACGCCGAGCGCGCGCACAAGAGCGCCGAGCTGATCCCGATGCGCCGTCCCGGCCGCGCCGACGAGGTTGCTGCCGCCGTGGCCTGGCTGATGTCGGACGCGTCCAGCTATGTCACCGGTACGGTGGTGGACGTGACCGGCGGGCGCTGAGTCGGCGCAGGCCCAGGTCGGGTACCGGCCGGTGCGTCTCGTGCCGGCTCGGGCACCAGTGCGGCGGGATACAAGGCCGCGCCGTCCGCTCAGGAAGGCAGAGCGCGGAAATAGCGGCGCCGCGGATCCTGTGGGCCGGATCCGATTTCTCGGACCAGGCCACGGTCGACCAGGCGGGCCAGGCGGGTGCGGGTGGCCCTTGGCGTGCGGCCGATGCGCTTGGCCATCTCGCTGGTGGTCAACCCCGTGTCACCTTTCAGCGCGCGCAGAATGGCCGCGTCCAGATCATCGTCCGGAGCGGCGGACGCCAGTGCCCGGGTGGTCAGTGTCACGCGAAAGCGCATGCCGACTTCCTCGAGCGCAGGTTCGGGCAGCCCCGCCTCACGGCAGGCCGAGAACATGCGTTCGATGCCGCTGCCCCATTGCTCGATCAACCCGAGCTCGTGGAACACCCGGCCGATCACGCGATTGCGCAGCTTGGAAACGCCCTGGCGCAGATCGGTGAGCGTCAGTCCCGCCAGCAGCAGCCCCGGGTTCTCGATCTCGACACGGTCATCGAATATGGCCAGCCGTATGGGCGCGCCGCGCTGCGAGTAGTCCGCATGCACGACGGCATTGACGACCGCTTCACGCAGTGCCAGCGGCGGCAGGCTGTGACGATCCGTGCGCCGCAGCCGGCCGATCTCGTATCCGTGCATGGCATGCTTGTCGGCAAAGGCGATGGCATCCGCCGTGATGGCGGGCAAGGGGCCGCGCAGCTGGGCCGAGTCCACGATGCGCGTCCTGTCGGTGCCGGCAAAGCGCCCGGCTTGAATCCAGGCATCCGGGAAGTGAGCACGCCGGGCTCGGTCATCGTCGCCGAAGAGCAAGACGCCGCCCACCGTCGGGACCCAGCGCCGTTGGTGGGGCACCAGCAGCCGCAGCGTTCGCAAATCCTGCCGGGAGAGCTTGCGCACCGGCGCGAAGAACTCGGAAGCGGCTCGGAAGTCCAGCACTTCCGAGTTCAGTTCCGGTAGTGGCTGCTCGTCAAAAGACTGGCCCAGGCTCGCGCGGCGCATTTCCTGTATCAAGTCGGCATCGGCGCGTCGGTTGGTCGAGCCCACGCGCACATAGACGCCCGTCTGCGGGCCGAGGGCGGTCAGATGGTGCGGGCGTTGGCCGCTCGGAAACACCCGAACGCCCAGCACGTGGGTCTTGCGCCAAGGTAGCAATTCGATTTCTGGCACCAGGCGTGGGGCAATGCCATCGCTCAGCAGGTTGGCCAGGCGTTCCTCAGCCTGGAGGGGATCGGTCATCCCGACCACTCGGCGCGTGCCGTCTTCGACCCCGATCAGCACCGTGCCCCCGGCGGTGTTGGCGAACGCGACGATGCTGCGCAGCACCCCATCCGAGTCGCGTGGGATCTTCGAACGGACGATCGCTGCCGTCCCCGAGCCCGGTGCCTATGGCCTGATGGCGCTGGGTTTGGCCGGTCTTGCCGCTGCACGCCGCCGTCAGCGTCGCTAACTATCTAACGACAAATGGCCACAACCCGCACCTCGGCTTGCGCTACCGCCGCTCCACCAGCGCCGGCGCGATGTTCAGCGTCTCGCGCAGCCGCGCGGCGGCGGCCAGGGCCTCGTCGCGGGTCGGCCAGGGCCCGGCCTGCAGGCGGTGGGTGCCGCGCTCGCTGAAGACCGCCAGCAAGGGCGAGAGGGTTTCCAGGCCACGCTCGACCTGGCGCCGCAGCTCGGCCGCTCCGTCGGGTTGGCGGAAGGCGCCCAACTGCAACCACCAGCCGCGGCGCGGCGCAGCGGGTTCGGCGGCGATGTCGGGTGACGCGGCCGCCACGGTTGGCTGGGCAGGGGGCTCGGTGGTTGCGGCGGGTGTCGTGGCCGGCGAC
>JBJXHB010000390.1:0-36498 GCA_046160725.1 Aquabacterium sp.
GCTATGCCGGCGCTATCGGGCTGGGTCAGTTCATGCCGAGCAGCATCCTGCGCCATGCGGTCGACTTCGACACCGACGGCAAGGTGGACATGAGCCGCAGTCCGGCCGACGTGATCGGCTCGGTGGCCCGCTACCTGAGCGACTACAAGTGGACGCCGGGCATGCCGGCCCGCTATGCGGTGGCGGTACCGGACGATGCCGAGGCACTGCAACGTTTGCTGGCGCCAGACATCGAGCCCACATTCGATGCCACCCAGATGGAGGCCGCCGGCGCGAAGCTGGACGGCGCCGGCCGCGCACATGCGGGGGCGCTGGCCCTGGTGAAGCTGGAAAATGGTGACGCCGCACCCAGCTATGTGGCCGGCACCGCCAATTTCTACACCGTCACCCGCTACAACCGCAGCAGTTACTACGCGATGGCCGTGATCGAACTCGGCGAGGCCGTCGCCGCTGCGATGCGCTGACGGCGCCGTCAGGTGCGGCGCCGCCCGGTGCGGTCACTCGGTCGCGAAATCGAGTTCCAGCGGGAACTGCATCGCGCAGGGCCGGCCCTTGCACACCGCGGGCTTGAAAGCCGTCATCGCCAGCAGCTTGGCACCGAACTCGGCCATTGGCTTGGGCGCGGTGCCATATGCCGCCACGTTCACCACCTTGCCGCTGGCATTGACATCGGCCACCAGCCGCAGCCAGCCGCGCACCGGCACCTTGGACTGCGCCCGGCTCATGCCGTCCATCAGCGGCGCCATGCCGGCCAGCGGATAGGGCGGCTCGTCGCCGGCGTCCATGCGCTCGTATTGGTCGTGCAGCTGGGCACGCTCGGTCGCCGACAGCGCTTGATAGGGCCGTGCATCGGTGACCTGCCGCACCGCCTGGCCTTGCTGTGCACTCGTCGCGCGCAGGCCGCTGCCCTGGACCTGGGCCGCGACCGGCAGGGCCGCCGACAAGACCACCAGGGCCGACAATGTGCAAAGGGTTCGATCGAGACGCATGAGGGTCGCTCCGGATTGCCGGCCCGCGGCCGGACATCCGGTGATCTTGCCTGCGCCCAGGTGCATCCGCAACCGTGAAAGCCCGCCAGGGACCCTGCCGTTGCTGGCTCAAGCCGGCGCGACCGTGACGGCCACGACCGGCACCGGCGGCATGGCGCCCTGGACCACGCCGCGCAGCGGCGCAACATCGGCATAGTCTCGGCCCCAGGCCAGAACCACGTGGCCGGCGCCGGCAGCGCAGGCATTGGTCGGGTCCAGCGGCCACCAGCCGGTCAGCGGGCACCAGACCTCGACCCAGGCATGGCTGGCATCGGCACCGATCAGCCGCGGCTGGCCAGGCGGCGGATCGGTCAGCAGATAACCGCTGACATAACGCGCCGCCAGGCCGATCGACCGCATGGCCGCCATCATCACGTGTGCCAGGTCCTGGCAAACGCCCTGGCCTCGGCCCAAGGCCTGCGCTGCCGTGGTCCCGACATCGGTTACCGCGGCCTGGTATGCGATGCCGGCATGGACACCCCGCATCAGGCTGAACGCAGCCTGCCGCAGCGGCCGGCCTGGGCGGAAGTGCGCGAGGGCCAGGGCTGCCAACGCTGGCGTCGCAGCGGTCAGCGCGCTGGCCAGCGCAAACTCCGCTGGGCCCGGCTGCTGCACGCCAGCGCGATAGGCCAGCGTGTCGCGGGCCGCCTCCCACGCCATGTCCAGCCCTGTCGGCTCGACCGGCGACCCGACCGCCACAGTGCTGAGCGCCACCACCTGCAGCGACACATGCGGCTGCGAATGGCTGAAGTGATGCCGGAAATTGCCGAACACGTCCTGGTGGACCAGCGCCGCATCGTCCGGTGACGGGTAAATCCAGAGGCTGAACGTCCGGACCGCCTGCACATCATTGCCGCGCGGCATCAGGCAGGCCAGGTGATGCGACAGCACGGCCGGCTGGTCGTAGTGGTAGGTGGTCTCATGCCGTACCGACAGTACGGTCACCGGCGGACGTTCGACACCGATGGTCATTGCCACACCTGGCGCAACGGACCCTGCACATGCACGAACAGGCGCTGCTCGATCGAAACTGCCGCGCCGCGCGCGGCATCGACCAGGCGGTCCAACAACGCGACCGCGGCCCACCCGCCAGCCGGCTCGTCCCGGCGGACAAGGTCGTCCAGGGTCCAGGCCAAGGGGCAGGACACCGCGTCGGTGACCTCGGCGACCCAGGCCGACTCATGTCGCGCCAGGCGGGACAGACGGTCCTGCAGCGTGCGCGCCACCCAGGCCAGCGACCGAGGGTGGTCCAGGTCGAGCGCCAGCAGATGCAACAGCGGCAAGACCTCGCGCCGGTTCTGCCAGCGGGCACGATAGGTGGTCAGCGCGTCCGGCAGGTCCAGCAACGCATCGAAGCCATCCGGCTCGTCGACGGCCCCCTGGCGCAGCGCATCGGCCAGAGCTGATGCCAGCAGGGCCAGGCGCTCCAGCTGCCGGCCTACGCTGAGCAGGCGCCAACCGTCGTCACGGACCATGCGATCGGCATGCGCCCCGGTGATCGCCGCCAGGTGCAAGCCGGTGCGCGACATCACGCCCAGGGCGTCCGGAACATGCTGTCCAGCGCTGGCGACCAGCACCGCCATCAGGTGCTCCCGGAAGTGTTCATCCGCGTCCTGCACCAGCCGCCAGTGCTCGACCGACAGGCGGTCCTGCAGCGCCAGCGCGCAACTGCGCATACGCGCCAGACCGTCAGCGACGCTGCCCGGCCGGCCTGGGTCCACCAGCGCCCGCAGCAGCGACGTGCTGGATTCCGCGCCGCCGGCGACCATCGTCGGCCAGCCTTGGCGCATGGCCTGATCATCGAGCCAGCGCATGGTGGCCGACGCCGGAGCCGCCCGCGACTGCAGGATGAGGCGCGCCAGGCGCAGGCCGTGTTCACAGCGCTCGGCATAGCGACCGAGCCAGAACAGGTTCTCGGCTGCGCGGCTGCTGACGCCCGGCGCCGACTGGGTCAGCTCGGCCGTGGACAGCGGCAGTGGCCGCAGGCTGGCCTCGGTCACCGGGTCGCCGGTCACCACCCAGGTGTCGGCGCTGCCGCTGCCGTGCTGGAAACTAAGCCAGGCGTCTCGGGCATCCAGCCCGGCCGGTGCGACACGCGCCATGGCGCCAGGCAACACCTGCCAGCCACCCTGCCCGTCCGCCAGCGCGAAGACCCGCAGCAGCATGCTGCGCGGGTCCAGGCTGCCGGCGTGCCAGACCGGCGTCTGGCTGGCCGCCACCGGCGCCAGCAGCGTGTACGCGGCTGGGTCCTGGTCGACGCGCTCGCGCAGGGCCCGGCGTTCTGCCGGTGACAGCGCGGCCGTGATGACCGGCTGCGGCGCCGGGCCAGGGAAGGTCGGCGCCACCACCCAGTCGTCCAGGCGGCCCCGCTGAGCCGACCAGACCGCGGCTTCGCCGCACCACCAGGACGGCGTGGCCGGCAGCAGCAACGGTTGACCCAGCAGGCGCTGCGCCACGGCCGGCCAGAAGGCGGCCAGGGCCGGGCTCTCCAGCACGCCGGCACCAGGTGCATTGGCCAAAACCACGCCACCACTGCGCCAGGCTTGCAGCAGCCCCGGCACACCCAGCGTCGAGTCGGCCTGCAGCTCGACCGGATCCAGCCAGGCATCGTCGACGCGACGCAGCACCACGTCGACCCGCTCCAGGCCCTGCAGCGTCTTCATGTACAGCCGTCCGCTGCGCACGGTGAGGTCCTGGCCCTCGACCAGCGGCAGGCCCAGATGTCGCGCCAGGAATGCTTGTTCGAACCAGGTTTCGTGCAGGGGGCCCGGCGTCATCATCACGACCCGGGCTTGTTCGCGGGCCGGGCTGGACCGCTGCAGGCCGTCCAACAAGCCGCGCAGGCCGGACGCCAGGCGCTGCACACCCATGGCCGCGAACGCCTGCGGGAACTGCTGGCGGATGATCAGCCGGTTCTCCAGCATGTAGCCCAGGCCGGAAGGCGCCTGCAGCCGCTGGGCCAGGACGCTCCAGCCGCCGCCCGGCATGCGCACCAGATCAAAGGCGGCCACATGCAGCCAGGTGCCGCCCGGCGGCAGCGCTGCATGGACCGGCCGCAGGTAGGCGGGATGGGCCTGCACCAGCGCCGCCGGCAGCAAGGCGTCCGCCAGCAGCTGTCTCGGGCCGTAAAGGTCGGCCAGCACCCGCTCCATCAGCATCACCCGCTGCTGCACACCGGCGGCGATCACCGACCAGTCCTCGGGCATCAGCAGCACCGGCATCAGCTGCAGTGGCCAGGGCTGGCTCGCGGGGGTGCTGGCGGCATGCAGGTTGTAGCCGGCGCCGTCCTCCTGGACCCGGTCCCGGACGCTGCGCTCCCGCGCCGAAAGCTCGGCGGCGTCCAGCGGACCGCAGGCCTGGAGGAAGTGGCCCCAGGCGGTGCCCGGCAGTGCATGGGCTGCCACATCCGGCCCGCCCCGCCACTCGTCCCAATGGCCGGCGATGGCCGGCTTGGTGTACAGGCTCACGCCGGCCCGGCGGTCACGACAAGGTCCACCGCGTCGCGTGCCACAGGTGTCGTGCCCGGCAGGTGCCGGTGCAGGTCATGCCGGCACCAGGAAGTCACGGCTGATGCCGGCGCCGATCTCGTTGACGCGGTCGAGAAACTGGGTCAGATAGGCATGCAGGCCGGTGGCCAGGATCTCGTCGATGCGGCCGTACTGCAGGTCCGCGCGCAGGCGCCCGGCGCGGCGCTGGGTCTCGGCGCTGGCATCGTTGGCGACATGGCTCAGGTTGGCCACCAGTTCGTTCAGGCAAGCGGCCAGCGAGCGCGGCATGTCCGGCCGCAGGATCAACAGCTCGGCCACCTTGTCGGGCCGGATGACGTTGCGGTAGACCTTGCGGTAGATCTCGAATCCGGACACCGAGCGCAGGATGGCGCTCCAGTGGTAGAAGTCCACCTCAGGCGCGTTCTCGTCGCCCCAGCTGCCGTAGTAGTCCGCGGTCAGGGCATTGAACTTCACGTCCAGCAGCCGGGCTGTGTTGTCTGAGCGCTCCAGGAATGTACCGATGCGCACGAAGTGCAGCGCGTCGTCGATCAGCATGGTGCCGACGGCCACGCCGCGCGACAGGTGCGACCGGAACTTGACCCATTCAAAGAGCGTGCCGGGGTCGCGCTCGAAGGCACCCTCGCGCAGCAGGCGGTTGAACTCCAGCCAGGTCTGGTTGGTGGTTTCCCAGACCTCGGTCGTCAGCGTGCCACGCACGGCACGCGCGTTCTCCCGCGCGAGCGCCAGGCATGACGCGATGCTGGACCGGTTGGCGTTGTCGCGGACCATGAAGTTCATGACGTTGCGGGCGTCGAAGGTGTCATAGCGCGAGACAAACGGCTCTGTCAGGTCGGATATGCCCAGCACGCCGCGCCAGCCCTGCTCGGCCCGGTCGGCGGACTGCGGCAGCAGCGACGTCTGCCAGTTCACGTCCAGCATTCGTGCGGTGTTCTCTGCCCGCTCCATGTAGCGAGCCATCCAGAAGAGGTGGTCAGCAGTCCGGGACAGCATGCGGGTTCTCCGTCTCAGCCTTCCAGCACCCAGGTGTCCTTGGTGCCGCCGCCCTGCGACGAGTTCACCACCAGGGAGCCCTCCTTCAATGCCACGCGGGTCAGGCCGCCCGGCACCGTCTGCACCGTGCGCCCCGACAACACATAGGGCCGCAGGTCGATGTGCCGGGGCGCGATGCCCGATTCGACAAAGGTCGGACAGCTGGACAGCGCCAGGGTCGGCTGCGCAATGTAGTTGGCCGGGTCGGCCTTGACGCGCGCGGCGAAGTCGGCGACCTCCTGGCGTGTGGAGGCCGGCCCGACCAGCATGCCGTAGCCGCCTGCGCCATGGACCTCCTTGACGACCAGGTCCTTCATGTTGGCCAGCATGTGGGCCAGGCCCTCGGGCTCGCGGCCCATCCAGGTCGGGACGTTGGCCAGGATCGGCGCCTCGCCCAGGTAGAACTCGATCATGCGCGGCACGTACGGATAGATCGACTTGTCGTCGGCCACGCCGGTGCCGATGGCGTTGCACAGGGCGATGTTGCCGGCGCGGTAGCTGTCCAGCAGGCCGGCGCAACCAAGCGTTGAGTCGCGCCGGAAGGCCTTGGGGTCGAGGAAATCGTCGTCCACCCGGCGGTAGATCACGTCCACCCGGCGTGGGCCGCTGGTGGTGCGCATGTAGATGAAGCCGTCGCGTTCGAACAGGTCCTGCCCTTCGACCAGCTCGACGCCCATCTGCTGGGCCAGGAAGGCATGCTCGAAGTACGCGCTGTTGTGCATGCCCGGCGTCAGCACCACCACCGTGGGGTCGTTGGCCGAAGTCGGCGCCACCGCCCGCAGCGTCTCCAGCAGCAGGTCCGGGTAATGGGCCACCGGCTCGATGCGGTGCAGCGCGAACAGGTCCGGAAACAACCGCATCATCATCTTGCGGTTCTCGAGCATGTAGCTCACGCCGCTGGGCACGCGCAGGTTGTCCTCCAGCACATGGTAGGTGCCGCTGCCGTCCGGCTGGGCCGCGCGCACGATGTCGATGCCGCTGATGTGCGAGTAGATGCCGCCCGGCACATTGACGCCGTTCATCTCCGGGCGGTACTGCGCATTGCGCAGCACCTGGTCGGCCGGCACCACGCCCGCCTTGAGGATCTCCTGGCCGTGGTAGACGTCGTGGATGAAACGGTTCAGCGCATTGACGCGCTGCACCAGGCCAAGGTGCAGCGTGGCCCATTCGTCGGCCGGGATGATGCGCGGAATCAGGTCGAAAGGGATCAGACGCTCGGTGCCGGCGCCGTCCTCGTCCTTGTCGCCGTAGACCGCAAAGGTGATGCCGACACGGCGGAAGATGACCTCGGCCTCCTCGCGCCGGGCACGCATCAGGTCCCGCGGCTGCTGGCCCAGCCAGCGGTCGTAGTCCCGGTAGTGCGGCCGCACGCTGGCGCTGGTGGCCAGCATTTCGTCGAAGGCGGGTCTCATCTCGATTCGGTCTCCTGGGCCTGGGGCCGTGCAACATCCGCGCCAGCCGCGCTCCAGTGCCAGTATCGCGCCCGCACCGCCCGCGTGCATTCGGCCTCACCCGCATGCCAGGTCCAGGCGCCGCAACGGTCGCTGCGCACCACGCTGATGCCCCGCTCCTCGTAGCGCCGCACCACATCGGGCGCGGGATGGCCGAAGCGGCTGCGATAGCCATGCTGAAAGACGGCCGTCTCAGGCTGCACCGCATCGAGGAACGCGGCAGTCGACGACGTGCGGCTGCCATGGTGCGGCACGATCAGGATGTCGGCCCGAAGCCGCGCACCATGCCGATGCACCAGCGCGGACTCCTGGATCGCCTCGATGTCCCCGGCGAGCAGGACCGACCGCCCGTTGGCATCGGTCACCTTGAGCACACAGGACAAGGTATTCGGCCGCAGGCCTGAGCTTGCGGCGTCTGGCAGACGCGGGCCCGGGTGCAGTACCTCGAACCGGACGCCGTCCCAGACCCAGGCCTGGCCGTCGGCGCAATCGCGATGCACCGGGCCACGTTGCCGCAGGGCATGCCCAGGCTCCAGCGAGCTGGACAGCGCCCGCACCGGCAGCGCGTCCAGGATGGCGGCCGCTCCACCGACATGGTCGGTGTCGCGGTGGCTCAGCATCATCAGGTCCACCGACCGCTCGCCCCGCGCCCGCAGCAGCGGCACCAGCACGCGGCTGCCGGCGTCGGACTGCAGGCTGTACTGCGGTCCGGCGTCGTACAGCAGCAGATGGCGCCGGGTACGCAACAAAACGGCAGTGCCCTGGCCGACATCCGCCGCCAGCACCAGCAGCTGGCCATGCGGTGGGCGCTGCAACGGCGGCGCCAGCAGCGGCAGGATCAACGGCAGCGCCAGCAACCGCAACCTCAGCGGCAGCGGTGCCACTGCCAGAACGGCACCCACGCCGCCGCAGAGGATGGCCCATGCCGGTGGCGCCGCGGCTGTCCAGACGCCGATCGGCCAGGTGGCCATCCAGGCCAGGCTGGCGGTCAAGCCTTGGCTCAGTACGGCGGCCAGCGACCACAGCGGCGGCAGGACCATGCCGGCCAGCGCCACTGGGGCCAGCAGCAGGGTGACGAACGGTATGGCCAGCAGGTTGGCAACGAAGCCCACCACCGACACCTGCTGGAAACAAACCAGGGACAGCGGCGCCAGGCCTGCCGTGGCGATCGCCTGCGACCGCAGGTGGCTCTGGCCGGCGGCCGCCAGCCAGCGCCGGGCCCGTGCCGGAAGGCCGGTGGCTTCTGCCTCGGCAGGCAAGCCGCGTGCGCCCCGCGCCGGCTCGCTGGCCATCAGCAGGCCGACGGCGGCAAACGACAACCAGAACCCCGGCTGCAACAGCGCCCAGGGGTCCATGGCGGTCACAGCAACGGCTGCCGTCAGCAGCACATGAGTCCAGGGCCAGTGCCAGCCGGACTGACGTAGCAGTGTCACCGTGGCCAGCATCAGCACCGTTCGCTGTGCCGGGACACCCCAGCCGGCCAAGGCCGCATAGCCCATGGCCAGCGCCAGCCCACCCCAACGCGCCGCCACGGGCGTGGCGCACCAGGTCATGGCCCTGCCGCTGCGGCGCCAGCACAGCGCCACCGCACCAGCGGCCAGCCAGGCGAACATCGTCACGTGCAGGCCGCTGATGCTCATCAGATGGGCCACGCCGGTGTGCCGGAACAGGTCCCAGTCCGCCCGGTCGATGGCGGCCTGGTCCCCGATGGCCAGTGCGGCCACGACGCCAGCCAATGCCGGGTCCGTCACCCGCGCCTGAATGCCGTCGCGGACCCATTGGCGCAGGCGTTGCAGTGGCGCGCCGGCGTCGGCCTGCAGCAGCACAGGCGTCAGGCCGGACGTATCGCGCACGGTGCCGGTGGCCTGGACGCCGGCCTCGAACAGCCACAGCTCATAGTCGAAGCCGTGGGGATTGAGGCTGCCATGCGGCTGGCGCAGCCGCAGCGGCAGCCGCCAGCGCTGGCCGGCCCGCAGGCTGCCCTGGCGTGCCATGGCGGCAGGCTCCGTCAGCCCTTGCCGATACCAGCCCAGGGCCAGCACCGGCGGCACCACCGCCGGCATGCCGTCCAATGCCGCCTGCTCGACTTCGAACCGGAACCGGATGCCGATCAGGCCGTCCTGGGGCAGGCTGGCCACCAGGCCGGTAACCCATAGGTCACGGCCCTCGACCGCCGGCGCCAGGCCTTGCGCCAGACGCCCTTCGGCGCGCCAGGAGGTCAGACCGAAGCCGCAAGCCGCAGCGGCGAGAAACCACAGGGCCAAGGCCAGGGTCGGTTGGTGCTGTTGCCAGAATCGGCCCTTGGCGCGGCTCGGCCGCCTACCCAATACCGCGACGGCCAGGCCGACGATCAATCCGGAGACGACCAGGGCGCCGGAGAGGGCCGGCGCGGGCAGCGATGCCTGTTGCAGCTGCCAGGCGATGCCAGCCAGCCAGCCGCCGGCGGCCGCCAGCAGGGCCCTGCCCGTGCCTGTGCCCGTCTCCATCCAGCCAGTGTAGGAGTGGGCCGTTGGGTGGGTTGGCAGCTGGGCTGCCGGGTGGCCAGCGCCACACGGGCAGTAGCATGCCGGCCTCAACCCATTGGAGCCCCCATGAGCCCACAGGATCGTCTCGCCGCCCTCGGCATCACCTTGCCGCCCGTGTCCACGCCGGCCGCGGCCTATGTGCCGTTCGTCCAGACCGGCAACCTGGTCTTCATCTCCGGCCACATCGCGCGGCGCGACGGCAAGCCCGTGGTCGGCCAGCTCGGCACCAACATGACCACCGAGCAGGGCAAGGCGGCGGCGCGCGGCATTGCGGTCGATCTGATGGGCACGTTGAGCGCGGCACTTGGCGGCGACCTGGGCCGCGTCAAGCGCATCGTCAAGTTGCTGGCGCTGGTGAACTCGGCGCCGACCTTCACCGAACACCACCTGGTGGCCAATGGCTGCTCCGAGTTGTTGGGCGAGGTGTTCGGTGCCGCCGGCTCGCATGCGCGCAGTGCCTTTGGCGTGGCGCAGATCCCGCTGGGCGCCTGCGTCGAGGTCGAATTGATCGCCGAAGTGGCGTGACGATGCCGGCGCCGCGGCTGACTTTGGGCCTGGCCGGCGTGCTGGCACTGGCGGCGGTGGCGGCCGCGCTGGTGTCCCAGCATGTCTACGACATGCAGCCCTGCCCCTGGTGCATCCTGCAGCGGCTGCTGTTCGTGCTCATTGGTGTGGTGGGCCTTCTGGTCGCGGCTCGCCCGGGCTGGACAACCGCCGGTGCGTTTGCCATCGATGGCTTGGCCAGCGCCGGCATTGCCGCCGCCCTGTGGCAGAACCAGGTGGCCTCGCGTTCGGTGTCATGCAACCTGACGCTGGCCGACCGCATCGTCAGCGGCAGTGGGCTGGACCGCCTGCTGCCGGATGTGTTTGCGGTCCGCTCCAACTGTGCCGATGCCCAGGTCGCGCTGCTGGGGTTGCCCTACGAAATCTGGAGTCTGGTGCTTTTTGCGCTGCTCGCGATGCTGGCGACCCGGGTCATGCTGGGGTGGTTGCGGTCGCTGTCGCGATCCTGAACACAACGGCCAGCCCAAAGAAACGGCCCATTCGACGGCAATGTCGAAAGGGCCTCCCTGGGTTCGAGTCGTGCCGCCACTGTAGGCAGGCGCCAGCCCGCTGAACCGCTGGACCAACGCCGAGCGTGACATCACGACGTGACCTGCTGCACGGCCGTGACCGACCCGAAGGCCCGCAGGCCCGCCTCAACGCAGCGCGGCGTTGACCTTGGCCAGGGCTGCTGACCCGGGGCAGAGATCGGCCTCGGCCAGCTGGTTCAGCGGCCGCCGGGACGTCTTGATGGCATGGTGCAGGTCCGTGGCCGCCGAGTCGACGTAGATCAGGCCGGTTACCACCTCGCCCTTGGACTGAAGCGCCTGCAGGTTCGCCATGGCGCCCAGCTTGTCGGTTGGGTCGTAGTCCGCATGCAGCCTGCGCAATCGCATCACCGAGCCGTCACCCTGGGGCAGCGTGATCAGCTCGCCGGCACCGGGCTCGGCGCTGATCGACGGTGCGAGGTCGATGAAGTCGATGCGGCTGACGGCCTCGTTGTGCTCGCGGACGTAGTCGTAGCTCTTGGTGCTGCCGGCATGGTTGTTGAAGGCGACGCAGGGGCTGACCACGTCAATGAAGGCGGCGCCGCCATGGCGGATGGCGCCCTCGATCAGCGGCACCAGCTGCGTCTTGTCACCCGAGAAGCCGCGCGCCACATAGGTGGCACCCAACTGCAGCGCCATGCCGACCAGGTCGACCGGTGAATCGGCATTGGTGGCGCCCTTCTTGCTCTGGCTGCCGCGGTCGGCGGTGGCCGAGAACTGGCCCTTGGTCAGGCCGTAGACGCCGTTGTTCTCCACGATGTAGACCATGCGCACGCCGCGCCGCATCGAATGGGCGAACTGCCCGAGGCCGATGGACGCCGAGTCGCCGTCGCCGGACACACCAAGGTACAACAGCTCGCGGTTGGCCAGGTTGGCCCCAGTCAGCACACTGGGCATGCGGCCATGAACGGTGTTGAAACCGTGGCTGGCGCCCAGGAAGTAGTCCGGCGTCTTGCTGGAGCAGCCGATGCCCGACAGCTTGGCCACACGGTGCGGCGCAATGTCCAGCTCCCAGCAGGCCTGCACGATGGCCGCCGAGATGGAGTCGTGGCCGCAGCCGGCGCACAGCGTGGAGATGCGGCCTTCATAGTCGCGCCGCGTGTAGCCGACCTTGTTGCGGGTCAGCGTGGGGTGGTGCAGCTTGGGCTTGGCGATGTAGGTCATGGGGCAATACCGTTGAGGCTGCGACGCGGTTGGTCAGCGTGCACGGGTCGGCGCGACCGCCAGTGCATGCACCTGTTGCGTGACCGCCTGGCGGATGAAGCGGGCCGTGATCGGCGTGCCGTCGTAGTGCAGCACCTTGACCAGGCGGGCCGGGTCGACCTCCAGCGCGCTGACCAGCAGGGTTCGCATCTGGGCGTCGCGGTTCTGTTCGACCACGAACACCTGGTCATGCTCGGCGATGAAGGCCGCCACCGAGGCCGGGAACGGGAACGCCCGCAGCCGCATGGCGTCCAGGTGGATGCCGTCATCGGCCAGGGCCACCAACGCCTCGTCCATGGCCGGCGCGGTGGAGCCGAAATACAGCACGCCGAAGCGGGTCTTGCGCGCGGCGGCCCGTACCTGTGGCGCCGGCACCAGGTTGGCCGCGGTCGCGAACTTCTGCTGCAGGCGGTGGACGTTGTACAGGTAGTCCGGCCCGGCTTCGGAATAGCCGGCCTGCGGATTGCGCGTCGTGCCGCGGGTGAAGTACGCCCCACGGCTGGGGTGGGTGCCCGGCACCGTGCGCCACGGGATGCCGTCACCGTCCACGTCCTTATAGCGCGCGAACTCGCGACCGGCCTCCAGTTGCTCCGCGGTCATCACCTTGCCGCGGTCGTAGCGCCGTTCGTCATCCCAATTCAGCGGCTCGCACAGTCGGGTGTTCATGCCGATGTCCAGGTCGGTCATCAGGAACACCGGCGTCTGCAGCCGGTCGGCCAGGTCCAGCGCCGCGGCCGCGAACTCAAAGCACTCCGTCGGGTCCTGCGGCAGCAGCAGCGGATGCTGGGTATCGCCATGTGACGCATAGGCGGCTGCCAGTATGTCGGCCTGCTGGGTGCGCGTGGGCATGCCGGTGGACGGCCCACCGCGCTGCACGTCGATGATGGTGATCGGGATCTCGGCGAAATAGGCCAGTCCGATGAACTCGGTCATCAGGGACACGCCAGGCCCAGAGGTGGCCGTGAAGGCCCGTGCGCCGTTCCAGCCGGCACCGGTGATCATGCCGACCGAGGCGATCTCGTCCTCGGCCTGCACGATGGCAAAGTTGTTCTCACCGGTCGCGGCATTCACCCGGTAGCGCTGACAGTAGCGCTCGAAGGCCTCGGCCACCGACGACGACGGCGTGATCGGATACCAGGCACAGACCGTGGCCCCGCCATAGACACAGCCGAGTGCCGCGGCGGCGTTGCCCTCCATGAAGATGCGCGGGCCGACCTTGTCGGCGCGGCGCACGCGCAGGCCGATCGGATGTGCCAGGTGGTCCTTGGCAAAGCTGCGTCCGGCGTTCAGCGCCCGGATGTTGCCCTCCAGCAGCCGCTCCTTGCCCTTGTACTGCTCGCCGAACAGCGTCTCGATGACCGACGGGTCGATGTCCATCAACACCGACAACGCGCCCAGCACCATGATGTTCTTGAACAACTGACGCTGGCGCGAGTCCTCGTAGGTGGCATTGCAGATGGCGGTGGCCGGCATCGCAATGACATTGATGTCATCGCGGAAGGCCGAGGGCGGCAGGGCCCGCGTGCTGTCGTAGAACAGGTAGCCGCCGGGCTCGATCTCGGCCAGGTCCTGGGCCCAGGTCTGCGGGTTCATCGCCACCATCATGTCGATGCCACCGCGGCGGCCCAGCCAGCCGGCCTCGCTGACGCGAACCTCGTACCAGGTCGGCAGCCCCTGGATGTTGCTGGGGAAGATGTTGCGCGGGCTGACAGGCACGCCCATGCGCAGGATGGCCCGGGCGAACAGCTCGTTGGCCGATGCCGACCCGGAGCCGTTGACGTTGGCGAACTTGATGACGAAGTCGTTGACCGACTCGAGCCGCTTCATGCCGTCACCCCTTGCCGCACCCGCCCGGCGTCACGGCTGGCCGGCCCGGCCTTGGGCGTGACCAGCAGGAACTTCTGCATGTCCCAGGCACCCGTCGGGCAGCGCTCGGCGCACAGGCCACAGTGCAGGCACATGTCCTCGTCCTTGACCATCACGCGCTGGGTCTTCAATGGCCCGCTGACGTACAGATCCTGCTGCTTGTTGGTGGCCGGCGCCTTCAGTCGACCACGCAGATCATCCTCGTCGCCGTTGTCGGTGAAGCTGATGCAGTCCATCGGGCAGATGTCGACACAGGCATCGCACTCGATACAGGCCTTGTCGGCGAAGACGGTCTGCACGTCGCAGTTCAGGCAGCGCTGTGCCTCCTTGAACGCCGTCGGCAGGTCAAAGCCCAGCTCAACCTCGATCTTGATGCTCTTCAGCGCCTTCTCGGCCTTGACCCAGGGCACCTTGAAACGCTCGTCGTCGCTGACGGCGTTGTCATAGCTCCACTCGTGGATGCCCATCTTCTGCGACATCAGGTTCAGGTGCGGCGGCGGGCGGCGCCCGATGTCCTCGCCATGCAGCAGCCGGTCGATCGAGACTGCCGCCTCGGGCCCATGGGCCACCGCGGTGATGATGTTCTTGGGGCCGAAGGCCGCGTCGCCACCGAAGAAGACGTTGGGAATGGAGGTCTGATGGGTCTTGGCGTCCAGCACCGGCAGGCCCCAGCGGTCGAAGGCAATTCCGGCATCCGCCTCGATCCAGGGGAACGCATTCTCCTGGCCGACCGCGATCAGCACCTCGTCGCAGCCGATGGTGACGTCCGGTTCGCCGGTCGGCACCAGGCTGCGGCGGCCGCGGTCGTCATAGACCGACTTGACGATCTCGAACACCATGCCGGTCAGGCGCCCGTTGTCGTGCACAAAGGACTTGGGCACATGGCAGGGCAGGATCGGGATGCCCTCGTGCATGGCGTCCTCCTTCTCCCACGGTGACGCCTTCATGTCCTCGAAGGTCGAGCGCACCAGCACCTTGACCTCGTCGGCACCGAGCCGGCGGGCCGAGCGGCAGCAGTCCATGGCGGTGTTGCCACCACCCAGCACCAGCACCCGCTTGCCGACTGCGGTGACATGACCGAAATACACATTGGCCAACCAGTCCAGGCCGACATGAATTTTGGCGGCGGCCTCCTGGCGTCCGGGCGCGTCCAGATCGCGCCCGCGTGGCGCACCGCTGCCGACATAGATCGCGTCCCAGCCTTCGGCCAGCAACGCCTTCATCGACGAGATCTCGTGTCCGCCAACGAAGTGCACGCCCTGATTGAGGATGTAGCCGCATTCCTCGTCGATCACCTCTTCAGGCAGGCGGAAGCGCGGCACCTGGGTGCGCATGAAGCCGCCGGCCTTGGGGTCGCGGTCGTAGATCGTGACCTCGTAGCCCTCGGCTGTCAGGTCACGGGCCACCGTCAGCGACGACGGCCCAGCACCGACGCAGACCACCCGCTTGCCATTGCGCGGCTGCGGTCGAGGCATCTGCGCCCGCACCTCGCCGTCCTTGAAGTCCGCCGCCACGCGCTTGAGCCGGCAGATGGCCACCGGCTCGGGATGCCCGGTCTGGTTGGCCTCGACCCGCCCGCGCCGGCAAGCCGGCTCGCAGGGGCGGTCGCAGGTACGACCCAGGATGCCAGGGAACACGTTGGACACCCAGTTGACCATGTAGGCGTCGTTGTAGCGACCCTGGGCGATCAAGCGGATGTATTCGGGGACGGGGGTGTGGGCCGGGCAGGCCCATTGGCAATCGACGACCTTGTGGAAGTAGTCCGGATTACCGATATCGGTGCGCTGCACGGCGCTGGCCTCCTCGCCGCACCGGCACCACGCCGGCAGGGCATTTTTGGTCCGGCCAGTCTAGCCCGCGCCGCGCCACCGCACCCTGGGTATTGGCCCGATGCCTTGTCGCATCCGGGACTATGTGGGCGCAAGCCGCTGCGGCTTCGGAAAGGACTCCACCTTGCGCCCCTTGCGCGCGCGCCGGCCCTGGTAGGCCGCCAGGGCGGCGCCCTTGAGGAGTTCGTCCTTGGCCTTGCCTCCGCGGCCCAGGCCGAGCACCCGAACTTGGTCGCTGCAGGTCACGGTGGCCAGCAGCGGCACCTTGGCGTCAACGTCCATCAGGGTCAGGCCACGGCCACCATTGGGTTGCTGCTTCAACTCTGCAAGTGGGAACGGCAGCAGACGCCCATCTGCAGCCAGGCAGGCCACCTGTGCATGCGCTGGCGCCACCACAGCAGGCGCCAGCGGACGCTCAGCCGCCTCCAGCGTCAGGAAGCTCTTGCCGCCGCGCTGACGTGCCTGCAGGTCGCCAGCCCTGGACAGCAGGCCAAAGCCGCCGCTGCCGGACAGCAACAGCACGGTGTCCGCGCCACCCGCGAAGTAGTGCAGCGGCTGGGCCCCGCTGTCCAGGTCGATCAGGCTGCTCACGGGCGCACCATCACCGCGACCGCTCGGCAGACCACTGACCGCTACCGAATACACGCGCCCGCCGCTGTCCAGCACCAGCAGGGTGTCGACACTGCGGCACGGCCACAGGCCGAGAAGAGCATCGCCCGCCTTGAAGGTCAGGCCGCCGCCCTCAATCTCCTGCCCCTTCAGTGCGCGCACCCAGCCTTTCTCGCTGACCACGACGGTCATCGGTTCGTCTACGACCTTGATCTCGGCCACGGTGCGCCGCTCGGCCTGGATCAAAGTGCGCCTGGCGTCACCATGGGCCTTGGCATCGGCCTCGATCTCCCGCACCATGCCTCGGCGCAGGGACGCGGCGCTGCCCAGGATCTCGGCCAGCCGGCCCTCCTCCTCGCGCAGTGTCTTCAGCTCGGTCTCGATGCGGATGGCCTCCAGCCGTGCCAGCTGCCGCAGTCGGATTTCCAGGATGTCATCGGCCTGCCGGTCGCTGAGGCCGAAACGCGCCACCAGCGCCGGCCGGGGCTCGTCGGCGGCGCGGATGATGCGGATCACCTCGTCGATGTTCAGCAGCACCAGCTGCCGACCCTCCAGCACATGGATGCGTTCGCGGACCCGGTCCAGGCGGTGCGCGGTGCGGCGGCGGATCGTCTCCTGGCGGAACTGCACCCACTCCGTCAGCATCTGGCGCAGGCTCTTCTGCACCGGTCGGCCATCCAGCCCGATCATGGTCAGGTTGAGGGCAACACCGGCCTCGAGACTGGTGTGCGCCAGCAGTGTGCGGGCCAGCTCCTGCGGGTCGATGCTGCGGCTGCGTGGCTCGAACACCAGGCGCACCGCGGCCTCCTTGCCGGACTCGTCACGCACGGTGTCCAGCACGGCCAGCACCGCCGCCTTGAGCTGGGTCTGATCGGCCGTCAGGGCCTTCTTGCCAGCCTTGACCTTGGGGTTGGTCAGGTCCTCGATCTCCTCCAGCACGCGCTGCGTGCTGGTCGATGGCGGCAGCTCGGTCACCACCAACTGCCATTGGCCGCGCGCCAGGTCCTCGACCACCCAGCGGGCGCGCACCTTCAGGCTGCCGCGGCCGCCGGCATAGGCCTCCCGGATCTCCGCATCAGTGGAAATGATCTGACCACCGCCCGGGTAGTCCGGACCGGGGATAAGGGCATGCAGTTCGTCGTCGCTCAGTCGCTCGTCGCGGATCAGCGCCACCGCGGCCGCCGCCACCTCGCGCAGGTTGTGGCTGGGGATCTCGGTGGCCAGACCGACGGCAATGCCGGAGGCGCCATTGAGCAGCACGAACGGCAGCCGCGCGGGCAGCAGCCGCGGCTCCTCGGTCGAGCCGTCATAGTTGGGCACATAGTCCACCGTGCCCTCATCGATCTCGTCCAGCAGCAGCCGGGCAATCGGGGTCAACCGCGCTTCGGTATACCGCATGGCCGCCGCGCCGTCGCCGTCGCGACTGCCGAAATTGCCCTGTCCGTCGATCAGCGGATAGCGCAGCGAGAAGTTCTGCGCCATGCGCACCATGGCGTCATAAGCCGCCTGGTCGCCATGAGGATGGAAGCGACCCAGCACGTCGCCGACCACGCGGGCGCTCTTGACCGGCCGCGGCACGCTGCCCGCCGCATGGCCCAGGCCCATGCGCTGCATGGCATACAGGATTCGCCGTTGCACCGGCTTGGCACCGTCGCAGACGTCGGGCAATGCACGCCCCTTGACCACCGACAGGGCGTATTCCAGGTAGGCGCGTTGCGCGAAATCGGCCAGCGGCAGGGCGCCATCGGGCGCCGGCGGAGACGGGATCAGGGACAGTTGCTCGGGCATCAGGTTGAACAGTCAGGGTCGGTCAGGGCTGGACCCGAAGCTCGCGGGCGCCACGGGCCTGGGCATGCTGCAGCAGGGCCCAGTACAACTCAAGCGTGAGGTGCACATGGGCCCGGGTCTCGTCGATGGGTGGCACCGCGCCACCGTGCCGGCGGACGGTGCCCTCGCCGGCATTCCACGCGGCCAGCGCGACATCGATGCGGCCATGGCGGCGGATCAGGTCGGCCAGCATGCGCGCGCCGGTCAGGATGTTGGTGCGGGGATCCAGCAGGCGTTGCTCCGCGGGCACCTGTGCCTCCTGCGGCAGCGCATAGCGGTCGGCGGTCGCGGCGGTGATCTGCATCAGGCCGATGGCGCCACGTGGCGACACCGCCTTGGCATCAAACCCGGACTCCACCGCGATCACCGCCTTGAGCAGCTCGGTGTCAACGCCATGCCGGCGCGCGGCCTCGCGCAGCCAGGGCTGCACGGACTTGACCTGCGGCGCGATGTCCATCCAGGTCAGCAAGGCGCGTGACGCATCGGTCTTGCCCGGTACACGCGGTTCGGTCGAGCGGTCGCCCAGCACCAGCTGGTATCGGGAGTCGACCGGCCGGTTCGCGACATGGGCCACGCCTTGGGCGTCCACGAAGCCCCACAGCGCCGCGTGGCAGGCGCCGGCCGCGCCCAGCAGCCAGGCGGCTGCGGCCAGTCGCGCGCTCACAGCAGCTCCAGGCCCAGCGCCTGGCGCGCCTGGTACTCGCGGTCCAGCAGGCTCATGACCACCAGCGAGTCGTAGCCGTCGGCGCCGTCCAAGGTGACCCGGACACTCTCGCGCAGCCGCCCCTCCTCGACGAAGCCCTCGCTCGCATAGAGGGCCAGTGCCCGATGGTTCAACGACTTGACGTCCAGCCAGAAGCGATGGGCACCCAGGTCGCGAAAGGCCATCTGCTTCAACAGGCGCACGCAGGTGCGGCCGTGCCCCTGGCCCTTGCCTTGCAACACCAGCCGCTTCAGCTCGACGCTGCGCTGCGGATTGCGACAGCCCTGGACGATCACGAAGCCGTCGCTGGCATAGGCCTCACCGGCTTCGACGATGAAGTGCCGGATGTCCGGTATGCGAATGGCCGTCTCGTGCTGGGTGCGCTCCCAGGGCGTGATGAACGGCAGGTTGCGCGGGTCGGACTCCACCGACAGCACAAACTCCAGGTCCGACAGCATGGTCGGGCGCAGGCGCACGCGCAGCCGGGCGGCGGCGGCGTCCATCAGATGTCGACCTCGATGGCATCGCCGTGCAGTTCCATCAGGTCGCGGCGCGCCTGGGCCTCGCCACGCCCCATGAGCCGGGTCAGGGCCTGACCGGTCGCCTCGTGACCCTGCTGGCTGAAGTCCACCGGCACCAGCCGGCGGGTGTCGGGGTTGAGCGTGGTCTCCCACAGCTGCTCGGCGCTCATTTCGCCCAGGCCCTTGAAGCGGCTGATGTTCCAGGAGCCCTCGCGGGCGCCCTCCTTGCGCAGCTTGTCCAGGGCCGCATGCAGCTCGCCGTCGTCCAGGGCATACAGGCGCGCCGGCGGTCGCTTGCCTCGCGCCGGCGCGTCAACCCGGTACAGCGGCGGTCGGGCCACATGCACATGGCCGGCCTCGACCAGACGCGGGAAGTGCCGGAAGAAGAGCGTCAGCAGCAGCACCTGGATGTGCGAGCCGTCTACGTCGGCATCGCTCAGGATGCAGACCTTGCCGTAGCGCAGTCCGGACAAGTCAACGGCATCGCCGTGGCCATGCGGGTCCACGCCCAGCGCCACCGCGATGTCATGGATCTCGTTGTTGGCAAACAGACGGTCTCTATCGACCTCCCAGGTGTTGAGCACCTTGCCGCGCAGCGGCAGGATGGCCTGGGTCTCCTTGTCGCGGCCCATCTTGGCGCTGCCGCCGGCCGAGTCGCCCTCGACGAGAAAGACCTCATTGAGGCTGAGGTCGCGGCTCTCGCAGTCCGTCAGCTTGCCGGGCAACACCGCAACGCCGGAGCCCTTGCGCTTTTCCACCTTCTGGCCGGCCCGCTGGCGCGCCTGGGCCTGGCGGATCACCAGCTCGGCCAGCGCGCGGCCATGGGCCACATGCTGGTTCAGCCACAGCTCCAGGGCCGGGCGCACCGCACCGGATACCAGCCGCAGCGCGTCGCGGGTGTTCAGCCGCTCCTTGATCTGGCCTTGGAACTGCGGGTCCAGCACCTTGGCCGACAGCACAAAGCTGGCCCGCGAGAACACATCCTCCGGCATCAGCTTGACGCCCTTGGGGCTGAGCGCGTGATGCTCGATGAAAGCCTTCACGGCACCGAACAGGCCGTCCTTGAGGCCTGCCTCGTGCGTACCACCGGCCACGGTCGCAATCAGGTTGACATAGCTCTCGCGCAACAAGGCGCCGTCCTCGGAGAAGGCGACACACCAGGTCGCGCCCTCACCCTCCGCAAAGTTCTCCGAGGTGTTGGCCTCGGCATGCTGGGCACCCTCGAACAACGGGATCAGAGGGTCGCCGCCCAGGCCCTGCATCAGGTACTCGGCCAACCCGCCCTTGAACAGCCAGGTCTGGGCCTCTTCCTGCTTCGCCGGTGCGCCGCGCTCCCAGCTGAGTACCACCGTGACGCCCGGCATCAGCACCGCCTTGCTGCGCAGCAGATGGGTCAGTTCGGCCCGCGGCAGGTCCGCGCTGTCGAAGTATTTCGGGTCTGGCCATACCCGCACCCGTGTGCCATGGCGCTTGTCTGCGGAGGCTGCCTGCCGGCGCACCAGTGGCCGTGTCACATCGCCGCCCTCGAAGCCGATGGTCGCCACCTCGCCGTCGCGCCAGACCGTGACGTCCATGCGTCGCGCCAGGGCGTTGGTGACGCTCACACCCACGCCGTGCAGGCCACCCGAGAAACTGTAGGCGCCGCCCGAGCCCTTGTCGAACTTGCCCCCCGCATGAAGCCGCGTGTAGACGATCTCCAGCACCGGCACGCCCTCTTCGGGATGCAGGCCCATCGGGATGCCACGGCCGTCGTCCTCCACGCTGACCGAGCCATCGTCGTGCACCGTGACCGATATGCGTCGGCCGTGCCCGGCCAAAGCCTCGTCGGCGGCGTTGTCGATCACCTCCTGCACCACGTGCATCGGGTTGTCGGTGCGGGTGTACATGCCGGGCCGCTGCTTGACCGGCTCCAGACCCTTCAAGACCCGGATCGAACTCTCTGCGTACGCGCCCGCCTTGCTGACCTGTGCCATACGGCTGATTCTAGGTAGGGGTCTGACGTCCACCGGCCGCCACTCGGTCGGGCCGGCGCCAGGCAGTGTTGCCCTGTCCAGACGGCTACAGTCGCCGCATGCAAGCAACAACTGGCCGCCTGCCCCCGGGGCAGGTAATCGCCTGCGGCGCCTTGGTACTCATGCTGACGCTGGGCATGCGGCACGGTTTCGGGCTGTGGCTGCAGCCCATCGCGATGGATCGCGGCTGGGGCCGCGAGACCTTCTCGATGGCAATGGCGCTGCAGAACCTGGTGTGGGGTCTGGCCGGCCCCCTGGTCGGCATGGCAGCGGACCGGCTGGGCGCGTTTCGCGTCCTGCTGGTCGGCGCTGTCCTGTACAGCGGAGGTCTGGCGCTGATGGCCGTGGCCACCAACGGCACGGTCTTCACGGTCGGCTCCGGCCTTCTGATCGGCGTCGCGCAGGCCGCCACGACGTTTGCGGTCGTGTATGGCGTCATCGGCCGCAACGTGCCGCCGCAGAACCGGTCGACCGCGCTGGGATTGGTGGCGGCCGTCGCCTCGTTCGGACAGTTCCTGATGGTTCCGGTCGAGAACTGGTTGATTGCGGCCTTTGGTTGGCAAGGTGCGCTGTGGACGCTGGCGGCGTTGGTCCTGCTGGTGGCGCCGTTGTCCACAGGGCTGCGCGAGGCGCCCGCGGCCAGCGGCGCAGCGGCGTCCAGCCAGAGCATTCCGGCGGCGCTGCGCGAGGCTTTCGGACACCGCAGCTTCTTGTTGCTGATGGCGGGATACTTCACCTGCGGCTTCCAGGTGGTCTTCATCGGCGTGCACCTGCCGAGCTATCTGGCCGACAAGGGCCTCAGCCCCGGCGTCGCATCGACGGCGCTGGCCCTGATCGGCCTGTTCAACATCTTTGGCACCTATGGCGCCGGACGGCTTGGCGAGCGCTGGCCCAAGCCCTATCTGCTGGCCGCGATCTATGCCATGCGCGCCGTCGCGATCGCCGCCTTTGTCCTGCTGCCATTGTCACCAGCCACGGTCTATGCCTTCTCCATCCTGATGGGCCTGTTGTGGTTGTCGACCGTGCCGCTGACCAGCGCGGTGGTGGCGCAGATCTTCGGCGTGCAGTACATGGCCATGCTGGGCGGGTTCGTGTTTCTCAGCCATCAGATCGGCTCGTTCCTGGGCGGCTGGCTGGGCGGGCGACTGTTCGACATGACCGGCAGCTACAGCGTGGTCTGGTGGCTGGCAGCCGCACTCGGGGTGTTTGCGGCTTTGATCAACCTGCCGGTGCGCGAGACGCCGGTCGACCGCGGACTGCAGCCGGTGTCGGCATGAAGCCCGAGACCGATCCTCAAGCCCCACCGGCGCTTTCCTGGCGACAGGGTCTGGCCTGGGTGGGCGTCTTGCTGGTCCTGGGCACGGTCTTCATGGCCTACCTGCAGCCACATGTGGCCGTGGACCTGGCATTGCGCCTTTGGGCCTGCTTCTGACCTCGGATGACAGGCCACCATCCCGCAACAGAAACGCCGTCGTCCTGGGTACGGCGCTGGCAACATCTGATGCCATCGGGTGGCAGCGTTCTGGATGTGGCCTGCGGCCACGGGCGGCATGTGCGATGGCTGGTGAGCCTGGGGCACCGCGTGACGGCGGTGGACCGGGATGCCGTCGCCGTCGATCCCTTGCGCACCTTGGCCGAGATTGCCGTCGCCGACATTGAAGCCGGACCCTGGCCATGGCCCGGGCGGCGGTTCGATGCCGTCATCGTGACCAACTACCTCTGGCGGCCCTTGCTGCCGCTGTTGGTGGATGGCGTGGCGCCGGGAGGCGTCTTGATCTACGAGACCTTTGCGGTGGGGCACGAGCGACTGGGGCGCCCCAGCCGCCCGGACTTCCTGTTGAGGCCAGGCGAACTGCTCGAGGTGGCGCGCGACCTCGACGTGGTCGCCTACGAGGCGGGCCTGGTGTCGGGTCCGGCGCGCGTCGTGCAGCGCCTGGCGGCCCGGCGTGTCGCCGCCGGGACCGATCCGGCGCCTGTCCTCGCCCCCTGACCTGCGCCTGTATGTCGTCTTCGCCACCGCCAGGGTCCGCTGCCCCAGGCCGCCCAGGGGCCCGCCAGTAGAATGCTCGCTTCCTCAGGACATGTCATGAAGCCCATCATCGGCAGCATCGTTGCCATCGTCACGCCGATGGACGATCAAGGCGCCATCGACTACCCCGCATTCGGCCGTCTGATCGACTGGCACATCAGCGAAGGCACGGACGCCATCGGCGTGGTGGGCACCACCGGCGAGTCGCCGACCGTCACGGTGCACGAGCATCTGGAGATCATCCGCTTTGCGGTGCGGCATGCCGCGGGCCGGGTGCCGATCATGGCCGGCACCGGTGGCAATGCGACGGCCGAGGCCATCGAGTTGTCGCGCGGCGCCAAGGCTGCCGGTGCGGACTGCACCTTGAGCGTCGTGCCTTACTACAACCGGCCGTCCCAGGAGGGCATCTACCAGCACTTCAAGGCGGTGGCCGAGGCGGTCGACATTCCGATGGTGCTGTACAACGTGCCCAGCCGGACGGTGGCGGACATGCTGCCCGAGACCACGCTGCGCTGCGCCGCGCTGCCCTGTGTGATCGGTGTCAAGGAGGCCAGCGGCAACATCGATCGCGCGGCCTGGTTGATCCGGAACGCACCTGCGGGTTTTTCACTCTACTCCGGCGACGACGGCACCGCCGCAGCGCTGATGCTGCTGGGCGGACACGGCACGGTCAGCGTGACAGCGAACGTGGCGCCCCGATTGATGCACGAGCTGTGCATGGCGGCTGTCGAGGGGCAGGCCCGTCGTGCCGCCGAACTGAACGGACAGCTGATGAGCCTGCACCGCCAGCTGTTCTGTGAGCCCAGCCCGTCACCCACCAAGTGGGCATTGAAGCGGCTGGGCCTGTGCAGCGCCACTGTGCGCCTGCCATTGGTGCCTCTGACAGCAGCCGGTCAAGCGGCCGTGGAGCAGGCGATGCGTGAGGCCGGCCTGCTGTAATGGCGAGCCTGGCCGTGCCGGGGCCTGGCCCCACATACGGAGATTGATGACGTGAGATTCGCGCTTCGCGCCACCGCTGCGGCGGTGGCCATGATGGTGCTGGCCGGTTGCTCGACGGTGGAGAACTTCCTCGGCGGCGACAAGGTCGACTACCGCTCTCAGGCCGGCAAGACGACGCCTCTTGAGGTGCCGCCGGACCTGACGCAGTTGGCCCGGGATGGTCGTTTCAAGCCGCAGTCCGGTACGGTCAGCGCCAGCACGTTCAGGGCGACCGGGCCGGCGACGCCGGCGGCCACGACCACCAACGCAGTCGCAGCCACGTCGGCGACCAGCGTACGTATCGAACGTCAAGGTCAGCAACGTTGGCTGGTGTCCCAGCAAACGCCTGAACAACTGTGGCCGGTGCTGCGGGAGTTCTGGAACAGCCATGGCTTCACACTGGCCGTGGACAACCCGGCTGTCGGTCTGATGGAGACCGACTATGCCGAGGACCGCGCTAAATTGCCCAACGACATCATCCGGCGGACGATTGGCCGGGTGCTGGAAAACCTGTACTCGACCGGGCTGCGTGACAAGTTCCGAGTTCGGGTCGAACGCGGCGCTTCGGGGACCGAGATCTACTTGACTCATCGAGGGCTGGAGGAGGTCTATACCTCTACATCCAGGATCGAGGAGAAAACCGTCTGGCAGCCGCGGCAACCCGATGCGGAACTCGAAGCCGAGTTCCTGATGCGGCTGATGGTGCGCCTTGGGGCCAAGCAGGATGAGGCCGAGGCCGCCTTGAAGCAGCAGCAAGCCGCGGCAGCGGCGCCGACCGCCACGGTCACCGCCTCCACCGGTGCTCCGTCCGGGTCGGTGCGGCCCGCCGCCGCGCCGCGTGCGCGACTACTGGCGGACGCAGGTGTGACGGTCGCCGAGGTTGACGAGGGGTTTGACCGCGCTTGGCGGCGCGTCGGCGTGGCCTTGGACAGAGGTGGCTTTACCGTCGAGGACCGCGACCGATCGGCCGGTCTGTACTTCGTCCGATGGGTCGACCCCAAGAGCGTGGGTGCAGATGATGGCTTCTTCGCCAAACTGTTCAGCAAGTCGTCGGCCAGTTCCGCGGCGGTACAGCGCTACCGCATCGAAGTCAAGGCCAGCGGCGACAAGACCCGCGTGGCCGTACTGAACAGCGCCGGCGCCGCTGATGCCGGCTCAGGCGCGCGCAACATCGCTGCGCGACTGGTCGAGGAGCTGAAATAAGCGACTGATCCATCGCGGCCGCCGCAGACCGAGTGTCATGGCGGCCGGACCATGAAAAAAGCCGCCCCGAGGGGCGGCTTTTTCGTTTCGGTTGTCCGAATTACTTGCTGGCGGCCGGGGCGGCAGCGCCGGCAGCGGCCGAGGCGGCTGCATCAGCGGCCGAAGCGGCAGGGGCGGCGGCCGGTGCGGGGGCCGGAGCCGGCGCTGCGGCGGGAGCCGGCGCAGGTGCCGGGGTCTCGGTCTTGCCGCAAGCGGTCAGGGCAACGGCGGCAACCAGGGAAGCCAAAACGATCGACTTGTTCATCAGTGTCCTCAGGATCAGTGGAGTCAATTACAGGAAGTGGAAAGGGCGCATTCCTTCATTGGGACCGCCCTGGGGAGTCAGACAAAAACTGCGGGTAACGCGTTTGTGCCTAGCCAACTAGTATAGCCTGCGACTCGGGGATTCCCTACACAACGCGGGTCTGTGTTGCGCTATAGCCCCAGTGTCGTTGCAGGCCAGCCGGGCTCACTGGCCTGAAGCCATTGCCCAATCATGGGTCTGACCGCCGCACGGCTGGCCGCTGCTCGCATGACGAGGCCTCGCCAGTACACCGTGTCGGCCACGTCAATCAGGCTGTCGGGTCCAAGCGCCAAAGGACGCAGTGTGACCGGCTCCACCGTCACGAATGGCTCCACCACATGGGCGAAGTCACGCCGCCAGGCGGTAAAGCGGGGATGACGCCGCGGCATCACGTCCCAATTCGCCGCGATCATCCTCAGGCGTCGCCCGCTGCCTCGCAGGAACTGGCTGAGACCTGCCATCAGTGCTGGCGAGTCAAGTCCCCACTCGGCAAAGTCGGCATCGACCCAGATCAACCCGCGCGGCACCGGCGCCGCCGGCAATTGGGCAGCGGCCTCGACCTGGGCCCGCAGGGCGTCGTCGAAGGCTTGTCGGCCTTGAAAGGCCACGCTATCCGGGAGATCGGGTTCATCGGTCATCAGTGCGAATCCATCCTGCGTCCCACCAGTCCTGGATCAAGACGGCAGCCGCCGGGGACAGGCGGCCGCGCCACTGCGGCATGAGCTTGCGACCATCCGCCAACATCGAGAGCAGGCGGTGATCGGCCGCCGCGACCCGATGTGCCTCGCCGTTGATGTACACATGCCGATCATCGTGCAGCATCCGGGTGCGGCGGTCCAGCACCAGCGTCGCGTCAGCGCCCGGCAGCGGGCCTGCGCCAGCGTCGAACCAGACCTGTGGCTTGGGCTCGGAAAGCCACTCGCCCAGCGCCCGTTCCAGTGCTCCGGGCCGCTGCAAGGCATGGGTGGCGGCCTTCAGGGCAAACGATTGGAGGTCGCTCGGTATGACGGCACCACCATCCATCGCGACCGTTCCGGCGTCCCGGAAGATCGGGCCAGCATCCGTGCCCTCATCCGCTAGCCGTGCGAGCAGTGCGCGTGCCAGTTCGTCGCGATGCGGCGATCGAAGGCCGATCGATGCCGTCATGCACGCGCCCTCTTCTGCGACCCCATCATGGGCCCACAGCGGCGGCAGGTACAGCATGTCCCCGGGCTCGAGCACCCACTCCTGGTCGACCTGCATGTGCTGCAGCAGTCGAAGCGGTTGCCCAGGCTGCAATGCACGGTCACGCACCGGCCCGACCCTCCAGCGACGCCGCCCCTGGACCTGCAGCAGGAAGACATCGTAGGCATCCCAGTGCGGACCGACGCCGCCGCCCTGCGTCGCAAAGGACAACATCAGATCGTCAACCCGCGCCTGCGGCAGGAAGTCGAACCGCCGCAGCAGGTCATGGGCGGCCTGGACATGCTGGTCCAGGCCCTGCACCAGCAAGGTCCATCCTGACTGCGCTAGCGGCGGCAGCGCGCGGCGCGGCAGCGGTCCGGTGCGCACCGACCATTGCTGGTCTTGACGCACGACCAAGCGCGACTCGACGTCATCGCGGGCCGCCAGCGCGAACAGGTCGGCCCGTGACAACGGCGCCACCACACCCGGCATGGCCTGCCGCACCAGCAATGGCCGCCGTTGCCAGTGCCGGCGCGCGAAAGTCGCGATATCCAGGCCGCCCAGCAGCGGCCATCCCGGCTGTTTATGCATGCCGTGATTCTCGCGCCCGCTGTGCCATCATCGTTTCATGCATGTCAACGCACCCTGTGTCGTCAGCCTCACATGGCGACTCTTCGACGGCCAGCACCAGTTGCTGGGCGAACTCACCGAGCCGACCGAATTTCTATGTGGCGGCGACGATTTGATGCCCGGCATCGAAATCGCGCTGGAGGGCCAGGCGGCGGGCTGGCAGGCCCAGCTGGTCCTGGAGCCGTCGCAGGCCTTTGGTGACTACGACCCGGGATTGGTCTGTTTCGAGGACCGGTCACTGCTGCCGGCGGGCGTCGAGGAAGGCATGGCCTTCGAGGGGCTGCCCGCCGGCGCCCGAACGCCGGGCATGCCAGCCGATGTCCTGTACCGGGTGACCGAGCTGTATCCGTCGCATGCCGTGTTGGATGGCAACCATCCGCTGGCCGGCATGCAGATGAAGATCGAGTTGTCGCTGCATGCCGTACGGGCTGCAGACGATGACGAGCGCGCCAGCCGGACCGTCGGCGACACGCCGGTGCAGGTCGTGCCGATCCTGCGCTGACACCTGGAACAGGTTGTCAACAGCGCGGCATTTCAACGTCACGCCCTGTCGACTTGCGGCGCGGCCGATAGCGGGCAGCCGACCGGGCTCAGTAGAGCGACGGGGCTCAGCCCGCGGCGCGAGAGCGTGCCTCGTCCAACTCCGCCAGGGGCCAGCGTGGTGCCACATCGAATGCCAACGAGTGGGTCGGCTGCGCCAGCCCTTCTCGCAGGCGCATGGCGCCCGCCAGGGCGATCATGGCGCCGTTGTCGGTGCACAGCGCCAGGTGGGGGTAGTGCACCCGCGCGCCGATGCCCATGACGGCGCTATTCAGGCGCTCCCGCAGCCTGGCATTGGCGCCGACACCGCCGCTGACCACCAGCCGGTCCAAGCCCGCTGTACGCAGAGCCTTGATGGACTTCGCGACCAACACATCGACGATGGCCTCCTGCGTCGCCGCTGCCATGTCGGCGCGAGCCTGGGTGCTGGCCTGTGGGCCGGCCTGGCGCCAACGCGTCAGCACGGCGGTCTTCAGCCCTGCAAAGGAGAAATCGAGATTGCCGCTGTGCAACAGCGGGCGAGGCAGGGCCACCGCCGCCGCGTCGCCTGACTCCGCCAACCGGGCCAATGCCGGTCCTCCGGGATAGCCCAGACCGAGCAGCTTGGCGCATTTGTCAAAGGCCTCGCCAGCAGCGTCATCGATGGATTCCCCCATCAGCTCGTACCGGCCCACGCCCGCCACCCGCATGAGTTGCGTATGCCCGCCCGACACCAGCAGCGCGACAAAGGGAAACGCCGGCGCATCGGTGCCCAGGAACGGCGACAGCAGATGCCCCTCCAGATGATGGATCGGCAGCACCGGCCGGCTCAGCGCCATGCCCAGGGCACAGGCCAGCCCGGCACCCACCAGCAAGGCACCGGCCAGGCCGGGCCCGCGGGTATAGGCAATCAGGTCCACGTCCTCGGCCCGGTGCCCGGCCTCGACGAGCACCTGCCGGGTCAACGGCACGACGCGCCGCACATGGTCGCGCGACGCCAACTCCGGCACCACACCACCGAAGTCCGCATGCATGGCCACCTGCGAATGCAGGGCCTGTGCCGCCAGGCGCAGGCTGCCATCCGGCTCCAGTGCCACCAGAGCGACACCTGTTTCGTCGCAGGACGACTCCAGCCCCAGCACCCAGCGGCGCTGACCAGGGCGCCAGCTCAGGCGCTCAATGGTTCTCGCGGGCATGGTTGATCGAGTAGCGCGGGATCTCGATCGTCACGTCCTGGTTCGACAGGATGGCCTGGCAGGACAAACGCGAGTTGGGCTCCAGGCCCCAGGCCCGGTCCAGCAGGTCCTCCTCGGACTCGTTCATCTCGCCCAGCGATTGCAGGCCCTGACGCACGACCACATGGCAGGTGGTGCAGGCGCAGCTCATCTCGCATGCATGCTCGATGGCGATGCCGTTCTCGATCAAGGCCTCGCACACCGACGTGCCCATGTCGGCCTGAATCTCATCGCCCTGAGGGCAGTACTCCGGATGCGGCAGGATACGGATCACCGGCATGGTCAGATGTCCTCCAGCCGACGGCCGGTCAATGCGGCCTGGATGCCGCGGTTCATGCGACGGGCGGCGAAATCCTCGGTACCCTCAGCCAGAGCCTTGACGGCCGCCTCGATCGCATCGGCATGGTCACCACGGGCCTGCGCGTCCGCGTGCGCGACCAATGCATCCACCGCTGCCTTCTCGCTGGCCGACAAAAGGTCCCCGTCCGACACCAGCGCGGCACGAGTAGCCAGGACCAGCCGGTCGGCATCGACCGCGGCCTCCCGCAAAGCGCGCGCGCGCATGTCCAACTCGGCATGGGCGAAACCGGCCTTCAGCATGCCGGCGATCTCGTCGTCCGCCAGCCCATAGCTGGGCTTGACGGCCACCGAGGCCTCGACGCCCGACCCCAACTCGCGCGCGGCCACGCTGAGCAGCCCGTCTGCGTCGACCTGGAAGGTGACGCGGATACGGGCCGCGCCCGCCACCAGCGGCGGGAAGCCGCGCAGCTCGAACCGTGCCAGCGACCGGCAGTCCGCCACCAGTTCCCGCTCACCCTGCACCACATGGATGGCCATCGCCGTCTGCCCGTCGCGATAGGTGGTGAAGTCCTGTGCCTTGGCAACCGGGATCGTGGTGTTGCGCTCGATCACTCGCTCGACGATGCCGCCAACCGTCTCCAGGCCCAATGACAGCGGTGTCACGTCCAGCAGCAGCAGACCACCTTCCTGGCCGTGGCCCGCCAGCGCTTGTGCCTGCACCGCAGCGCCGATAGCCACCACCTCGTCGGGATTCAGGTCGACCAGGGGATCGCGGCCGAAGAGCTCACCCACCGCCACCCGCACCGACGGCATGCGAGTGGACCCACCCACCATCACGACGCCCTGCACCTCCTCGCGCGGGATGCGGGCGTCGCGCAGCACCTTGCGCACGCCGGCCAGCGTGCGGTCCAGCAAGGGCCGCGTCAGTTGCTCAAAGCCCTGCCGCGTGATCGGCACTTCCATCGGCGCGCCACCCGCCAACTCGCAGCGCAGCACCACCGTGGTCTCGGTGGTCAGGGCCTCCTTGGCGGCCCGGGCTGCCACCAGGACGGCGCGCCGGTCCTGTGGCGTCTCGGCCTCGCGACCGGCCTTTTGCAGGGCCCAACGCGCCAGAAGGGCGTCGAAATCGTCGCCGCCCAATGCGGCGTCGCCGCCGGTGGCCACGACTTCGAACACGCCGTGCGACAAGCGCAGCAGCGAGATGTCAAAGGTGCCGCCGCCCAGGTCGTACACGGCGTACAGGCCCTCCCGGCCACTGTCCAGGCCGTAGGCCACAGCGGCGGCGGTCGGCTCGTTGATCAGGCGCAGCACATTCAGTCCGGCCAGTTGCGCCGCATCCTTGGTGGCCTGGCGTTGCGCATCGTCGAAATAGGCCGGCACGGTAATGACCGCACCGAACAAGTCGTCGTCGAAGCTGTCCTCGGCACGCTGGCGCAGCGCCGCCAGGATCTCCGCCGAGACCTCCACGGGTGTCTTCACGCCGTCACGGGTCTCGATGCCAACCATACCGGGCCGGTCGACGAACCGATACGGCAGCGCCTGCACATCCGGCACATCCGCCAGGCACCGCCCCATCAGGCGTTTGGCCGAGACCACGGTGTTCAGCGGGTCTTCGGCCTGCAAGGCCAAGGCCGCATGGCCGATGCGTCGCCCTCCACCATCCAGGTACTGGACGGCCGAAGGCAGCAGCGCCCGACCCTGGGCATCCGGCAGGCACTGCGCAACGCCGTGGCGGAAGCCCGCCACCAGCGAATGGGTGGTGCCCAGGTCGATGCCGACGGCGATGCGGCGGGCATGCGGGTCGGGTGACTGGCCGGGCTCGGATATCTGCAGCAGCGCCATGGATGATTGAGTTTCGGGTCGTCGCCCAAGGCGATCAGGAAGAGTGCGCCTCGCGGCGTTGCTCGATCTCGTCGGCCAGGCGCCGCACGAACATCAACGCCCTGACCTGCGCCACGGCTGCCGGCAGGTCGGCATGTTCGTCCAGTTGGGCCCGCAGGTCCTCCAGCGCCTGGTGCTCGTGTGCGCGCACCTGTTCGGCCAAGGCGTCGACCGCCGCGGCATCGGCCGCGTCGTCAAGCGCCTCCCGCCAGGCCATCTGCTGTTGCAGGAAGGCCAGGGGCATGGCCGTGTTGCTGTCGGCCTTGATCGGCTTACCGGCCAGCTCACACAGATACGCCCCGCGACGGACCGGGTCGCGCAGCCGCTGCGCCGCCTCGTTGACACGGACGGCCCACTGCATGGCCACGCGCTGCGCGGCTGCACCCTCAGTGACAAACCGGTCCGGATGCACCTGCGCCTGCAACTGTCGCACCCGTGCATCCAGTTCGGTACGGTCAAGCGCATACCGCCGCGGCAGCCCGAGCAGAACGAAGTCGTCGTCGTCGAGTTTCATGCTCGAACCAGGCTCTTGACCATGAAGACCGACAAGCCATTGTCCGGATAGGCGGCGTACGGACCACAGCGCCGATAGCCGCAGCGCTGGTACAGGCCGACCGCCTCGGTCTGCGCCTCACCGGTCTCCAGCATGGCCAGCGCGATACCTTCTGAACGCATCGAGGTCTCGACCACCTCCAGCATCATGCGGCCGAAACCACGGCCGCGCTGGCCTGGCTGCACCACCATGCGCTTGACCTCGCCATACGGCTGCCCGCCTGAAGCAGGCTCGCCGTCCATTCGGCGCCAGGCACCGGTGGCCAATACCTGGCCCGCCGCGTCGCGGGCGACGAAGAAGCGCACCTGCGGCGCCAACAGGGCCTGGATGTCCAGAATGTGGTTGGCCTCCGGCTCATAGAGCGCAGACAGATAGGCATCCAGTTCGTCCAACAGGGCGCGGACCTCGGGCTGGTCCGGGCGCTCTTGGTGGATGACGATGGCGGCGGCGGTCATCTTCGGGCAGCAGGCGGGGCGGGACGGCGTCGCCGCAGCGCCCCTTGACAGGGGGCGACGTCGGCACCGCCAAAACGTCAGACGCGGAAGGACTCGCCACACCCGCAGCGGTCTTTCTCGCGCGGGTTGTGGAACTTGAAGCCCTCGTTCAGGCCTTCTCGGACGAAATCGAGCTCGGTCCCGTCGATATAGGGCAGGCTCTTCGGGTCGACCAGGATCTTGACGCCGCGCTCCTCGAAGACATGGTCCTCGGGCGCGACGTCGTCGGCGTACTCCAGCTTGTACGCCAGGCCCGAGCAGCCGGTCGTCTTGACACCCAGGCGCACGCCCACACCCTTACCACGTCGGGCCAGGTAGCGCGTCACATGCCGCGCTGCGGCTTCCGTCATCATCACGGCCATGGTGTCACCGGACTCCATCCGCGTCGACCACATCCGCACCCTGGCTGCGACGGGCCTTGTAATCCTGGACCGCCGCCTTGATGGCGTCCTCGGCCAGGATCGAGCAGTGGATCTTGACCGGAGGCAGGGCCAGCTCTTGAGCGATATCGGTGTTCTGGATCGTCATCGCCTGGTCGAGCGACTTGCCCTTGACCCATTCGGTCACCAAAGAGCTGGACGCAATCGCCGACCCGCAGCCGTAGGTCTTGAAGCGGGCATCTTCGATCAGCCCGGTCTCGGGGTTGACCTTGATCTGCAGCTTCATCACGTCGCCGCAGGCCGGCGCACCGACCATGCCGGTGCCGACGTTGTCGTCGTCCTTGGCAAACGACCCGACATTGCGGGGGTTCTCGTAGTGGTCAATGACCTTGTCGCTGTATGCCATGCAAATCTCTCCTGTTGGTTGGATCGCCGGTCCGTCAGTGGGCGGTCCACTGGATGGTGCTCAGGTCGACGCCATCGCGATACATCTCCCACAACGGGGACAGCTCACGCAGCTTGGCCACGCGGTCCTTCAGCAGGCCGACGGCAAAGTCGATCTGCTCGGTGGTGGTGAAACGGCCGATCGTGATGCGCAGGCTGGAGTGCGCCAACTCATCGCTGCGGCCAAGCGCCCGCAGCACGTAGCTGGGCTCCAGGCTGGCCGAGGTGCAGGCAGAGCCGGACGAAACCGCGATGCCCTTGACACCCATGACCAGCGACTCGCCCTCGACATAGTTGAACGAGGCGTTGACGTTGTGCGGCACCCGCCGCTCCAGGTGGCCGTTGATGAAAACCTGCTCCATGTCGGCCAGACCGTCCAGCAGACGCCGCTGCAGCATGCGGATGCGTTCGATCTCGGTACCCATCTCGGCGCCCGCAATGCGGAAGGCCTCGCCCATGCCCACGATCTGGTGGGTCGGCAAGGTGCCCGACCGCATGCCGCGCTCGTGTCCGCCACCATGCATCTGTGGCTCGATGCGCACACGCGGCTTGCGGCGCACATAGAGGGCACCGATACCCTTGGGGCCGTAGGTCTTGTGCGAGGCCAGGCTCATCAGGTCGACGGGCAGGCTGCGCAGGTCGATCGGAAGCTTGCCCGTGGCCTGCGCGGCATCGACATGAAACACGATGCCGCGCTCGCGGCACAGCGCGCCGATCGCGGCGACGTCCTGGACCACACCGATCTCGTTGTTCACGAGCATGACCGACACCAGCACGGTGTCCGACCGCAACGCCGCCTTCAGGCGGTCCAGGTCCACGAGGCCGTCCTGCTGGACGTCCAGATAGGTGGCGCTGCACCCTTGGCGCTCCAACTCCCGCACCGTGTCCAGCACAGCCTTGTGCTCGGTCTTGACCGTGACCACATGCTGGCCGCGGGACTTGTAGAAGTTGACCGCCCCTTTGATGGCCAGGTTGTTGGACTCGGTGGCGCCCGAGGTCCAGACTATCTCGCGGGGGTCGGCGCCGACCAGCGCCGCGACCTGCTCGCGCGCCCTCTCGACGGCCGCTTCGGCCTCCCAGCCCCAGGCGTGGCTGCGCGACGCCGGATTGCCATGGTGCTCGCGCAGCCACGGGATCATCGCGTCTACCACGCGCGGGTCAACCGGCGTCGTCGCGCCGTAGTCCATGTAGATCGGCAGGTGCGGAGTCATCAGATGCGCCGTGCTTGGTCGTTGGTCAGAAGGGGATCAAAGAGAGATGCCGGTCAGATGCGAAGGCTGCACAGCGTCACTTGGCAAGTGCGCTGCCCAGCGCGAACACCGAATTGGGTGCGGTGATCTTGATCGGCTTGAGCACCGGCACCGAAGAGATCGCGCGCTTCATGGGCGTGCCCTCGATGGCCACGCCCTTGGCCAGCTGCTCGTCGACCAGCTTGCGCAGGGTCACCGAGTCGAGGAACTCGATCATCTTCTGGTTCAGGCTGGCCCAGAGGTCATGGGTCATGCAGCGCCCTGCGTCTTCACCCATGCAGTTCTCGCGGCCCGCACAACCCGTGGCATCGATCGGCTCGTCCACAGCGACGATGATGTCGGCCACGGTGATCTCGTCGGCCTTTCGGCCCAGGGAGTAACCACCGCCCGGACCGCGCGTGCTTTCCACCAAGGAATGGCGGCGCAGCTTGCCGAACAACTGCTCCAGGTAGGACAGCGAAATCTGCTGGCGCTGGCTGATGGCGGCCAAGGCCACAGGACCGTTGTTGGAACGCAGGCCAAGGTCGATCATCGCCGTGACGGCAAAACGGCCCTTTGTGGTCAGACGCATGGAGTTCTCCTGAAGTTCGGGTTCGGCAAGCCGAGTAGAGCCCACCGGCACATCGGTGCAACCTCTTGGATTGGTCACCGAAGTCACCCGCCTAATCCCGAGTGATGGAGTCAACTATAGCAGAGTCCTACTGAATCGCTCGACATTGGCCGGGGTGCGGTTCAGGCCGTCGTCAAGGCGAAGCGCGACTGCCACGCGCGCTGTTGACAAAGGCAATCAGGCGGCCGGCAAGGCATCACCCCCACGGGCGCCAAAGGCCTGTTCACGCAGCAGCCCGAGCTGGTCGCGCACCCGCGCCGCCTTCTCGAACTCCAGGTTGCGGGCATGGTCCAGCATCTGCTTCTCGAGCAGCTTGATGCGCTTGCCCAGGTCCTTCTCGGACAACGCCTCGACGTCGGCCGCCGCCTTGGCGGCGTTCAGTTCGTCGCGGGAGGTCTTCTCCGACACCACCCCGTCGATCATCTCCCGCACCTGCTTGATCACGCCGCGCGGCACGATGCCATGGGTGGTGTTGAAGGCCACCTGCCGGGCCCGCCGGCGCTCGGTCTCGCCGATGGCCCTTTGCATCGAGTCGGTCACCCGGTCGGCATACAGGATGGCATGCCCGTTGATATGGCGGGCCGCGCGACCGATGGTCTGGATCAGGCTTCTCTCGGCGCGAAGAAAGCCCTCCTTGTCTGCGTCCAGGATGGCCACCAAGGACACCTCCGGAATATCCAGTCCTTCGCGCAGCAGGTTGATGCCGACCAGGACATCGAAGACACCCAGCCGCAGGTCTCGGATGATTTCGACGCGCTCCACGGTATCGATGTCAGAGTGCAGATATCGGACGTTGACGCCGTTGTCGGACAGGTAGTCGGTCAGCTGCTCGGCCATGCGCTTGGTCAGCGTGGTGATCAGCACCCGCTCGTGGACACCGACGCGCTCGCGAATTTCCTGCAGCACATCGTCCACCTGGTGGCGGGCTGGCCGTACCTCCACCACAGGGTCGATCAGCCCGGTCGGCCGCACCAGTTGCTCCACGACCTGGCCGGCGTGACGGTTTTCGTAGTCGGCAGGGGTGGCGGACACGAACACAGCCTGGCGCATCTTGCGTTCGAACTCGTCGAACTTCAGGGGACGGTTGTCCAAGGCGCTGGGCAGTCGGAAGCCGTATTCCACCAGCGTGCTCTTGCGGGCGCGGTCGCCGTTGTACATGCCGCCCAGTTGCCCGATCAGGACATGGCTCTCGTCCAGGAACATCACAGTATCGGACGGCAGGTAGTCCACCAGTGTCGGCGGCGGCTCGCCCGGTGCGGCGCCGCTCAGGTGCCGGGTGTAG
>JBJXHB010000391.1:0-2505 GCA_046160725.1 Aquabacterium sp.
GCCGCGGCGGCGTCTTCCTCTACCCCTGGGACAAGCGCGAGCCGGACAAGCCCGGCAAGCTGCGCCTGATGTACGAGGCCAACCCGATGGCCTTCATCGTCGAGCAGGCCGGCGGCGCGGCCACCAACGGCCGCCAGCGCATCATGGACGTGGTGCCGACCCGGCTGCATGAGCGCGTCAGCGTGATCCTGGGCAGCAAGAACGAAGTCGAGCGCGTCACGGCCTACCACCGCGAGCTGCCGGACGGCTAGGCGTTTGTGAAGCACTCCGACCAGACCGGCACATGGGCACCCTCTACCTCGTCCGCCACGGCCAGGCCAGCTTCGGCGCCGCCGACTACGACAACCTGAGCGACCTCGGGCGCCGCCAGTGCGAGCGGCTGGGCGCCTACCTGCACGAGCGCGGCCACCGCTTTGCGGCGACCTGGACCGGCACGCTCAGGCGCCAGCGCCAGTCGCTGGCGGCCATCGGCACCGCCTTGCCCGGCTTGCCCGCGGTGGTCGAGGACGCCGCGCTCAACGAATACGACAGCCATGCCGTGCTGAGGGCCACCCAGCCCCAGCCGCTGGCACCCGCCACCACGCCCGAGGGCTATCGCGCGCATTTCCGCGCCCTGCGCGAGGGCCTGCAGGCCTGGATGCACGGCGAGGTGCAGCCCGAGGGCATGCCCAGCTTCGCGGCCTTTCAGGCCGGTATCGCCGCGGTGCTGGAGCAGGCGCTGCGCTGGCAGGACGAGGACGTGCTGGTGGTGTCATCCGGCGGCCCGATCTCCACCGCGCTGGGCCTGGTGCTGGACCTCAAGGCGCCGCAGGTGATCGAGCTCAACATGCGGCTGCGCAACAGCGCCATCTGCGCCCTGGCCACCACCCGCCGCCGCCACGCGCTGCTGACCTACAACATGCTGCCGCACCTGGACAACCCGGCGCATGCGGACTGGATCACGGCCACCTGAGCCGCCGCCCGGCCCGGTGGCGCTGCACCACCGGCACCGCCACCTATAATCTGCGGCTTTTCCGCCGGTGTAGCTCAGTTGGTAGAGCAGCGCATTCGTAATGCGAAGGTCGGGAGTTCGACTCTTCTCACCGGCACCATTTCACCAAGGGCCCGCCTCACAGCGGGCCCTTGGTCCTTGTGCGGTTGGCAGCGCTGCCGGCGCCCCATCCGCAAGCGCGCATCGCCCATCAGGACCACCCGCCGATGACGTCGAACCCCTCGCAACGCCCCGTCCTCATTGCCGGCGGCGGCATTGCCGGCATGGCCACCGCGCTCACGTTGCACCAGATCGGCGTGCCGTGCCTCGTTCTGGAGTCGGTACCCGAGCTGAAGCCCCTGGGCGTGGGCATCAACCTGCAGCCCAATGCGGTGCGCGAGCTGTTCGACCTCGGCCTCGATGCCACCGCACTCGAGTCCATCGGCGTCGCCGCGCGCGAGTGGGCCCTGGTCGGCCGCAATGGCCGCGACGTGTATGCCGAGCCGCGCGGTCTGGCCGCCGGCTATCGATGGCCGCAGTACGCGGTGCACCGCGGACGCCTGCAGATGCTGCTGTATCGCACCGCGCTGGAGCGGCTGGGGCCCCAGGCCCTGCAAATGGGCGAGCGTGTTACCGGCTACCGCCAGGACGCCCATGGCGTGACGGCGCTGGTCGAGTCGCGCGACGGCCGACGGCACGAGGTGGGCGGTGCGTTGCTGATCGCCTGCGACGGCATCCATTCCGCCGTGCGCGCGCAGATGCACCCGGGCCAGCCGCCCATCCACTGGGGCGGCGCCGTCATGTGGCGCGGCACCTCGCCGGGCGTACCGGTCCGCAGCGGTTCGTCCTTCGTCGGCCTGGGCTCGCTGCGCCACCGCGTGGTTTTCTATCCGATCACCGCGCCCGATACCGGCAGCGGCCTGGCCACCATCAACTGGATCGCCGAGATCACGGTGGACCCGGCCGGCGGCTGGCGTGGCGGCGACTGGAACCGCCGGGTCGCCATCGAGGACTTCATCCACCACTTCGACGGCTGGGATGACGGCTGGCTGGATGTGCCGGCGATGCTGCGCGGCGCGAACGAGGTCTTCGAATACCCGATGATCGACCGCGACCCCCTTTCCGCGTGGGTGGACGGCCGCGTCGCGCTGCAGGGCGATGCGGCGCACCCGATGTACCCCACCGGCTCCAACGGCGCCAGCCAGGCCATCGTCGATGCGCGCGTGCTGGGCGCGATGCTGCTGGCCCACGGTGTGGGGCCTGCCGCCTTGCAGGCCTACGACGACCGGCTGCGCGCGCCGGTCAACGCGCTGGTGCTGCGCAACCGCGGCGCCGGCCCGTTCGGCCTGCTGGGCCTGGTCGACGACCGCTGCGGCGGCGTGTTCGACGACATCGACGCCGTGATCCCGCCGGCGGAGCGTGCGGCCTTCATGGCCGGCTACAAGGTGGCGGCGGGCCTGGCCATCGAGACGCTGAACGCGGCGCCGCCGACGATCAGCCCCGGCGCCCGCATCGCCTGACCGCGACGCGCCAGC
>JBJXHB010000392.1:0-4968 GCA_046160725.1 Aquabacterium sp.
GTCCAAGGCCCGCGCGATCGCCCCCGGCACCTCGCGGCTTTGCGACAGCGGCGCCAGGTCCACCCATGCGCTGCGGCCGGGCCAGGCGCGCTGCGCCGCGCGCGCCAGGCTGCTTTTGCCCACGCCCGGCATGCCGACCAGCGTGACGCAGCCGTTGCCGCGGCGCAGCAGCGCATCCAGGCGTACCAGGTCCGCGCCGCGGCCGTACAGGCGCGGCGCCGCGGCCATCGCCCCATCCATGGATGGCGCCGCAGGCGCAGACGCGGCCTGCGCCTGCAACGCCACGCTCAGCCGGTAGCCGCGCCCGGGCACCGTGGCGATCGCGTTCTCGCCGAGCACGCGCCGCAGCGCATTGACCTGCACGCGCAGGTTGTTCTCCTCGACGACAAGGCCGCGCCAGACGATGTCGAGCAGATCGCCCTTGGTCACCACCTGGTGCACCCGAGCCGCCAGCACCATCAGCAGGTCGAGCGCGCGGCCACCGAGCGCGGCGGGCTGGCCATCGACCAGCAGCTGGTACTCGGCGGGCCGCAGCTCGAAGCGTCCGCCTGGGCCGAAGCGCAGCGGACCGGCCGGTTTCTCGTTCGATGCAATGCCCGGCAACCCGGCCTCCCTCCGGCCGCTCCCCCGGCCCTGTGCGATGAGCTTAAGCCATTCCCCGGCACCGGTTTAACAACGTTGAAGACCCGCTGAAGGGCATCGGCGCCGCCCGCTTTGCACACTGCCTGCCGTCCCGACCACGCAGGCAGCGCCGGTTCCCGAGCTGAACACCATGACCGAACCCGAAGTCTCCGTTCCCGCCGTGATGCGCAACTACCACGAGGTGCTGCGCAACGACCTGGCCCGGGTGCTGGCCCCGCTGGCCGAGGCTGGCGACACCGCCGGTTTCGCCGCGGCATGGGCCACCTACCGACGGGCGATCGCGGTGCATGCCGCGATGGAGGATGGCGTGGACGGCCTGGAAGGCGTGGAAGGAACCGGTGGCGGCAGCAGCCGCATGCTCGACCACTACTTCGACGGTGCTGCCGGTGCCGATATGTTCCGGCGGGAGCATGAGCATGAGCACCAGGCGCAGGCCGAGGTGACGCAGGCCATCGGCCAGGGCCCGTCGGCCATGCGCGCCGCCTTCGCCGCCTATCGCGAGATCGCCCAGGCCCATCTGCGGCACGAAGAGGACATCATGATGCCGCTGGTGGCGCGCTTGCCGGCCCCGAAGGCGCCGCTGTTTGCGCGCTGGTGCGTGTCGGCCGGCATCGCACAAGGCGACTTCGACCACTTCGTCGCCCACGGCGTGCAGTCGCTGTCCGCCTGGGGCAGCACGAACAACTCGCCGACCGGAGCGACCCGGGTCTTTCTGCAGGCGCTGAAGGCCGTATGCACCGCAGCGCAATGGGCGCGCTGCCTGCCGCTGGCCCGGGCCGCGGCCAGCGCCGAGGTCTGGCACGCCGTGCTGGCCGAAGTGCCAAGCCTCGAGCTGCAGGCAGCGATGGCCGATTGAGCGTACCTTTCACTCACCCAACCACGGAGAACCGCATGTCACTGCGCATCAACGACACCGCCCCCGATTTCGAGGCCGAGACCACCCAGGGCCGCATCCGCTTCCACGACTGGATCGGCGACAGCTGGGCCGTGCTGTTCTCGCACCCCAAGGACTTCACGCCGGTGTGCACCACCGAGCTGGGCTACATGGCGAAGATCGAACCGGAGTTCACGCGCCGCAACGCCAAGCTGATCGGCCTGTCGGTCGACCCGGTGGGCCGGCACGAGGAATGGTCGCGCGACATCGAGGAAACGCAGGGCGCCAAGGTGCGCTACCCGATGATCGGCGACCATGACCTCGCGGTCGCCAAGCTCTACAACCTGCTGCCGGCCGAAGAGCTGGCGTCCGACGGCCGCACCGCGGCGACCAATGCCACCGTGCGCTCGGTGTTCGTGGTCGGTCCGGACAAGAAGATCAAGCTGATGCTGACCTACCCGATGACGACCGGGCGCAACTTCGACGAGATCCTGCGGGTGCTCGACTCCATGCAGCTCACCGCCAGGCACAAGGTGGCCACGCCGGTGAACTGGAAGCTGGGCGAGGACGTGATCATCACGCCCGCGGTATCGAACGAAGAGGCTGAGAAGGTGTTTCCGGGCTTCAAGACCATCAAGCCCTACCTGCGCACGACGCGGCAGCCGGGTTGATCGGACCGGGGCCGGCCTGGCCCCGATCTGCCTGCGGCTCTTCCCGACGGCGGCGCGGCGCACCACAATCGGCCGCGATGAAACCTCGTCGTCTGCTGGCCGGCCTGCTGGCGCTGATCGTCGGCTGCTCGAGTTCGCCGCGCCTGGACACGTTGTCCGCGGGCCAGGATGTAGCCGTGATCGCCGCCCGCCCTGCCGGCGCCGACGCGCGGGCGCGCATCCGCAACGTGGCCGTGGGCATGGATGCCGGCATCGGTGGCGGCGCGGGCATGGTGGCCGGCGGCCTGGCCGGCGCGGGCTGCGGGCCCTTGGCCTTCCTGTGCATTCCGGCCGGCGTCCTGGCGGGGGCGGTTGCCGGCGCGGGCTTGGGCGCCGTGGTGGGCTTGGCCGCCGGCCTGTCGGCCGAGCAGGAGGCCTTGCTGCAGGCGCGCCTGGCCTTGGCGCAGCAGCGCGCCGATCCGCCGGAACACTTGCGCCGACAGGTGGCCCAGCGGCTGAACCAAGACGGTCACCCGGGCCCGCAGCCTGCTGCGGTCACGGTGACTGTGCAGTGGGGCGAGCTGCACTTCGTACTGGGGCATGGCGAGCGGCTGGGCATGGTCGCCAGCGTGCCGGTGACGGTGCAGCGTCATGCCTCCGCGGCATCGCAGACGCGGACCTTCGTCTACTCCGGCCCGATGGTGGGTCTGCCGATCTGGCTGGATGACAGGAGCGACTTCCTGGAAGCCAGCCTGAGCACCGCGGTGCAGCAGATCGCAGCGCAAATCGCGGCCGAGTTGGCGGCGCGCGGAGCGCGCCGCTGCTAGGCCGCCGCCGCCGTGGCCAAGGTGGGCGGGCTGGCCGCGGCCTAGGAGGCCGAGGCCGACAAGGCCAGGAAGCGCAAGCTGGTGGAGAGGACGATCATCGCGGTGCAGGCCTACATCACCGCGGCCACCCGTGAGCTGGAGGCCAAGTCTGCGCCCGGTGCGATGAGCATCAACTACTTCCGCCTGCTGCGCCACGTGCATGCGGAGCTCAGCAAGCAGTTGCAGTAGTCAGCGCCGCCTGCCCCGGTCGCCATCGACGCCGAGAAACCCCGCCACCAGCCGTACCAGCGCGTCCTCGAAGGCGGGTTGCTTCAGTCGCGCCGGCTCGGTCAGCAGCGCGCTGCGCACCGCGCCCATCAGGGCCTGGGTCAGCACGAAGGCCTCATGGTCATCCAGTCGCAGCAGGCTGCCGTCGGCACGGGGCAGGCCCTGGCCGACCAGCAACGCGGCGACGGCGCGGGCCGGGCGGTCCAGCTCCTCGGTCTGGCCGCTGGCCAGCGCGGCCTGCACCAGCACCCGCCGCGCCTTCAGCCGCCCGCCAAAGGCGCCCAGCAGCAGCCGCACGCCGGCCCGGATGCGGTCCAGCGGCGCAGCGGCCGCGCCGCTGCCGGTTGCTTGCGCCGCCAGGCTGCGCCGTGTGGCCGCGATGGCCTGTTCGACCTCGCGCCGAGCCAGCGCCGCCAGCAGTTCCCGCTTGCTGCCGAAGTACTGGTAGATCGTGCCCACCGCATAGCCCGATTCCAGCGCCAGGCGGTTGGTCGAGAAGCCGTCCAGGCCGTCGGACTCGAGCAGACGGATGGCCGCCTCGAAGATGAGCGCCTGGGTCTGCAGGGCACGCCGCTGCGCCGGGACGCGGCGTACGGCGGTGGGTTTTCCAGAGGGGGCAGGGCGGGGCATGATGGCGCGGGCGGATCTGAGCCCTGAATGTGAGTATCGCTCAGATAATGAACGCCATCGCAGCCCGCCCACGCCCGTCGCGCCATGGACATCACCCGCTTCCTGCTCTTCTACATCCTGCCGCTGGTGTTGCTGGCGGCCGTCGTGGAGGGCCTGGTGCTCAGCCGCCGCCAGCCGGGCAGCTACGACTGGCGCGCCGCTGGTGTCTCGCTGCTGGACCAGGTGGCGCGCCGCTTCGTGCACCTGCTGCCGCTGTCGATCGCGGCGCCGGTGTTTGCACTGGCGCATGAGCACCGGCTGTTCCAGATCGACCTGAGCCAGCCGCTGGCCGTGCTGGCGCTGTTCCTGGGCCAGGAGTTCTGCTACTACTGGTACCACCGCAGCGCGCACCGGGTGCGCTGGTTCTGGGCCACGCACGCGGTGCACCACTCGCCCAACCAGCTCAACCTGTCGGCGGCGGTGCGGCTGGGCCTGACCGGCCGGCTGACCGGCACCACGCTGTTCTTCACGCCGTTGGCCTGGATCGGCTTCGACCCCAAGGTGGTGCTGGCCACGCTGTCGCTCAACCTGCTCTACCAGTTCTGGATCCATGCCACCTGGATACCGAAGCTGGGTGTCCTGGAGGGCATCCTGAACACGCCGTCGGCGCACCGGGTGCACCATGCCCGCAACCTGGAATACCTGGATGCCAACTATGGCGGCGTGCTGCTGGTCTTCGACCGGCTGTTCGGCACCTACATCCCCGAGCGCGACGACCTGCCCTGCGACTACGGGCTGGTGAAGCCGGTGACCAGCTACAACCCGCTGGTGATCGAGTTCGGGCCCTGGGTGGCGCTGCTGCGCGACCTGGCCGCGGCGCGCAGCCTGCGTGCCTTTGTGGGCACCCTGGTCATGCCACCGGGCTGGCGGGCCGACGGCCCGGGCGATACCACCGAGGACATGCGGGCCCGGGCCGCCGCAGCGGGCGCTGGCACGCCGGGCCTGGCTGCGCCGGCCGGCCCGGGGCTGCCCGCGGGCCCCTCGGCCGGCAACGCTACGGCTGTTCGGCCAGCGCCTTGAGGGTGGCCAGGCCGGCCTC
>JBJXHB010000393.1:0-15705 GCA_046160725.1 Aquabacterium sp.
CCTGGCGCGGGCCTTGTTGAGCGCCAGGTGCACCCGCATCGGCCCTTCGAACGGCAGCGAGTCGGGCTTGGCGCCTTGCAGAACGCGCCAGGCCAGGGCGTAGAACTGGCGGGTCAGTTCCACCGGGTCGGGCCCGTAGCCCATCAGGCCGCCGCGCCGCGCCGCGTGGGGCCACTCGTACATGTCCGCCAGTCGCGCCTCGGTGGCCAGCTCGATCAGCTGCGGGCTGATGCTGGCCAGAAACGAGCCGACATGCTGGTACAGGCCGACGGCCTTGACGCGGCGGGCCAGCGCCAGCGCGGCCGGCAGGTCGGTGAGGTCGTCGCACCAGCTGGTGTGCAGCTCCAGGCCCAGCCGCAGCGCACCCTCTTCCATGGCCTGGCCGCCGGGTCGGTTGCGGAACCGTGGTTCGGCCACCATCAGCACCCGCGCGCCGCGCGGCAGGCAACTGGCCAGCAGCTCCAGCCGCTTCAGGCTCATGGGCGTCGAGAGCATGTCGATGCCCGCCAGGCGGCTGCGGTGGCCTTCGGCGGCCAGGGCGGCGAGGTCGCCGCCGTCAGCGCTCAGGCCATAGGCGATCACCGGCACTCCGGTGGTGGCGGGCACGGCGATTCGCGCCACGTCACCGGAGATCAGAAGAATCTCGGCGCCTTCGGCCACCAGTTCGCGCGCCAACTGCGGCACCTTGTCCCGGTCGCCGGCGGCGGAACGTACCACCAGCACGAAGTCGCGCCCTTCGGCGGCGCCTTGCTCCTTGAGCAACTGGACGGCGCGCTGCCGGGCCTGTTCGGTGAAGGTGCCGCCCCACAGGATGCCGATGCGGCGCACCCGGCCCTGCGCCGCCACCGGCCCGGCGACGGCCGCCGCCGTGGCCAGCGCCATCTCGCGTCGTCTCAATCGATCACCTCGTCGGCGCACGCGGTCACGCGGCTGAAGTCTTCCGACCACATCGGCTGCGACATCGGGGCCGTGCCGGGGTGGGCCGCGCCATCGATCACGGCATGGCGTCGCGCATTGTGGTGGATCGCGGCCGGCGGCGCGGCCTCGGGCGGCGGTGCGCCGCGTCAGCGCGTGGCCAGCGGGTACCAGTAGCCGTTGCTGGCCAGCACGTGGTACCGGCCACTGGCATCCACATGGAAGGTCTGCCCCTGGTGGCGATGGGTGGTGTTGGGCTGCCAGGTGTGGGGCAGCTGCAGTGCGACGCCGCCAGGGGCGACGTAGCTGCTCTGTCCCAGCAGGCCGCGGCCGGCCTCCTGTTGGTTCGCGAAATAGCCGTCGCGATGGGCCTGCTGGGCCTGGCCGCGCTGGGCTTCGGCCTGGCGCAGGCCCTGCACCGCGGCATGCTCGCGCTGGGCGATGCCGGCCTCGGTCTGGCGCAGGTGGGCCATGCCCTGGGCGCTGAAGCCGTTGGTGTAGATGTACTGGTAGGTGAAGGTCGGGTAGTCCATGGCCGGGCGGCCACCGGTGCGCTGCAGGTATTGCTGCCAGGCGGCCTGCACGGCCGGGTCGCGCATGCGCTGCTGGACGTTGTCGTTGACCATCTGCTGGCCGCGGGCGATGTTGGCGTTCATCGCCTGGATCGACTGCTGCAGCATGGCGTTCAGGTCCTGGGCGGTGGCGCTGGCGGCAGCCAGGGTCAGGCAGGCGACGGCGAGGATACGCATGGCGGCTCCGTTGGGTTTGCGTGCGGTTGGCATGGCACGCATGTTGTCGCGGCGCCGTTTGGCAGGCATTAGCCGCCGGTGGGGCGGGCACCCCCCCGGTTCAAGGGGGGTGCCTGTCCGGTCACAGGCGCGTGACGCCGGTGAGGTGGCCGACGAAGGTGCCGTTCACATACAGCGCACCTTCGGGTGCGCCAGCCTCGGCATGGAACTCCAGCAGGGCCTCGACGTCGTCGCGGACGGCGGCCGCCTCGTGTGCGGCGGCGCGGGCCTCGGCCTCGGCCAGGCGGCGGGCCATCCGGTCCAGGCCGGCGCCGGCGGCCTGCAGCAGGTCGGCCAGCATGCGCCGCAGGCCCTGCAGCGGCCCCAGGGCGGCGCCCCGGCGGCTGCGCGCAGGCCCGGGTGGGGCGGGGTACATCGTGAGCATCTTGTCCATGGTGATCTCCTCGGCCCGCCCATGGCGGGCCATGACGTCATCGGTTCAGGGGCTGTGTCGGTGCAGGTGCTGCAGTTCCTGGCGCAGCGCCTGTGCGGCATGGCGGCGCTGCGCGCCGGCGGCTCGGCCGTGCGGGCCGGCCAGGCGCCGCTGCGCGAAGGCGACCAGCGGATTGCGCGGCTTGCACATCGGGACGGTGATCGACAGCTTCTTCATGGGGACTCCTTCAACGGGGTGGGTGTGAAATGAAAAACGGCTCGGGGACCGAAGCCTCCCGAGCCGTGCCACCGGCGGACCCATGCGGATGCATCAGTCGGCGGCGGTCTCCTCACGGGCGCGGGCTGCGGCGGCAGCGGAACGGAACGACATCGGGATCAAGTGGGGGGCAACAGGCAGGAGAAGGCGCGATGATAAAGGCGTTTTTATCTTGCGCAAGTGGCGAGCATCACTTGAATACGGGATGTGTCGCCGGCGCCACAGCGCGTGCCGGCGCGGGCACGGCTGACCGCGACAGGGTCAGCGCTTCTTCTTCAGCGGGGCCACGCCGCGCTGAGACTGCAGCCACAGCGCCTGGGCCTCGCCGGTGGCGCCGGGCCCGGGTGCGGCCGCGGGCGGCGCGGGCGGCGGCGTCAGCACCTCGCCCAGCAGGTCCAGCAGCCGGGTGCGGGCGCGCTGCGGATGGCGCCGGTAGTAGCTCAGCACCAGCCCGACGATGAAGCGCTCGTCGTCGTCCTGCGGCACGCTGGGCGTGGCGGAAGGCTCCGGCAGCGGCTCTTCCGTCGGCCGGATGCGCAGCGGCTCGTCACGCGGCTGGTCCATCCAGCCGGCCGGCTTGCGGCAGCGCTGCTCGAACTGCCGCGCCAGGCGCTCGCCGATCTGGCGCGAGCGGGCCTTGATCTGGCTCCAGTAGCTGGGCTGGATCAGCAGCTGCTCTGCAAAACGGCGCTCCAGCCCGCGCAGCGTCGCGGCGTCGGGATGACGCACGGTGGCCTGCACGAACTCATCAAACAGCCGCAAGGCGTTGTCGAACCGCACTTGCGCAAGATCGGCCGCCGTGCGGCCCTCGGGGAGCATGGCCGGCATGATAAAGGCCCCAAGCGCCTCGGATGTCGGCTCGTTTCCCTGGCGGACGCCGGCCGTGGTCAATCGACCTGCGCCGGGCTGTCGCGCGCCGGGCCGCTGGCGAATTGGGCCCAGGCCACGCCCGCCAGCGTGACGGCCGCGCCGACCAGCTTGATGGTGCTGAAGCGCTCGCCGGTGTACAGCCAGCCGCCGACGCCGGCCACCAGCGGCATCAGGTACATCAGCGGCGCGGTCCGTGCCACGCCGCGGCGCTCGTTGACCCAGCCCCACACCAGCCAGCCCAGGAAGGCCGACACCAGGCCCGCCCACAGCAGCAGGAACCAGTCCATCGGCGCCAGCCGGCCCCAGGGCAGGCCCCAGGCCACACCGGCGGTCAACAGCACCACCGGCACGCTGCCGGCCACCGTGGCATAGGCCATCACGGCCACGCCGCCGTGGCGCTGGATCAGCGGCTTGGACATCACGGTGTAGTACGAGAACAGCGACGATGCGAACAGCATCACCAGGTCACCCCCGGTGGCGGCCCACTGCCGGCCCACCAGCTTGTCGGACATGAAGGCCAGCACGCCCAGGCAGGCCAGGGCCACACCCAGCACCTGGCCGCGAGCCAGCCGCTCGATGCGCGCCGCGTGCAGGATCAGCAGCGTGAAGACCGGCCCGCAGGACAGGATCAAGGCACTGGAAAAGGCCGTGGACCAGTGGACGCCAAAGGTCACCAGCGAGACGTGCAGGCCGTGGCCGATCACGCCCAGCCCGGCCAGGCGCCAGGCATCGGCCCGTGGCAGGCGCAGCCAGCGGCCGCGCGTGACCACCAACAGCAGCGCCACGGCGCAGGTCGGCATCATCAGGTAGCGGGCGAACAAGAAGCCCTCTGGCGGCAGCACCTGGAACAGCACCTTCTGCACCGCGAAATTGGCGCCCCAGACCACCACGGTGACCAGCCCCGCCAGCAGCGCAAGCTGCTGGGTGCCGCTGGTCGGCGGCCCGTGGGCAGGAGAGGGGATCATGCGGACGATTGTGCGGGCCGAGCCCGCCGCACCGTCCCGACCCGGCCCTGAAACCAATGAATCCATAGCGCCGGTGCGGCGCCATACGGACGCGACCGCGCCGCATGACCATGACGGCTTCCGTCCCCGTGTGCCTGCCATGTCCGATGCTGTTGTCTCCGCCCTGCCGCTGCCGCCCTTCAGCGCCGCAAGCGACGCCCGATGCGCCGCCTGCTGACCGCCGTCGCCCGCGCGCTGGCCGCGGTCGTCACGCTCGGCCTGCCGGCTCTGTTCCTGTCCGGCTGCGACCGCAAGACCGGGCAAGCCTGGACCCAGGTGGACGGCCGCTGGCACTACGAGGACCGCATGTTTGAGGCCGCCGACCCGGCGGGCTTTACGCCCATCGACGGCCGCTTTGCGCGCGATGGCCGCCATGGGTACTACCGCGGCCAGCGCATCGAGGCCAGCAACGGCGCCAGCTTCGAGGTGCTGGGCGACCACGAGGCCCGAGACAAACGCGCCGTCTACTACGCCGACACCTACCGCAAGGGCCAGGAGTACTACATGGTGCGGCATGTCCGCGTGTTCGAGATCGAAGGCGCAGACCCGCTGCGCTACCGGCCGCTGGCGCATCGCTATGCCAGCGACGGGCAACGCGTCTTCAAGCAGGGCCAGCCGATTCGGGTACGCGACGCTGCAAGTTTCGCAGCGCTGACGCCACGCCTGTCGCGCGATGCGAAGCGGGGCTACTTTGAGGACATCGAGATTGCCGACAGCGACGGCGCCAGTTTTCAGATCGTCGATGTGCATGACGACGCCTGGGTGCGCGACCGCCAGCGCGCCTGGCATGTGCGCTACGGTCAGCCCGCGGCCGGCGAGCCGCCGCAACGCGAGGTCCGGCTTCTCGCCGGCGCCGACGCCGCCGCGCTGCGGCCACTGGGCCGCGAATACGCCAGCGACGGGCGCCGTGTGTGGTGGCGCGGCCAAGCGGTGGCCGGAGCCGAGGCGGCCAGCTTCACGGTGCTTGGTGAGCCGGCAGCGGCGAGTCCTGCCCATGTCGATGCCGACGCCGCAGCCGAGGCGCCGGACGCGCGCGACGCCCGCGCCAGCTTCAGGCGCGGACGCCGGGTGGAGGGCCGATCGTGAGCGCACCCATGGTGGCGATGGCCGGGCTGATCGCCCTGGTGCTGCCGCTCGCCGTACCGGCGGCGACGGCGGCGCCGACGCACTCGTCACCGAAGCGCTCGATGAAGCTCGCCACCCTGGGCGACCCGTCCTGGCAGCTCGAGCGCTACCAGGACCTTCCGGGCGCCAGCGCCGCCGGCCCTGTGCCCTGGCGCACGGGGGCCCGGCTGGTCCTGCAGGGCGACCGCCTGCTGGGCCCGCCGCCACTGGGCTGTGCGGGCGCGCGTATGTCCGTGCTGGCGGTCGAGCCTGCCGGCTTGTTCCAGGGTGGCCTGCCGGCCCCGGCCGCGGAGGCCGCCCGCCGCATCGGCCTGGGCCCGGGACCGCAGCCGACGCTGCGGATCGACTGCGACAACGCCAGCCTGGACCTGCACCTGGGCCGCGACGGCCGCTGGCGCCTGGCCATCGATGGCCGCATCGCCATCTGGCGCCGTGTCGCGGCCGCCCACACGCCCACGCAGGTGGTGCAGGACCTGCTGCTGCGCCACCTGGCCACCAGCGGACAGCCGTTGCTTTATCAGCAGCAGGTGGCGGCGGTCACGCACTGGCTGCACCCGCGGCTGCGCGCGGACTTTGCCGGCTATTTCCGCCACCCCTGGCCGAAGGACGAGGTGCCGCCGCTCAACGGCGACCCCTTCACCGACAGCCAGGAGCCTGTGAGCCGGATCGAGCTGCTGGCGGCCGAGACCGACGGCAGCGTGGCACGTCAGCCGCTGCGCCTGGTGTTCGATGCCGGCGCCGCCGGCAGCACCGCCCGTCTGCTGCACTACCGGTTGCGGCGCGACGCCGGCCGCTGGCGCGTGGTGGACATCGTGGACGACCACGGTGCCAGCCTGGCCGGGCTGCTGCGCCAGCGGTGAGCGAATGCCCCTCGGTGCGATGGCCCACTGCATCGCTGTCCCGTCACGCCGGCGCGCCAAAGACATCGTTTGGATCCCGATTGGATCCTGGCGGCGCTGCGCCCCCCTTGCCGTTGCGCCAAGAGCCGGGCACGCTTGGGCGATGCCTCGACATGACGACTTGACCGTGCCTCGCCCATCATTGCGCCGCCGCGCGGCCGGCTGGCTGGCGGCGCTTGCGCTGTCCGCCTGCGGTGGCGGTGGCGACAGCGGCGCGGCCGACTCCCGGACGGCCGATGTCAGCCAGAGCGCCGATGTGGCGGTGCTGATGATGGGCAACAGCCACACCGGGGGCGCCGGGTTGCCCGCCCGCCTGCAGGCGGCCCTGCAGGCAGCCCTGCCCGGCCGCAGCGTGTTCGTGTATGCCGTGCCGCGCCTGGCCTTTCTCGACGAACACCTCGAGGACCCCGCCACCTTGGCGCTGCTGGGCGCGCGGCGTTGGCAGGCGGTGGTGCTGCAGGCACAGAAGTACAGCAGCTCCGGCATGGTCGACTACCCGACCGCGGCGGCCGAGGAGCTGGTCCGGCGCGTGCGCAACAGCGGTGCGGTACCGCTGCTGTACCCCGAATGGGCCCGCTACGGCGTCGATGAAGCCGACCGCATCTGGGCCCTGCATGCCGGCATCGCCGCGCGCGAGCCGGCCTGCGTGGCGCCGATTCCCCAGGCCTGGTCCCACGCGCTGGTGGCCGACCCCGCGCTGCGGCTGCACGCATCCGATGGCAATCACGCCGCCGAAGCGGGCGCGCAGCTGACCAGCCTGGTGCTGATGGCCACCATCACCGGCATCTCGCCGGCATCGGTCGGCGATGTGGCGGGCGGCGGCGAGGCCGGCTTGCAGGCCATGCTGCGCGGTGCGGCCGCGGCCGCACTGGCCGCGCACGGTGCCCGGTCGCTGTGCCCCGGGCAGCCGCTGATCCGCTGACCCGCTCAGGGCCTGAAGTGGGCGCTCGCCTGGCCAGCAATCAAGAGATCACCGGCACATAGCGCCAGCACTGGCGCGACTCGGTGCCGACCGCGTCGGAGGCGCCGGTGAAGCCACCCATCACCTGGATGCCGTCGTTGACCACGACGGCCGCCAGGCCGTGGGCCCCCCAAGGCATGTCGGCCATCGCCGTCCATCCGCCCGCCAGCGCATCCAGGCGGGTCACCGAGGCCCGCACGCCACCGGGGCTGCTCTCGCCGCCGAAGGCATAGATGCGGCCCTGGAACGTGACCGCGGCCAGGCCGGCTCGCGCCTGCGGCAGGGCGGGCCCGTCGGTCCAGCGGTCGAGTGCCGGGTCGTAGATCTCGCAGCTGGCCAGGCTGGTCTGATCTCCGGCGCGGATGCCGGGCGCGCGGCCGCCGATCACGACGATCCGCCCGTCCAGCACCGCTGCGCCGGCCGCGTTGCGCGCGGTGGTCAACGCCGCGGCACTGCTCCAGGTGCCGGCGACCGGGTCGTAGACGTCATGGCTGGTCAGCGACCCGGTGGCGCCGTTGTCTCCGTTCCAGCCCCCGATCAGGTGAAGGCGGCCGTCCAGCACCACGATGGAGGAGGCAAAGCGCAGGCGCGGCGAGGCCGGGCCGATGGACCAGCTGCCGGCAACCGGGTCGAAGATCTGGTGCACCGTGCGCGCCTCGCCGCCGATGGCATGCACGCGGCCCGCGACGGCCGCCACGGCCAGATTGTCCGACCCGTTGGGCATGACCGGGCCGCTGGTCCAGGCGCCGGTTGCCGTGTCGAACTGCAGCGCCGTGCGCAGCGTGTCGTAGCCGCCGGCCGTGAACACCCGCGTGCCCACGGCAGCCGCGCCGAACTTCGCCAGCCCGACGGGCATGTCGGCCAGCGCCGACCAGCCGGGTGGCGGTGGCGGCGGGGGCGGCGGTGGGGGGGGGCGGAGGCGGAGGCGGGGACGGCGCGTCAGCACCGCCGCCGCCTCCGCAGGCCGCCGTGACGGCGGCCATCAAGGTCAAAAGTATCAGTCGGCGATCGTTCATCGGCCTGGTCCGGCGTCCAATGCCAGGCTCCCGGGATGGGGCCTTCGTTGCAGGCGCAGAACGCAGTGGACCGATGCCGCGCCGCCGACTCAAGGGGTTGCGGCTCCGATTGCCCTCCAAACCCGATCCAAAAGATATTCGTCTTTTCTGACAAGCACTTGCAGCGGGCCGCCTGCGCCCGGGCCGGTGCTCAGCGCAGCCGCATCAGGTCCGCCACCTGGGTGTTCGCCACCTCCAGCCAGATGCTGTCGGCCTCCCCCAGCGCGAACCGGGCGCGCTCGGGCAGGGTGCCGATGGCGAGTTCGCCCAGTGCCTGACGCCGGCCGCTGGCCAGCCCCACCCGACGCCAGCGGTCACGGTCGCTGCGCGCCAGCACGGTGATGGCGCCATCGCGCAGCTGCCAGTCCAGCAGCTCCTCGCCCGCATCGAGCACCTCGATCCGCCGCTCGGGTAGCGGTGCGGTGCCGCTCGATGCCCGCCACCGCAGCGGGCTCTCGCCGAGCGCCTGATACACGAAGCCGCTGCCGTCGGCCTGCCATGCCACGGCGCGGATCGGGGGGCGATCGGTGGGCTCGACACGGCCGGGCCCGCCGCTGGCGGCGAATCGCCACAGCTGCCACTGGCCGCCGCGGTCGCTGGCCACCCAGACCTCGTCGCGCTGCGGGTGCCAGGCCGGCTCGCCATAGTTCGCCGCGTCGGCGACCAGGGGCAGCGGCGCGCCGCCCTCGGCCGGCACGATGCACAGGCCGACCCGGCCCTGCGGACCGCAGCCGCCGATGAAGGCCAGCCGGTCCCCGCGCGGCGACCAGGCCGGCACGGCGACCCCGCCCGCGAGCGTGGTCAGCGCGCGCGCCGAGCTGCCATCGTGCGCGGCCAGCCAGAGTTGCGGCGTGCCGCTGCGGCGCGACACGAAAGCCAGCCGGTTGCCGGTGGGGTCCGGGCGCGGCACACGGTCGGACGCCACGCCCTGCAGGATGCGCTGCGGCGCCCCGGGCGGGGTCATGCGGGCGATGCTCACATGGGTGCGCATCAGCGAATAGACCAGGCTGCCGTCGAACGCCCGGGTCGGCGCACTGCCCTCCAGGCCCAGCGGCTGGACGCGGCCATCGTGCCGCTGCCAGCGCTGCAGCACCCGCGTGTCCTGGTGGGTGGTCGAGAACACCAGGTCCTGGCCGTCGGCGGCATGGGCCAGGCCGTGCACGAAATGCAGCTTCAGCGAGGTCAGGCGACGCACCTGTCCGTCGGGGCGCCACTCGTACAGGTCGCGCGTGCCGTCGGACGGGTCGTGCCGCACGAAGGCCAGGTGGCTGCCGTCGGGCGCCCAGGAGGGCTGATGGTCGGCCATGGCCGCCGCGGGCGCGGTGGTCAGCCGCTTCATCCCGGTGCCGTCGGGGCCGATGGCGAACAGTCCGCCAACGCCCTCGCGTTCGGCACCGAACACGATGTGCCGGCCGTCGGGCGACCAGGCCAGCAGCGGGGTGGCCAGCTCGGCGCACGCCGCGAGCGGCGTCGGGGGCCGGGCAGGCCCGTCTGCCGGTGGCAAGGGCTGCAACCAGACCCGGCAACGCCCGCCACCGTCCAGTGCCGAAAAGGCCAACGCCTGCCCATCGGGTGCCCAGGCGATGCTGCTGACATCGCCCAGCCCGCCGGCCAGCAGCGCGGGCGCTTGCTCGGGCCGGTCCAGGCGCCGCAGGTACAGCCCGCCGGCGCCGCGGCCGCGCCACCATGCAAAGGCCAGCCACCCGCCATCCGGCGACAGGGCGCCCAGGTATTCCACGCCCGGCTCCTGCGTCAGCGGCGTCGGTGCCGCGGGCCGCGTTGGCACCACGGCCTGCGCCGGGGCGCGCCCGGCGTCCGCCCCATCCGAGCCGGCCACCGGCCGGAGCAGCCAACCCAGCCCCAGCACCGCCGCCGAGGCGACCGCCCCCACGGCCAGCCACCGGCCCATCGACAACCGGTGGGCCACCGGGGGCGGTGGCAGCGACGGCGGTGCCGGCGGCATCTCCGGCATCGGCGACATCGGCGCCGCACCCGGCTGGCCCGCCGGATCCGCCGGCTGCGACAGCAGGCGCACCGGCGCAATCAGCCGGTAGCCCTTCTTCGCGATGGTCTCCAGATAGCGCGGCGCATCGGGGTCGTCGCCCAGGGTCTGGCGGATTGTCCAGATGGCGGTGTTGATGGCCTTGGGCGCCACGAAGCGATTGCCGTCCCAGACCGCATCGACGATCTCGTCGCGCGTCACCGTGCGGCCCGCATGGCGCGCCAGCAACAGCAGCAGCTCCATCGCCTTGTGGCGCAGTGGCCGCACCTCGGCACCCCGGTGCAGCCGGTTGCCGCTGACATCGACCCGCCACTCGCCCAGCTCGAAGCCAGCCAGCCAGGGATCAGGGTCGGAATGGGGCGACGGGGGCAAGGTCATGGCGCCGCACAGCGCTTCGCGAACGCGGCCCTGCCGACCCGGGAAAGTGTACGGTGGCCCGCACCGGAGCCGGCCCGTGACGGCCGACCTCGAAACCGATGCAACCAACGCCGCCCCGCGCCGAAACACGGCTGCGACAGGCCCGGGCGACGATGTCGCCCATCGATGCCCACCGCATGGAGCACCGACCTGGGCCGCGAGGCGGTGCGCGAGGGCTTGACGTCGATCCGCATCGTCAACGTGCCGACGTCGGCGCAGCGCGCGTAGCGCTTCGAGGGCGGCGTGCTGACGATGGCCGCGCCCTGGGCCCTGGGCGCCGAGGCGCTGCATCGCGACGGCGAGATCCGCGACCTGCTGATGGCGCGGCTCTGAGCGGCCGGTGCCCACGGGCTGGCGTGCCGCTGAAGCCCGACAATGTCGGCCCGCCAAGTATTGGCCCTCTCTCACCTTCTCGCGGCGCATGGCCATGGACCTGAAGCTTCCCATCGAGATCACCGACGAACTCAGCGACGGCGAGGTGATCGCGCACGGCGAGCTCGACCTCGCCTCCGGCGAGATCCGTCAGGTCCGCTACGAGGACTACGACACGACCACGCAGGGCATTCCCGCGGCGCGCAAGGACTATGAATTCAGCGTCGGCACTCTTCGCAGCGGCACGCGCGAGGTGGAATTCCGCGTCGAGGCCGACGCCCTGAGCGGCGGCTACTCGATCACCGCCAGCGAGCTGCTTGAGCTCAAGGGCCGCGCCGCCAAGCTGTTCTCGCAGCGGCCGGGCTGAGGCTGGCCACTGGCCTGGAGCCGCCTCGAGCGTCCCGCCTATCGGCCAGAAGAAGCATCGACGCGGCCCTTTGTCGATCGAGCCCGTAACGCCTCATACAGCTGCGCCGGCCCCAGCAAAATGTCCTTCAACCCCGCCTGCACCTTCGCCGACCCCAAGGCCTGCGAACTCATGGCCTGATGCGCCTCGAACGCATCGATGATCGCGTCGACCAGCGCCTTGTTCAGGTCGGGTGAGTTGGCGAACTGCTCCTTGCTGTTGCTGGCCGCCTGCTGCACCAGCGTCTCGTTCTCCAGCAGCTTGCCCTTGAGCACACCGTTCACGTAGACCAGCTGATCGTCGTCGGTCAGCTCGCCCTCGAACAGGCCGTTCACCTTCTCGATGATCTCGTTCAGGTAGGCCTGCTGCTTCTCCTGCAGCGTGCCGCTGCCCACGGCGTCGATCGGCGGCAGCTTGTAGGTGCCATCGGCGTTCAGCGTCATGGGCTGCTGGCCCCGGTCTTTCAGCGTGTGGTGCGTCAGCACGACCTTGGACAGATCCACCTGCACCCGCTCGCGCCCGAACTCCAGCAGCGGCAGCAGCCGCTTGAAGAAGATGAAGCGCATTTCAATGGCCGTGTTGCCGTAGTCGAAGATCTGGCTCAGGAAGGCATACAGGCGCACATACGCCGCCATGTCGCCCTTGAAGAGCACCAGCGCGTCCAGCGTGTCCTTGGCGGCTCTCGCGGCCTTGTCGTCATTCAGCACCTCGGCGCTGGCCTTCTCGGTCTGAGCAGCCTTGTATCGCCTCAGCAGCCGGTCGGCCACGGGTGCGATGGCGGCGTCCAGTTGCTTCTGCGTGCCCTGCGGGTCCAGCTCGACCTGCACCACGCGCTCCACCTCGAAGTCGTCGTAGTGGCCCGCTGCGTCCAGCTTGGCGCGCAGGTCGTAGACCAGGTGCGGGTCGGTGACGCTCTCCAGCTCGGCCGTCTCGTAGTAGGTCTTGAAGGCCTTCAGCACCTCGGCCGGGTCGTTGACGAAGTCGAGGATGTAGGTCGTGTCCTTGCCCGGGTGCGCCCGGTTCAGACGCGACAGCGTCTGCACCGCCTGGATGCCACCCAGCATCTTGTCCACGTACATGCCGCACAGCAGCGGCTGGTCGAAGCCGGTCTGGAACTTGTTGGCCACCAGCAGCAGGTGGTAGTCCGGCCCCGCGAAGGTCTCGCGGATGTCTCGGCCCTTCAGGCCTGGGTTCAGGTGCGGGCTGGTTTCGGTCACCGCCTCAGGGAAGCTCTCGGCATCGTGCACCTCGCCCGAGAACGCCACCAGCACGCCCAGCGGGTAGTGGCGGTTTTGGATGTAGGCGCGCATGGCCTTCTGCCAGCGCACCGCCTCCTTGCGGCTGGCCACCACCACCATGGCCTTGGCCTGGCCGTTCAGCAGCGGCTGCACGTTCTCGCGGTAGTGCTCCACCACCACCTGCACCTTCTGCGCGATGTTGTAGGGGTGCAGGCGAACCCACTGCATGATCCCCTTCATCGCCGCGCTGCGCTCCACCTGCGCCTCGTCGTACGCCTGGCCGTCGTGCGCCAGCTTGAAGGCCAGCTTGTAGCTGGTGTAGTTCTTCAGAACATCGAGGATGAAGCCCTCCTCGATGGCCTGGCGCATCGAGTACACGTGGAAGGCCTGCGGCAACCCGTCGGGCCCTGGCCGCCCAAAAAGCTCCAGCGTCTTGGCCTTGGGCGTTGCGGTGAAGGCGACGTAAGTCAGGCCCTTGGCGGCACCGCCTGCCGCCTTGGCCTCCATCTGGGCCGCCAGCAGCACCTCGGTGTCCACCTCGCCGCCGTCCTGCACCTCCGCCCATTCCTCGGCTGAGAGCAGCTGCTTCAGCTTGGCCGCCGCCTCGCCGGTCTGCGAGCTGTGCGCCTCGTCGGCGATGACAGCGAACCGCTTGCCCTCGGTGGCCGCCAGTTCCTGCACCGCCTCCAGCGCGAATGGAAAGGTCTGGATCGTGCAGACGATGATCTTCTTGCCGTCCTTCAGCGCCTGGCCCAGCTGCGCGCTCTTGCTGCCGGACTCGTTGGTGATGGTGGCCACCACGCCCGTGGTGCGCTCGAAGTCGAAGATCGCCTCCTGCAACTGTGCGTCCAGCACGTTGCGGTCGCTCACCACCAGCACGCTGTCGAACATCTTGTGGTGCTGTGCGTCGTGCAGGTCCGCCAGGAAGTGCGCCGTCCAGGCGATGGAGTTGGTCTTCCCAGACCCGGCCGAGTGCTGGATCAGGTAGCGCTGGCCCGGTCCCTGTGCCAATACGTCGGCCACCAGTTTGCGGGTGGCGTCGAGTTGGTGGTAGCGCGGAAAGATCACCGCCTTGAGCTGCTTCTTCTCGTCGCGCTTGCCCACCAGGTAGCGGTGCAGGATGTCCAGCCAGCTCTCACGCGCCCAGACCTCCTCCCACAGGTAGGCCGTGGCAAAGCCCTGCGGGTTGGGCGCGTTGCCGGCGCCACCCTGGTTGCCGCGGTTGAAGGGCAGGAAGCTCGTCGCCGGGCCGGCCAGGCGGGTGGCCATCATCACCTCGCTCTGGCTCACGGCGAAGTGCACCAGCGCACCATCCGGAAAGCCCAGCACCGGCTCTGTGACGCCGCCCTTCGGGCTGGGGTGCCGGTCGAAGCGGTACTGGTCCACCGCGTCGTGCACGCTCTGCGTGAAGTCCGACTTCAGCTCGGCCGTGGCCACCGGCACGCCGTTCAGGCACAGCACCAGGTCGAGCGCTTCCTTGGGTGCGTTGGGCGAGTGGTGCACCTGGCGCAGCACGCGCAGGCGGTTGGCCTCGTAGCGCGCGTGGATGGCCGGGTTCAGGCCGAGCGCCGGCTTGAACTGCGCCAGCTGCAGCGGCTCTTTCAGGCCCAGCATCTCCACGCCGCGCCGCAGCACCTCCAGCGTGCCGCGCTCGTGCAGGCTCTTGCGGACGCGGTCGGCCAGCACCTGCGGCAATTGGGCGCCGTGGGTCTTCTCCAGCCGTTGCCAGCTCTCGGGTTGCGAGGCCTTCAGCCAACCCAGCAGGTCGGGCAGGTACAGGCCGTTGGCGGTTTGAAAGCCGCTGGCCGCACCTTCTTCATACAGCCAGCCGTGCTGCGCCAGGTGGTCGCAGATCTCGGCCTCGAAGTGCTTTTCCTGGTGCAGGCTCATGGGCTCAATGCCTTCAGACGTTCCATGACCAGGCCGGCGCGCACGGTCTCGGCCAGCAGGTCGGTGACCAGCAAGCCCGCCACGGCGCCGCCCAGAAAGACCATCTGCTCGCACAGCGGCCCCAGGGCCTGGGCCACCTGGCGCAGCTGGGGCAGGTTGGGGTCATCGGCGCGCATCGGCGGCCCCCGGGTCTGGCGCCTGGCCCTGCTTCAGCTCGGTGTCCAGCAGCCGGGCGGCCAGGGTGCGCTCGCGCGCCCGGCCGGCACGCAGCGCGTCCACCAGGGCCAGCACGCGGTGCAGGGCGGGGTCGGCCAGCGCGGCCTGGGGCGCGGTGCGGTACAGCGGCGAGAGCGTGGGCCCCTTGGCACTGCCGGCGGGGTGGGCCCACACCGGCGCCTCGCCCGCGGCCACGGCCAGCTGGCTGGCCAGCGGTTCCGCGCCAAAGGCCGTGGGCACGCCGCGCTTCACCGGCCCGGGCACGGCCGGCCACACATAGCGCACGCCGTGGGTGCAGAACTCCAGCAGGCTGGGCCGCACGGGCGACCATTCGCCGCGCCCGCCCGCCACCGCCAGGCCGCAGGCCACCGCGCGCTTCACGCTGGCATGGGCCTCGCTGGCGCTGAGGCCCAGCGCCTCGCCCAGCGCGGCATAGGTCCAGCGCTGCGGCGGGTGGGCGGCCACCTTCAGCAGCACCAGCAGGTCTTGGGGTTTGAGGTCCATCGGGCAGCGGCATTCGCTATTCGCGAATTGCGAATATCGCCGATGCGCGCGGGCTTGGCAAGGGGCCGGGCACGCCGCTCACAGGAGGGCTCAGGCGGCGACGGCGTCGCGCACGTCGATCTGGCCGGTAACGGCGGCGGTGATGAGGGCGGAGCGGCGTTCGCGGAGCAAGTCGATGGCTCGGGTGGCGTTGCCGCTCAGTTCGCCGAGCTTGGAATGGACCTGAGCTATGTGTTTCAGGAGCGCTTGTTGCTCTCCCAGCGACGGCACGGCGACATACAACTCACCGATGGACGACATGTTCAGTCCTTCCATGGTGGTTCCTTGAGCCGCGAGTGCAAAGTACTTCTGGCTTGCAGGGCAGTTCAAAAGGGCCTGCAGATAGCGAGGGAGG
>JBJXHB010000394.1:0-4094 GCA_046160725.1 Aquabacterium sp.
GCGATGGTGGAGGCGATCGCGCTGAGCGCGCGCACCGGGCAGGCGGTGGACGTGGGGCGCTGAGCGGCCTCCTCTCGCTGGGAGGGAGAGGGAAGCAGGAGCGACCTGCGCGCCGCCGTCAGAACCAGGGCGCCTGAATCCCCTCGGCCGCGAAGGCGGCCCGCACCGCCGGGCGGGCCAGCATGCGGTCCAGGTACGGCCGCAGGTGCGGCCGCTCGCGGGCCGGCGCGCTCTCGGGCCCACTGAAGCCGCGGCTCCAGCGGCACATCGTGAGCGTATAGGCGTCCAGCAGGCTGTAGCGTTCGCCCAGCAGCCACGGCCCGCCGTGGCCGGCCAGCAGCGCGTCGAGCTGGTCGAAGCAGCCGCCCAGCTTGATCTGAGCCTGGCGCTTCACCTGCGCCGCCGCGTCTGCATCGCCCGCATCCACGAAGCGGTCCGGGTAGAAGTACGGAATCATCGTGGCCTGCACCGTGTTGGTCAGCCACATCAGCCACTTGTAGGCCTGCGCCCGCTCGGGCGTGCCCAGCGGCGGCATCAGGCCGGCCTGCGGATGCGTGTCCGCCAGATGCAACGCGATCGCCGCCGTCTCGTACAGCACCTGCTCGCCCTGCACCAGCACCGGGATCAGGCCGTTGGGGTTGAGCCTGAGGTACTCCGGTGACTTCTGGGCGTTGACGTTTCGGTCCACCAGCGCCAGCTCGAACGGCTCGCCCAGCTCGCGCAGCAGGATGTGGGGGATCAGGCTGGCGTTGCCGGGGTAGAAGTGCAGGGTGGTGGTCATGCCAGGCACCCCGCGTCGACCCGTGCCTGCCCTCCCACCGCCACCGGCTCCGGCACCCGGTAGCCATAGCGCACCGCAGTCAGCTCCGCCAGGATGCTGACCGCAATCTCCGCTGGCGTGCGGGCGCCGTTCTTCAGGCCGACGGGGCCGTGCAAGCGGTCGAGCTGGGCGTCGGTGATGCCGAAGTGCTCCTTCAGCCGCTCGCGGCGCTTGGCCTGGTTGGCGCGCGAGCCGATGGCGCCGACATAGAAGGCAGGCGAGGCCAGCGCCTCCATCAGCGCCAGGTCGTCCAGCTTGGGGTCGTGGGTCAGGGCGATGATGGCGGTGTGGCCGTCAGGGGACAGCGACTTCACCACGTCGTCGGGCATGCCGGGCAGCAGCGTGGCTCCAGGCGTCGCGAAGCCGTCGGTGTATTCGGTGCGCGGGTCGCACACCAGCACCTGGTAGTCCAGCGCCGCGGCCATCTGCGCCAGGTACTGCGTCATCTGGCCGGCGCCGATCAGCAGCAGCCGCCAGCTCGGGCCGTGGTGGGTGGTCAGCGTGGTCTCGGTCAGTTCCAGTTCGTCGGCGCTGCCGGCCGGCTGCAGCACGACCTCGCCGGTGGCGATGGTCAGCACGCGCCGCACCCGCTGGCCGCGACCGAGCTGGTCCAACAGCTGCGGCACCTGCGTGCGCGGCAGCACCGGCTCCAGCACCAGCTCGATCAGGCCGCCACAGGGCAGGCCGAAGCGGTGCGCGGCGTCGGCGTCGATGCCGTAGCGCACCACCTGCGGCGCGCCGGTGGTGAAGGCGCCTTCGCGCGCCTTGTCCACCAGGTCGTCCTCGATGCAGCCGCCACTCACTGAGCCGGCCACCAGGCCGTCGTCGCGGATGGCCACGGCCGAGCCCGGTGGGCGGGGCGCGGATCCCCAGGTGCGGGTGATGGTGCCCAGCACCACGCGGTGGCCGGCGTCCAGCCATTGCTGGATGCGGCGCAGGATGTCCAGGTCGGCGTTGTCCATGGCAGAACGATGACACGGCGGCAAGGGTTGCCGCTCATGCGGATAGGGTCGTGGGACGCCAGCATACGCGCTGCATAAAAAAAGGCACGTGGCCCGGCCACCGGGGCCAAGCCAAGGGTTTTCCGCTTGGTGCCGTCCGGGCTGCAGCCGCCTACTATCCCAACCCCTGGCGCCCCTGGCGCCCGCCCGCATCTGCCCTAGTCGAGGACACCCGCATGACCATCCGCATCACCCTCAGCGTGAACGGCGAGCGCCGCACGCAGGACGTCCAGCCCCAGCAGCTGCTGGTGGAGTTCCTGCGCGAGACGCTGCAGCTCACCGGCACCCATGTCGGCTGCGACACCGCCCAGTGCGGTGCCTGCACCGTGCATGTCAACGGCGTGGCGATGAAGTCCTGCAACATGCTGGCGGTGCAGGCCGACGGCGCCACGGTCACCACCATCGAGGGCCTTGCGGCGGCCGACGGCACGCTGCACCCGATGCAGGCCGCCTTCCGCGCCTGCCACGGCCTGCAGTGCGGCTTCTGCACCCCGGGCATGGTGATGGCGGCGGTGGATGTCGCGCGCTGCGGCGCGGCCGGCAGCGACGAGTCCGTCCGCGCCGGCCTGGACGGCAACATCTGCCGCTGCACCGGATACCACAACATCGTGAAGGCGGTGCGCGAAGGCGCGGCTGCCATGAGCACAGGAGCCGCCACATGAACGCACGCCAAGGTTTCATCGGGCAGGCCGTCCTGCGCCGCGAGGACTCGCGCTTCCTCACCGGGCGCGGGCAGTACACCGACGACATCACGCTGCAGGGCCAGTGCCATGGCGCCTTCGTCCGCAGCCCCTATGCCCATGCCCGCATCCGCAAGCTCGACACCTCGGCCGCGGCCGCGGCCGAGGGCGTGGTCGGCATCCTGACCGGCGACCACTTCAAGGCCGTCGGCGGCCTGCCCTGCGGCTGGCTGATCAACAACATCGACGGCACGCCGATGAAGGAGCCCAAGCACCCGGTGCTGGCCGACGGCAAGGTGCGCTATGTCGGCGACCGCGTCGCGCTGGTGGTGGCGCGCACGCTGGAGCAGGCGCGCGCCGCCGCCGCGCTGGTGGAGGTGGACTACGAAGAGCTGACACCGGTGGTGGACACCGGCGCGGCCTTCAACGCCGGCGGCGAGCCGGTGCACGTGGAGGCGCCGGACAACCAGTGCTATGTCTGGGCCATCGGCGACCGCGCCGCGGTCGAGCAGGCGGTGGCCGGCGCGGCGCATGTGACCACGCTGCAGTTCCGCAACCAGCGCCTGATACCCAACGCCATGGAGCCGCGCGCGGCCAATGCCGTCTACGACCCGGACAACGACAGCTACACGCTGTATGTGGCCAACCAGAACCCGCACGTCGAGCGGCTGCTGATGTGCGCCTTCGTGCTTGGCATCCCCGAGCACAAGATGCGCGTGGTGGCACCCGATGTCGGCGGCGGCTTCGGCAGCAAGATCTACCTCTACGGCGAGGAGACGGCGCTGGTGATGGCGTCCAAGATGTTCCGCGTGCCGGTCAAGTGGACCTGCGAGCGCAGCGAGGCCTTCCTGTCCGATGCCCATGGCCGCGACCATGTCACCACCGCCAAGCTGGCGCTGGACAAGGACGGCCATTTCCTGGCGCTGTGGGCCGAGACCACGGCGGCAATGGGGGCCTACCTCAGCACCTTCTCCACCTGCATCCCGACCATCCTGCATGCCACGCTGCTGGCCGGGCAGTACAAGACGCCGCAGATCTTCTGCCAGGTGCGCGCGGTGTTCTCCAACACCACGCCGGTGGATGCGTACCGCGGCGCCGGGCGCCCCGAGGCCACCTACCTGCTGGAGCGCCTGGTCGAGACCGCCGCCACCGAGACCGGCCTGGACCCGGCCGAGATCCGCCGCCGCAACTTCATCACCGAGTTTCCGTACCAGACGCCGGTGGCGCTGCTGTACGACACCGGCGACTACAACGCGACCATGACGCGCGCCATCGAGGCCGCCGACGTCGCCGGCTTCGCCGCCCGCAAGGCCGCCAGCGCCGCCCAGGGCCTGAAGCGCGGCATCGGCTACTCGGCCTACATCGAGGCCTGCGGCATCGCGCCGTCGGCGGTGGCGGGCGCGCTCGGTGCGCGCGCCGGGCTGTTCGAGGCCGGCGAGGTGCGGGTGCATCCCACCGGCAAGGTCACGGTCTTCACCGGCAGCCACAGCCACGGCCAGGGCCACGAGACGACGTTTGCGCAGGTGGTGGCCGACAAGCTCGGCATCCCGATGGAGGACGTGTCGATCGAGCACGGCGACACCGGCAAGGTCC
>JBJXHB010000395.1:0-6428 GCA_046160725.1 Aquabacterium sp.
GCCTCGTGGGCCTGGACATCGGCGACGCCGGCTCGCGTGCCCATGTGGCCGGGCTGGACTGGAGGGCCAAGCTCGGCATCGCGATGTACCAGCTGGCGCTGGTGGCCGCCTACCGTCTGGGCGGCCGGCTCGGCGACGGCCTGGCCCGGCGCACGGCGCGCATGGTGCGGGCGCCGGCCGACCCGGCCACCGTCCATGCCGGCATGGGCTGGCCCTATGACGCCACCTGGCTGGGCAGCAACGGCGGCATGCCCAAGGCGCCGCCGCTGCAGCCGCCCTGCCCGATGCTGTTCCTGTACGGCACGCGCAAGCCCGTCATGTTCCACAGCGCCGAGTGGGCAAAGGCCATCGCCGCGCGGCCCGGCTGCACGGTACAGGGCCTGCGCACGGGGCACTGGCTGATGCTCAACGACCCGCAAGCCTTCCACCAGGCCGTGCTGGGCTGGCTGGAGCCGGCCGCGTTGCCGGCGGCGGCCTGACGAGCCCCCTTTTCATCGCAGGAGCACCTACTTGAACCATACCGCCACCGCCAGCCCACCACCGACCACCGTGACCCTGCGCGAGGTCGGCCTGCGCGACGGCCTGCAGATCCTGCCCCGGGTGGTGCCCACCACGATCAAGCAGCAGTGGCTGCGCCGGGCCTTTGAGGCCGGGCTGCGGCATATCGAGGTCGGCTCCTTCGTGCCGCCGAAGGCCATGCCGCAGATGGCCGACACCGCCGAGTTGCTCGCCACGGCGGCCGGACTGCCCGGCCTGCATGCCTCGGTGCTGGTGCCCAACCTGAAGGGCGCGCAGCGGGCCCTGGCCGCCGGGGCCCGCTCGATGCTGTTCCCGCTGTCGGCCAGCCATGCGCACAGCCTGGCCAACCTGAAGCGAACACCCGACGAGGCACTGGCCGAGCTGGCCGCCATCGTGCGCGAGCGCGATGCAGCCGGCGGCGGCTGCGAGGTCGAGGTCGGCATCTCCACGGCCTTCGGCTGCACGATCCAGGGCCGGGTCGATCCGGCCGAGGTGCTGCGCCTGGCGCGCGGCGTGCTGGATGCCGGCGCCGATGGCCTGGACCTGGCCGACACGGTGGGCTATGCCGATCCGGCGCAGGTCAAGCGGCTGGTGGGCGCGGTGCAGGCCGTGGCCGGCGAGCGGCTGGTCGGCCTGCACTTCCACGACACCCGCGGCCTGGGCGCGGCCAATGCCATGGCCGGCTATGAGTGCGGCATCCGGCGCTTCGACGGCTGCGTCGGCGGCCTGGGTGGCTGCCCGCATGCACCGGGCGCCAGCGGCAACGTGGCCACCGAGGACCTGGCATATCTCTTCGCCAGCATCGGCGAGACCACCGGCGTCGACTTCGACGCCCTGATGTCGCTGCGCAGCGACATCGCCCAGTGGCTGCCCGGCGTGCCGCTGTACGGCAACATCTGGCGCGCCGGCCTGCCGGCGACGCTGAAGGAGCCGCTGGCCGCATGAACCCCCTCAATGCTTCGATGGCACAGGCCCCTGCGGCGGCGCCCTCCCCTGCGCCGGTGCTGCCGCTGGCCGGTCTGAAGGTGGTCGAGTTCACCCACATGGTGATGGGACCGACCTGCGGCATGGTGCTGGCCGATCTCGGCGCCGAGGTGATCAAGGTCGAGCCGATCGACGGCGACCGCACGCGCCGCCTGCTGGGCGCGGGCACCGGCTTCTTCCCGATGTTCAACCGCAACAAGAAGAGCATCGCGCTGGACCTGCACAAGGCCGAGGGCGCCGCGGTGGCGCGTGAGCTGGCGGCCAGCGCGGACGTGGTGATCGAGAATTTCAAGCCCGGCACGATGGAGAAGTACGGGCTCGATGCGGCCACGCTGATGCAGGCCAACCCGCGGCTGATCCACGCCAGCCTGAAGGGCTTCCTGCCCGGCCCCTACGAGCACCGAACCGCGCTCGACGAGGTGGTGCAAATGATGGGCGGCCTGGCCTACATGACCGGCCGCCCGGGCGACCCGCTGCGCGCGGGCACCAGCATCAACGACATCACCGGCGGCATGTTCGGCGCCATCGCCATCCTGGGCGCCCTCATCCAGCGCGGCATCACCGGGCGCGGCATGGCGGTGAGCAGCGCGCTGTTCGAGAACAACGTCTTCCTGGTCGGGCAGCACATGATGCAGTACGCCATGACCGGGCGGCATCCGGCGCCGATGCCCGCGCGCGAAAGTCCCTGGGCCGTCTACGACGTGTTCACGGTCAAGGACGGCGGACAGATCTTCCTGAGCGCGGTGAGCGATGCGCAGTGGGCCACCTTCTGCGACGCACTCGGCCTGGCCGACCTCAAGGCCGACCCGGCCCATGCCGACAACAACAGCCGCGTGCGGACGCGGCCGACGCTGATGCCCGCGCTGCGCGAGCGGCTGGCGCGCTGGTCGGCCGACGAGCTGGCCCGCATCATGGAGGACGCCGGCCTGCCCTATGCGCCCATCGCGCGGCCGGAGGACCTGTTCGACGACCCGCATCTGAAGGCCACCGGCGGGCTGGCCCCGATCACGCTGCCGGATGGCGAGCGCGCCGGGCAGCAGGTGGGCGTGGCGCTGTTCCCGATCACGCTGGACGGCCATCGGCCCGGTGTACGGCTCGACCCGCCGGCCATGGCCGCGCATACCGACGAGGTGTTGCGGGGCATCGGTTGCGACGATGCGCGCATTGCCGCCCTGCGTGCCGCGTCGGCGGTCGCCTGAACCGTCCACGGCGCCCTGCCATCCCCGCCACACGGCCAGTCAACCAACTACGCACCGGAGACACCACCATGCACCCCACCACCATCGCGCGCCGCAGCCTGCTGGCGGCGCTGGCCATCGGCGGCACCGGCGCCTGGGCCCAGACCGGTGAGAAGAACATCCGCTTTGTGCTGCCCAATGCCACCGGCTCCGGCGTGGACGCCATCACCCGGGCCGCGCAGCCGGCCCTGGCCAAGGCGCTGAACCAGCCGGTGTTCGTCGACAACCAGCCGGGCGCCGGGGGTGTGGTCGGACTGCAGCAGCTGGCACGCTCGGCACCGGACGGCTTCACGCTGTCGGTGGTGTCGAACAACGTGGTCATCTTCCCCAGCGTGATCAAGCAGCTGCCGTTCGACATGCCGGGCGACTTCACGCCCATTGCCATCGTCGGCTCGACACCGATCGTGCTGGTGGCCAACCCGAAACTGCCGGCCAGCAACTCGCGCGAGCTGGTTGCGCTGCTGAAGAGCAAGCCCGGGCAGCTGAACTACGCCAGTGGCGGCATCGGCACCATCCTGCACCTGGCCACCGAGATGTTCCTGGACGAGGCCGGCGCCGAGGCCCGGCACATACCGTACAAGGGCGTCGGCCCGATGGTGACCGACCTGATCGGCGGCCAGGTGGAGTTCGCCACCGCCGCGCTGCCCAGCGTGCAGCAGCATCTCAAGAGCGGCGCGCTCAAGGCCATCGGCGTGGGCACGCCACAGCGTGTGGCCGCGGCGCCGGAGATCCCGACCTTCGTCGAGCAGGGCCTGCCCGGCTATGTGGTGGAGGCCTGGTTCGCGGTGCTGGGGCCCAAGGGCATGAGCGCGGCCGACGTGCGCCGCGTGCATGCCGCGGTGACCGAGGCCTTCAACGACCCGGCGGTCAGGGAGACGATGGCCCGGCAGGGCAACACGATCAACATCACGACGTCCGAGGTGGCCGCCGCCAGCTTCCGCAGCGAGCTGGCCAAGTACGCCAAGCTGGTCAAGAAGGCGGGGCTGGAGGCGAAGTAGTGCAGGGCTGCACGCCCGGCCCCGCGCCGGCGTCGACGATTCCGCAAGTGCGGCCCTCCAACGGCCGAAAACCTCGCGATACCCATGCCCATGGAGTTCGCGATGTGGTCTGCCGTTGTTGTCCCCACCCCCCGCCCCGGCCGTCTGGCCACACTGAGCCTGGCCTTCCTGCTGGCCGCCTGTGGTGGCGGTGGTGGCGGCAGCGAGAGCCCGCAGGCAGCCAGCCCACCGGCACCGGCACCGGCACCGGTGCCCGCACCGCCACCCGCGCCCACGCCGCCGCCGGCGCCCACCGCCACGGTGCAGACCCTGGACACCGGTGCGGCTACGCTGGCCATGCCGGCCAACACCCAGCAGGGCGTGGCCATCGCCGACGTGCCGGTCACCCTGCATGCCGAGGACGGCACCCTGTATGCCACCCGCTGGGCCGGCGGCGGCCCGGCTGGCCAGGCCCTGGCCAGCGCCGTGGACAACGCCACGCTGGCCGCGCGCGGCAACCGCCTGCTGGCGGTGTACGTGCAGACCGCGCCGCAGCGCCGGCTGATGGCCCGCCAGTCCAGCGACGGCGGGCAGACCTGGGACACGGCCCAGGCCATCGGCGACGCGCCGGACGGCCCGGCGCTGCCCACCGCCTGCCTGTTCCAGCAGGCCGGGCAGTGGCGTCAGCTGGTGGTGTGGAGCGCCCAGCCCTCCGTCAGCCAGGGGCCGCTGATGGTGGCGCGGCACGACGGCAGCGACTGGCTGCCGGCCGTGGCCGACGCCGGGCTGCAGACCGCCGGCGCCGCGCTGGCCTGTGCCGACGACCAGATGCCCGAGCTGGTCTGGCGTGACCACCGCGATGGCAGCAGCGGCGACCTGCCGGCCCTGTTCCAGGCCGGCATCGACATGGACACCGGCGAGGTGCGCGCGGCCCGCCACCTGGTGCAGCCAGGCCGGGACGGCGCCCATTGCCGCAGCGACAGCCGGCGCTTCGTCGGCTGGCACACCGCCAGCGGCAGTGCCCACCTGGCCTGGAGCGACGACGGCTGGCTGAGCCAGACCCTGGTCGACCTGGACAGCGGCGCCACCGGCAGCCAGCTCGACGCCAGCGCGCGCTACGTCGCCGTGGCCTGCGCGGGCGACACCGTCGCGGTGGCCTGGGGCGACTGGCCCAGCGCCGGCGAGGCCCAGGCCGAAACCGGCACCCGCCAGCTGGCGCTGCGGATCTCGCGCGACCGCGGCCTGACCTGGCAGGCGGTGCAGCCCGCCGGCAGCGACACCGGCCAGGGCACCGCCACCCTTGCCGTGCGCGACGGCCAGGTGGCCATTGCCTGGCGCACGACCGGTGCCGTCAAGCTGGGCATTGTCGACGCGCCGTGACCGGCAACGGCCGGGCTGCCGCCCGCCGCGACAGGGCGTGACAGGACCGGGCCACCATCGCGGCGGCCCGCGGCGTAGGATCGGCCCGCCTGCCATCGGGACCTGATCGACGCCCGATGCCGGGCCCGATATGAAACGACCCCCATGCTCGCTTCACTCGCTGCCCCCCGAGGGGGCGCGTCAGCGGCTTCGGGCGGCCGGGCGCCACTGACATGAAGCCCTCGTCAGCCCCGCGCGCCCTGCTGGCCAGCCTGTTGCTGCTGCTGGCGCTGGCCCAGGCCGGCTGCGCCGGCCTGCAACCCAGCAGCCCGGCGGCACGCAGCGCCGACCCGGCCCTGCTCCACGACACGCTGTTCCAACCCGTTGCCGTGCCGACCGCGCAGGCGCTGTTCGCGCTCAGCCCGGCCATGCAGCGCTACCTGGCCCACGAGATCGCCGGCCAGGTGCGGCTGCGGGGCGCCCAGGACGGCCTGATCGACGCGCTGTACACGCGCTCGATGCTGCAGTTGCGCTACGACCCGGCCGCGACGCTGACCGCGCAGGAGGCCTTCGAGCAACGCCACGGCAACTGCCTGACGCTGGTCATCATGACCGCCGCCTTTGCCCGCGAGATGGGCCTGGCGGTGCAGTACCGCCGGGTACACGCCGACACCAGCTACAGCCGCCGCGGCGGCCTGACGCTGCAAAGCGGCCATGTCAACCTCGGCCTGGGCCGTGTGCTGGCCGAGCGGCGGGCCGGCCTGGAGCAGGACCGCTGGCTGGTGGTCGACTTTCTGCCGGCGCACGAGGTGCGGGGCCATCGCAGCGACGAGATCGACGAGGCCACGTTGGTGGCCCTGTTCCATGTCAACCGGGCTGCCGATGCGCTGGCCGACGGCGCCATCGACACCGCCTATGCCCATGCCCGCGCAGCGGTAACGGCCGCGCCCGGCCATGCCGCGGCCTACAACGTGCTGGCGGTGGCCTACTGGCGCCGTGGCCACCTCGGGCTGGCCGAGGCGGCACTGCGCGCCGGGCATGCGCTGGAGCCGGCCAACACCGCCCTGCTGTCCAACCTGACCAGCGTGCTGCGCGCGGCCGGCCGAGAGGCCGAAGCCCTGGTGGTGGCGCGACAGCTGGCGGCGCTGGAGCCGTACCCGCCGTACCACTTCTTCGACCTGGGCATGGCGGCGCTGAACCGGGACGAGCCGGCGCTGGCCCGCGACTGGTTTGCGCGCGAGCTGGCGCGCGACGAGGAGCAGGCCGAAGTCCACTTCTGGATGGCCGTGGCCCAGGCTCGGCTGGGCGATGGCCGCCAGGCCCGATGGCACCTGGCCGCCGCCGCGGAGCG
>JBJXHB010000396.1:0-4622 GCA_046160725.1 Aquabacterium sp.
GAACCGGCGGTGGCGGGGGTGACCAGGCCCGGCTGACCGGGGTCATGCCCGGGTCGACCCCGCTGTCACGCACCGCCAGGCGGTAGCACTCGTAGCGGTCGCGGTCTTGTTGAGCTTCGGGTTGGCCGCGCTCGGGGTAGAAGTACATCGGCGGGGCAGCCGGCGCGGCCTGTTGCGGCGGCGGTGGCGCGTAGCGGTAGGGATGGCGCGTGGGCTGGATCACGCAGCCGGCGGTCAGCGACACGACCAGCGTGGCCACCAGTGCCGCGGCGCTGGTCCGCAAGCCCGGTGGCGCGCCGCCGCCTTGTGAAGGGGTGGAGGTGTGCAGGTGCATCGCTGCACAACGCGGCGCGGCCGGCCGGCGTTGTCGGTCATGGTGTGAAGCTGCGCAAAGCTGTGGGTTCAAGCTAGGGGGAAGGCGCTGAGCCTGCGCCGAACAGCCGCCGCAACGCGCCGCGATAGACCCGGTACACCGGGCCGATGCTGTCCAGCCGAACGCGCTCGTCGGTGGCGTGGATGCCGTGGCCGTGCACGCCGTAGCCGCACAGCGCCGGCACCCCCAGCCCGGCCAGGTAGTTGCCGATGTTGGACGGCCCCACCACCCGCGCCGGCAACGCCACCCCACACTCCTCGAGGCTGGCGGCCTGCAGCGCCGCCACCATCGGGTGGCTGTCGGGCACGCGGTTCGGCGGCCAGCCGGCAATCCAGTCGATGCGGGTGGCGGCGGCCTGCGGGTGGCCCGCCATGGCGCTGCGGTCGGCCTGCGCCCACTCCAGCAACAGGTGGGCGAACAGCGCAACGCCGGCCTTGGAATCGGCGCTGCCGCGGCCGTGCAGCCAACCGCCTTCCACCCGGGCCGAGGTGGGCGCGTGGGTCCATACCGTTGGGTCACCGAAGTCAGCAGTGTCCAGGGTCGCGTCCAGCAGCACCCAGGGGCCGCGAGCGCGGCCGCCCGTGATCTCGGCCACCAGACCCAATGGCTCGCCGTTCGGGCCGTTCATCCGGCGGTGTCTCAAGCCCCGGTCTTCGAACCAGGCCGTGATGCAGCGCGCCACCGGCGCCAGGTCATCCAGGCCCGCGCGGCTGGGCAAGGCCACCAGATCGGCCAGCAAGGCGGTGATTGACGCCACCGGGGCCGGCGGCAGCGGGGCTGTGGTCATGGGGCGGAATTCTGGCCGGTCCTGCTGTGCTGCGAGGCTTGACGTGCCTCAAGTTGCCGCTGGGCAGGCCGACATCCGGGCAGCAGGCACGGGCGCGTCCGTCGCGCCGCCGCAACTTCCATGCAGTACCCGAACCCAGCATCCGCCCTGATCGATGACTTCAAGCGCTACGAGGCCCTGTCGTGGATCGAACGCGCGGTGTGGGTGTTCGACTTCGACTTTCGCCGCGTGCACTGGGCCAACCCGGCGGCGCTGGCGCTGTGGCAGGCTGCAACGGTGGCCGATCTGCGCCAACGCGACATGGGCGCCGACATGTCAACCACGGTGGCGCGGCGGCTGCAGCAGTACCAGCAAGACTTCGAACGCGGCCCGGCACGCTTCACCGAGCAGTGGACGCTGTACCCCAAGGGTCAGCCACGCACATTGACGGTGGTGTTCACCGGCCACCGGCTGGCCGATGGCCGCATGGGCATGCTGTGCGAGGCGCTGGACGAGCGCAGCGAAGACCCCGACTCACGGCGCTGTGTCGACGCCTTGCTGCACACGCCGGTGATGATTTCGCTGTACGACTGGCAGGGCCGGGTGCTCTACCGCAACCCGGCGGCGCGCAACACACAACCCGCACCCTCCGAGTCCGGCCATCGTTTCGTCAACAACCGCGACTACCGCACGCTGCTGTCGCAACTGTTGGCGAACGGCGAAGCACGTCTGATGGCGCCGGTGCACACCACCGACGGCGAGCGCTGGCACGAGGTGCATGCCACCCGCTGCCATGACGCGGCCAGCGGTCGACAAGCCTTCCTGGTCAGCGAAGTCGACGTCACCGAACTCAAACGCACCGAGGCCAGGGCGCAGCACCTGGCCCACCACGACACGCTGACCGGCCTGCCCAACCGCAGCTACGTGCTGCAGGAATTCGGCGTTGCGCTGAAGCACCTGCAGGACCGGCGCCTGCAGGCGGCGCTGATCTTCATCGACCTGGATCATTTCAAGACCGTCAACGACTCGATGGGTCATGCCTTCGGTGACCAACTGCTGGTCGAGATGGCGAGGCGCCTGCGTGCCGTGGTGCGCGAAGGCGACCTTGTGGCACGGCTGGGCGGTGATGAATTCCTGGTGCTGGCCGTGCTGCACGGGACCGAGGGTGAACTGCAGCTGCTGACGCAGCGAATCCTGGCCAGCTTTTCACGCGAAGTGATGCTGCTGTCGACCGAAGTGCGTGTCACGCCGTCGATCGGCACCAGCCTGTTTCCGCGCGACGGCAGCGACATCCAGACCTTGATGCGCCATGCCGACCTGGCGATGTACAGCGCCAAGGACGCCGGTCGAAATGCGGTGGCCGGCTTCACCCCGGCGATGCAGGCCCGGGCAGAATCGCGCATGGCGTTGGAAACCGAACTGCGCCACGCATTGGAGCGCGGAGAGTTCGAACTCTTCTACCAACCCAAGCTGACGATCGACAACCGCCTGGTGGGCGCCGAGGCGCTGCTGCGCTGGCGCCACCCCGAACGCGGCCTGGTGTCGCCGCTGGTCTTCGTGCCGGTGTGCGAAGAGATCGGGCTGATCGGGCAGATTGGCGACTGGGTGCTGGAAACCGCGGCCCTTCAACAGGTGCGCTGGCGTGACGCCGGCCATACGCTGAAGATGGCAGTGAATCTGTCGCCGCGGCAGCTGGCGGGTGCGCAGCTGGTGGCCAGCGTGCAGGACATCGTGCAGCGCACCGGCTGCCGGCCCGGCGACCTGGAACTGGAAATCACGGAGTCGGTGCTGGTGGGCAACGACCAGCACACGCGCCGCGTGCTCGAGCTGTTGCACAGCATGGGCTTCACGATCGCGATCGACGACTTCGGCACCGGCTACTCGAACCTGGCCTATCTGCAGCGATATCCGCTGCAGACCTTGAAGATCGACCGCAGCTTCGTGCAGACCATCGGCGAGTCGGACACGCTGACCGAGGTCATCATCGTGATGTGCAAGGCCTTGAACCTGCACATGGTGGCCGAAGGGGTTGAGCGCCCCGAGCAACTGGCCTGGCTGGCCGAGCGGGGCGTTCAGGAGTACCAGGGTTACCTGTTCTCACCGCCGATGCCGGTGGCCGAGTTCGATCACCTGCTGTCGCGCGGGTCAAGGCCGCTGCCCGCGCCTTGACGCCACGGCCCCGTGCCGCTGCAGCCAGGCGAAGAACTCGGTGTGCCATTGGCGCGAGTTGCAGGGCTTGAGCACCCAGTGGTTCTCATCAGGAAACCACAACAGCCGGGCGTCGATGCCGAGTGCCTTCAAGGTGTTGTAGTACGCCAGGCCGTTGCAGTCGGGCACGCGAAAGTCCTGCGCGCCGTGGATCACCAGTGTCGGCGTGCGCATGTGTTGCGCATGGGCATGAGGGCTTTGCGCGTGCACGGCGGCCAGGTCGTCCCAGTACCAGGTGCCCAGGTCATGCCGGCGGTGCGGCCACGAATCGGCGGCAAAGGTGGCCACACGGTCGAACACGCCAGCGTGGCAGACGTGGGCGCGATACCGGTCCGGCTCGCTGTGCCCGTTCAGCCAGGCGACCAGAAAGCCGCCGTAGCTGCCGCCGGTGGCGTACACGCGCTTCGGGTCGGCCCAGCGCTGTCGCAACAACCAGTCGGTGCCGGCCTCGATGTCCTGCTGTTCCAGCTGGGCCAGGCGGCCCATGATGCTGTGCTTGAACGCATGGCCGAAGCCGCTGCTGCCGTGGTAGTTGACCTGCGCGACAACGTGCCCCTGCGAGGCCAGCAGCTGCGCGTTCCAGCGCCAGCTCCAGGTGTCACCAGCCGCCGCGTAGGGCCCGCCGTGGATGACATGCATCACCGGGTGCTTGCGCCGCGGGTCGAAGCCGGGCGGGTAGGTCAGCCACATCTGCACCGGGTCGCCCAAAGCGCCTGGGACCGTCACCGCTTCGTTGCGTCCCAGTTGCACCCGGGACAGCAGGCGGTCGTTGAAACGGTCCATCCGCCGCGCCGGGGCTTGTCCAGCCTGTGACGCCAACCGCGGCGGATGGGTCTGCGCGTCCGCCACGGTCACCACTACCTCGGCGCCCGCCGGCCCGCCGATGTCGAAACCCTGCACCCAGCCGCCGGCGGTGTGCTCCTCGAAGCGGCCCTGCGGCTGGTCGAGATCGCAACGCCACAGGGGGCAACGTCCGCTGGCTTCGGCCGTCACGTACAGCGTTTGGCCGTCGGCCGACCAGCGGGGAGGCGACCCGGCTTCGTGGTCCCAATGCAGGCCCAGCGGCCGCCAAACGGGCTGGAGCTGGGTGCCGCCCAGGTCCACCAGCGCTGGCCGTGCCGGCAGGGTGTGCAGACGGCCGGTGTGCGACGCCAGCAGCGCCAGCCGGCGGCCGTCGGGTGCATAGCGCGGCAGCTCGAAGTGCCACTGCGCGTCGTCGGTCAGGCGGCGAACGGCTCTCGTTCGCAGGTTCATTTCGGCCACGGCGCAGCGGTT
>JBJXHB010000397.1:0-2806 GCA_046160725.1 Aquabacterium sp.
GTCCTCGGCCAGGCCGTCCAGGCCCGCCGCCGTGGCATCGTCCATCGCCCGCAGCGCGCGCCGCAGCCGCGCCACGCCGGCACGGCCGGCGCGCTCGGCCGCCAGGGCGGCGATCTCGCCTTCCATCACCCGCCGCAGCTCGACCACATGCAGCACGGCGTCGATCGAGTCCAGGACACTGGTGTCGAAGGCCAGCGGCTGCTGCCCGGCCGGCCGGGCGACGAACACGCCCGAGCCCTGGCGCGACACCAGCAGCCCGCGCGACTTGATGCGCTGCACCGCCTCGCGCACCACCGAGCGCGACACGCCATGCTCGGCCGCCAGCGCCGCCTCGGTGGGCAGGCGGTCGCCGGGCTGCAGCGCGCCCTGCTCGATCCAGTCGGTCAGGCGGTCGGCCAGCCGGTCGCTCAGGCGCTGTGGATGCAGTGCCGACCCGGCCGAGCCCGCTGACGCCGTCTTGGCCGTCTTGGCGGCCTTGCCCGGATCAGCCGCAGCGGCTGCAACGGCCGCAACGGCGGCCGCAGGCGGGGCAGCGGTGCGCGGTCTCATCTGGTCAGGTTATCAGACAAGTTCGAGACCGCGGCAAGGGGAAAGTCCGCAACCGGCCCAGTGAGGCGCCATCCGCGGTAGGCTGCCGGCACGACCCGCCGAGCCCGGGTCGGGGAGTCTGCCCATGGGTCCAGGTCTGAAGCGCTGGCTGGCCGCCCTGGCCACCCTGCTGGTCATCGACGCCCTCTGGCTGGGCCTGGTGGCAGCGCCGCTGTACCGGCAGGAACGGGGCGCCCTGTTCCTGCCGCAACCGCGCTGGCTGGCCGCGGCCATCTGGTACCTCGGCTATCCGCTGGCGCTGGTGCTGCTGGCCCTGCGGCCGCCGCCGCCCAGCGCTGTCGTTGCTGCCGGCCGCGGCGCGCTGGTCGGCGCGGTCGCCTATGGGACGTATGACCTGACCAACCTGGCCACCCTGGTCGCCTGGCCGGCCTGGCTGGCCGCGCTGGATGTCGCCTTTGGCGTCACGATGTCGGCCGCCATGGCTACGGCGGCCTGGTGGGTCGACAGGCCGCAGCGCGACCCCGGTGTCAGCCCCGCACGAAAGCCGTGACCAGCGGCTCGTCACCGACCTGCGCGCTCCAGTGGCCATGCACCTCGGCGTCGAAGGCCGCGCCGTCGGGCAGGCGGTCGTCGGAGAAGAAATGCTCGCCGGGGCCGAAGACGCGCGACGTCCCGTCGCGCAGCCCGATCTGCATCCGCCCGCCCAGGATGAACACCCACTGCGGCGTGGTGGTGCAGTGCCATGTGCTGCGAAAGCCCACCGGGCTGCGGCGCAGCTGCAACCCGCCGCTGGGCATCAGGGCCGACAACCGCGACGCGGGCGTGCCGTCGGCCAGCGCCACCGGCGTGTCGCGCCAGCGGGCGCGCCCGTCGGTATCGGTGAAGAGAATGACCTGGGTGAAGCTGTCCATGCGTGGCCCCTGCGTGACGTCGGCGATGCGGACTACAGCGAGGCGGTGATCGCCCCGTCCACGTACAGCACATGGCCGTGGATGAAGCTGGCGGCGTCGCTGGCCAGGAAGACGGCGCAGGGGCCCAGCTCCTGCACATCGCCCCAGCGCCGCGCCGGCGTGCGGTTGACCAGCCAGCTGTTGAAGGCCTCGTCGGCCACCAGCGCCGCGGTCAGCTCGGTCTTGAAGTAGCCGGGGCCGATGGCATTGACGCGCACGCCCAGCGGCGCCAGGTCGACCGCCATGCCCTTGGTCAGCATCTTCACCGCGCCCTTGCTGGCGGCATAGGCCGAGGTGCCCGGCCGGCCCAGCTCGCTCTGCACCGAGCAGATGTTGAGGATGCAGCCCGCCCGCCGCTGCACCATGCGCTGCGCCGCGGCCCGGGCGACGATGAACAGGCCGTCCAGGTTGGTGTCCATGATGGCGCGCCAGTCGCCCCAGCTCAGCTCGTGGAACGGCGCGCGCCGGGTACCGCCGGCGTTGTTGACCAGGATGTCCAGCGGCCCGATGTTGCGCTCGATGGCCGACAGCGCGGCGTCCACCGCCGCCGGGTCGGTGACGTCGAAGACCTCGGCATAGACCGTCAGGCCCTCCGCCTGCAGTTGCGCTTGCGCGGCGTGCAGCTTGTCGGCGCCGCGGGCATTGAGCACCACGCGGGCGCCGGCCTGGCCCAGCGCCCGGGCCAGCGCCAGGCCGATGCCGGTGGACGAGCCGGTGACCAGCGCCAGCCGGCCGTCCAGGCGAAAGGTGGCCGCGGTGATGGTCACGTCCGCAGCTCCGGCACCACGGTCAGCAGCGGCTGGCCGGCATAGTGGGCCTTCAGGTTGGCCACCGCCAGGTCGCACATGGCCTGCCGGGTCTCATGCGTGGCCGACCCGATGTGCGGGCTCAGCACCACATGCGGCATGTCGATCAGGGCCTGCGGCACGCGCGGCTCGTCCTCGAACACGTCCAGGCCGGCGCCGGCAATGGTCCCGTCACGCAGCGCATCGATCAGCGCCCGCTCGTCGACCACGGAGCCGCGCGCCACGTTGACCAGGATGCCCTGCGGCCCGAGCGCGCGCAGCACGGCGGCATCGATCATGTGGCGCGTGGCCGCGCCGCCGGGGGTGATCACGCACAGGAAGTCGCTTTCGGCGGCCAGCGCCTGCGCCGTGGGGTGGAAGCGGTAGGACAGCTCCGGCTTGGCCGTGCGCGCGGTGTAGGCCACGCTCATGCCGAACGCCAGCGCACGCTGCGCAATGGCCTTGCCGATGCGGCCCATGCCGACGATGCCGAGCCGCTTGCCACTCATCTTGCGCGCCAGC
>JBJXHB010000398.1:0-4382 GCA_046160725.1 Aquabacterium sp.
GCCGAAGCCGTCCAGCACGGGCGTCAGCATCGAACCTTCCAGCGCTGCGGCGACCTCGAAGCCTTCGACACGACCACCGCTGCCGTTGCGCGGTTTGATCTCACCGCCCAAGGGCTGGACCACGACCCCCGGCGAGGGCGTATACCCCGGTGGCAGCGGCGTCTGCGTGCGGTCGACCGGCCGCTCAGACGCGGTGACGTAGCTCAGCAGGTTCTTGCGGAACGCCGCAAACGACACATAGCTGCGCTTGCCGAAGTACTTCTCGACCGAGAGGTCGATGGCACTGGCTTTCCATGGCTTGAGGTCCGGATTGCCGGCATAGGTGACCTGCCAGGTACCCTCGTCCGGGCCGGGGTTGGTGTTCAGTCGTGGCGTGCTTCCGCCGGCGCGCAGGCTGTTGATCTCAGGCCGCGCCGTCTGAATGCCCAGGCCAAAACGGGCAATCAGGCTTGGTTGCAACTCCGCCACCAGGTTCAGGGTGGGCAACACATCGTTGTATTTGGCACCGCCTTTGCGCCGGATCAGCAAGCTCAAGTCCGGGTTGTCGTTGTCCAGGCCCAGAAACTGAAACCCCTCCGACCGCTGGTCGCTCTGCACCGCCTGCACACCGAGATTGCCTCGCACGGGAACACCGGCCAACGTCGCGTCGATATCGAGCTGGACGAATGCCGTGGAGATGGTCTCGTTCACGAAGGCGTCGTTGCCCTTCAACTGGACCTCGGCCACCTTCGTGCCGAGGGCACCGGAGCTCACCAGGCGCGGTATGTCCAGCCGCAGGAGCGTGGGCAACCCGGCCCACGACATGTTGAACGGTGCCAGCACGGCGCCGACCGGGATGTCGCGAATGGGTTGGCCGTTGGTGTCCAGCGGCATCACCAGGCGGGTCTCGTTCTTCTCGATGCTCTTTTCGCGCTGCGTGAAGTTGACGCCGCCGGTGACCTGGCTGAACACGCCCAGCAATTCCAGGGGTCGCTTGGCCGACAGGCGCAGCGACTTGATCTCGTCGTCCGCATGGGGATCCCGAATCACACCCGTCCAGCGCGGCTCGCCTCGCACGAACAGGAAGCCGGAGTGGTCGCCAAAGCGCATCGCGGACGGGTTGGACAGGAAGTTTGGCACCGCCGGCGTCAGCGACTGGGCGCCGCCGTCGACTGGAATGTTCCAACGGAATTGTCCGTAGGCCCATCCGTTGTTGGCGTTGTCCCAAGGACCGGCAAAGACTTCCTGGTAGGTCTCATCGCGCTTGTTGTGCGAGTAGCTGAGGTCGGCAATGGCCGTCCAGTCAGCACCCAGCTTCAGCTCGGTGTTCCAACCGATCGCTGAAATGACGTCCCGGCGCTTGGTGGTCCAGTTGGTCGTCGTGACGGGCAGTCCGCTGGATGTGGCCTGCGTCGCATACGTGTTCCGTCCGACCTGCGTGGTCACCACATTGGACAGCGTGTTGTTCGAGCCGGTGATGCCGGCCTGCCCCCAGCTTTCAAACAGGAAGCTGGTCTGCAGGCCACCGACCTCCTTGGTATCGAACTTGGAGTAGTACAGATCAAGCTGGGTGCGCAGGTCCTTGTTCGGCTTGTATTCGAGAACGGCCATCAGGCCGTCGCGAACGTTTTCCTTGGTGGACTGAGACGACCGCCACACCATCGGCAACATGGCCGAGTTGGTGAACCCCCAGTTGGGTTCCTTGTTGAACAGCGACGGCGGAATCCCGCCGATCGGCAGGCCATACGGCGCGAAGTCGCCGTACTGGTCGAGCTCGGTGCTGCGCGACTGCGTCGTCGACTTCAGGTGCGCAAAGCCCAGCGCTACGCCGACCGTGTTGTTGGCAAACTGGTTGACGTAGGACAGGCTGAGGCGGTTGCCGTTGGGGCTTGTCACACCCGGCACCTGTGTGCCGAGCGAGTTGGTCTCGCCGCGCACATTGATTGCCACCTCGCGCCCGCGGGTGTCGAGCGGGCGGCGCGACATCAGGTTCACCGTGCCCGAAAGGCCCTGGCCCATCAGCGAGGCGTTGGGCGTCTTGTAGACGGTGGCCGAGCCGATCAGCTCAGACGGGAACTGGTCGAACTCAACGGCCCGGCCGTCGTTCGAACTCACCATCTCGCGGCCATTCAACAGCACGCCCGAGAAAGCCGGCGACAGGCCACGGATCGAGATCACGTTGACCCGCCCATCGGAACTGCGCTGGCCGGTCAGGCCCGGCAGGCGGGCGAGCGACTCGGCAATGCTGGAGTCGGGCAGCTTGCCGATGTCCTCCGCCGAGATCGCCTCGACGATCGAGTCCGAGTTGCGCTTGGTGGCAATCGAGCTTTCGATCGCGCGACGGATGCCGGTGATGACGACGGTCTGGGATTCCGGGGCTGGAGCCGGTGCCTGTTGCGCCTGCGCAGCCGTGGCCATGCACAACAACGCACAAGCGGCGGCGACGGGGCTGGCGGTCGGGCCGGCCGGTGCCGGCTGGCGGCGCGAATGGGTACGGGTGAACAAGGGTTGTCTCCTTATGGGCGAACCTGTGGCGGATGTCGGACGCCCTCGGACCGGCGTTCAGGTATCGGCAGGCATAGTGAAAGCGCTTTCACAATTGTTCGTGCACCAAGCTGGTTTGGCGATCAAGGTAAACCCGAGAGGCCAGTCGAGCGCTTGATCCAGGCTGCTCCCGCCGCCGATCGGCCCGGGCAGCCGGACAACTGTTCAGCGCTGCGAAGGCGCGGACTTCTGACGCCAGCGGCGGCTGGAGTCCCGCACCACCAGCTGCGGGGCGGGCATGGCCGCCGTCGGGTTCTGGCCAGCCAGCATTTGCAGCATGGCGGCGGCCGTGAGTCGTCCGAGTTCGTAGCCGGGCTGGTGCACCGAGGTCAACGGCGGCGTTGCATAGGTGGCCTGGGCCAGGTCGTCAAAGCCGACCAGGGACAGATCGCCCGGCACGGACATGCCGCGCCGATACAGCGCCAGCGCGGCGCCGAACGCCATCTGGTCGTTGCAGGCAAACACGGCACTGAAGCGCTGCCGGCTGTCCAGCAGGCGCTCCATCGCCAGGCGGCCGCTCTCTTCATTGAACTGTCCCGGCGCGATCAGGCCCCCATCGATGGCAAGTCCGGCCTGGGACAAGGCCAGCCGGTAGCCGCTCAGCCGCTCGACCGCATCGGGGTGGGCGGTGTCGCCGGTGATGCAGGCGATGCGCCGGTGGCCCAGGTCGATCAGGTGCTGGGTGGCCAGGCGCGCACCCTCCAGGTTGTCGAAATTGAGCGCGAACAGCCCTGGCGCCTTCAAGTTGCGACCGGTCACCACCACCGGCAGCGCCTTGGCATGGCCGCGCAGCGCCGCGTCGCTGAGGCGCCCCGTCAGGACGATGATCCCGTCGACACGGCGCGATCTCAGGATGTCGATGCATCGGGCCTCCTCCGCGGGGTTCCAGTGCCCGCTGACGAAGAGGGCGCTGTAGCCGGACCTGTCAAGCTCGTCCTCGATGCCGCGCAGCGCGACACCGTAGTAGGGGCTGTCGATGGCCTGGGTGACAACGCCGATGCTCAAGGTGCGCCCGCCGGCCCGCGCGCGCGCCATGGGATTGGGGATGAAACCCAGGTCCGCAATCGCCTGGTCGACCGCGCTGCGCTTGTCGTCGCTGACGATGGCGGTGCCGTTCAGGATTCGCGATACGGTGCTCGGCGACACCCCTGCGCGGGCGGCCACCTCACTCAGTTTCACCTCACCGGTCGCGTGGCTGCTCTGGCGGGACTTGGATGACACCTGGAAGGCCGTTAAGGGCGGTAGCCGGCGAGGGCACGCAGTTTAGGGCCGCAAGCCATGGGCCATCCCGCCGCCCAGGGCCACGGCACCCGTCAGTCCAGCGCAACCGGCAGTGCCTTGAAGCCGCGAAAGCGGATGCGCATGTCGCGCACCGGTGCGCCGCGCAGCGCGAGCCGCGGCAGGGCCCGGGCCAACGCTGCAAAGGCGATGCGGCCCTCCAGCCGCGCCACGTTCAGGCCGATGCAGGCATGCCCTCCGTGGCCGAAGGCCAGGTGCGGGTTCGGCTTGCGGCCGATGTCCAGCCGCTGCGGCTGGTCGAAGACGTCCGGGTCGCGGTTGGCGGCGCCAACGCCCAGCGTGACAAAGGCGCCGGCCGGCAGCACCACATCGCGCAGGGCCAGCGGCGCGGTCAGCCGGCGGTTGTTCAGCTGCAGCGGGCTTTCGAAGCGCAGGGCTTCCTCGACCGCCGGGCCGGCCAGCGCCGGGTCGGCCACCAGGCGTTCCCATTGATCGCGCTGGGTCAGCATGGCATGCACGCCGTTGCCGATCAGGTTGGATGTGGTCTCGTGGCCGGCGTTGAGCAGGAAGATGCAGTTGTGCAGCAGTTCGATCTCGCTCAGCCGCTCGCCGCCGACCTC
>JBJXHB010000399.1:0-5052 GCA_046160725.1 Aquabacterium sp.
CGATCGAGTCCGGCAACCACTTGCTGCTGGCCTCCGAACCCGGCTGGCAGCGCTGGCTGGAGGCGGTCGACGCCTTTCTGCCGCGCGGCGGCTCGGGCCCCAGCGCCGCAGCCACCTTCGCCATGCTCAGCCCGCGCCAGCGCCAGATGCTGGAGCTGATCGCCATGGGCCGCGACAACGCACAGATCGCGGCGGTGCTGGCGTTGTCGGAGAAGACGGTGCGCAACCAGGTGTCGGCGATCTTCGACCGCCTGGGCGTGGAGAACCGATCGCAGGCCATCGTGGTCGCGCGCGAGGCCGGGCTGGGCGGGCGCTGAGCCCGCGATCAACCACTGAATCGAGAGGTCAGACCATGGACAAGCAGCGCGCCAATGCCTTCATGAGCCGCCTGGTCGGCGACGTGGCCACGACACTGGCGGCCACGCTGCTGCTGGTGGGCGACCGGCTGCAGTTGTTCCGCGCGATGGCCGATGCCGGGCCGCTGAGCCCGGCCGGGCTGGCCGAGCGCGCCGGCATCGCAGAACGCTATGCCGAGGAGTGGCTCGCGGTGATGGCCGGGGCCGGCTATGTGGATCTCGATCCCGCCACCGGCGCCTTCACCTTGCCACCGGAGCATGCGCAGTTCCTGATCGATCCGAACTCCGAGTACTACCTGGCGGGGCTGTTCCGTGGCCTGCCCACGATGGCCGCCGCGCTGCCGGCATTGACCGAAGCATTCAAGTCCGGCGGCGGACTGCCCTTCGAGGCATACGGCGCCGAGCTGCCCGAGGCCCTGGCGGCCATGAACCGATCGGTCTACAACAACCGACTGGCGCGCGACTGGCTGCCCAAGGTGCCCGGGCTGGTCGAGCGCCTGGCCGCAGGCGGCCGCGCACTGGACATCGGCTGCGGCGCCGGCGTGGTGCCGATCGCGATCCAGCGCGCCTTCCCGCAGGCCCAGGTGATGGGGATCGATACCGACCGCCGATCGATCGAACTGGCACGCGCGGCCGCGCAGGCAGCGACGCTCACGGTGCAGCTCGAGACGATGGGCGTCGAAGACATCCCGACCGAGCCGGGCTGGGACTTCATCTCCACGTTTGACGTGATCCACGACCTGCCCGACCCGCCGGCCGCGCTGCGCCGCATCCGCCAGGCACTGGCGCCGGGAGGCACGTACCTGATGGTCGAGCCCAAGGTCAGCGACCAGCTGCACGAGAACCTGGCCAACCCGTTCGCGCGCATGCTCTACGGCATCTCCTGCCTGCATTGCGTGCCGCAGAGCCTGGCGCTGGGCGGCCCGGGCCTGGGCGCCTGCTGGGGCGAGCGGCGGGCACGCGCACTCGCACAAGAGGCCGGTTTCGGTGCCTTCGACCGGCTGGACATCCGAAGCCCGGCGTTGGCTTTCTACGCGTTGCAAACCTGATGACGGCATGAGTCCAGACCCCAGCCTCGACCACCCTCACCTGGCCCGGCGGCTGCGCGCCCGCCTGGCAGAGCTGAACTACAGCGCCGAGGCCATTGCCGAGGCACTGGGCACCACCGAGGAGACCGCCAACCGCCAGGCCGGGCGTCAGGTGCATGCACGTTTGCTGGAGCCGCTGGGCGCATTTGGCACCCTGGTGCGCCTGTTCGCCCTTTCGCATCCGGTTCCGACGGACCAGGCCGCCGCCGCCCTGGCACCACTGGGCGTGGACGACCTGCTGCTGCTGGGCCTGGCCGCCGCGGGCGACGATGGCCTGCTGCAACCGCTGCTGCGCCTGATGCCGCACGAGCACCTGGTGCTGGCCTGCGACTTGCCGCTGCAGCCGGGCGTGCCGCCCGCCGCCGACCATGTGCCGGCGGTGCAAAACCCATCGGTCGCTCTGGCACAGCTCACCGTGCGCCGGCCCGGCAGCCTGCTCGACCTGGGCACTGGCCTGGGCGTGCTGGCCCTGCTGGGGGCGACCCACGCCGACCGGGTGCTGGCCACCGACCTTAATCCGCATGCGGTGCGACTGGCGGCCTTCAGCGCGCAGCTCAACGACCTGGCCGTGGTGGAGTGTCGCCAGGGCAGCTGGTTCGAGCCGCTGGCCGGCGAGCGCTTCGACACCATCGTCTGCAACCCGCCCTACGTGATCTCGCCGGTCAGCGAGTTCATCTACCGCGACAGCGGCCTGAGCGGCCACAGCGTCAGCGAGCAGATCGTGCGCGAGCTGCCCGCCCACCTGGCCGACGACGGGATGGCATCGGTGCAGATCAGCTGGATCGCCGACCCGGACGGCGACCTCTCGGCACCGGTGCGCGACTGGCTGCGCGACAGCGGCTGCGACGCCATCTTGCTGCACCATGCCACCGACACGCCGCTGCAGGCCGCCGTGCGCTGGAACCCGCCCGACCCCACCGACCCGGCCCGCCAGCAGCAGCGCATCGACCAGTGGCTGGACTACTACGCCGGCCTGGGCATCCGTGGCATTGCCTACGGCGCGCTGGTGCTGCGCCGCCGCGCCGGCGCCCACGGGCTGCAGACGCATGCCCTGCCGCCTCAACGCCTGGTACAGGCCAGCGACCACCTGCTGCGCCTGTTCGCCGCGCAGGACCTGCTGGCCGGGGCCGACGATGACGCGTTGCTGGCACGCCGGCTGCGCGTGGCGCCCGGGGTGGTGGTCGAGCAGCAGTTGCGCTTCCACCCCGACGACGGCCGGCCACGCATCCGGCAGATGACCCTGCGCATCGAGGACGGCATCGGCTTCGAGGCCGGGCTGGACCCGGAGGTGATGTTCCTGCTGACCCAGCTCGGCAGCGCACCGTCACTGCGCGCCGCCTTTGCCCAGGCCGCGGCGCGCGGTGGCGTGGCCGATGCCGACGCCTATGCGCGCGCCGGCCTGCCGATGCTGCGGCGGATGGTGGCGCTCGGCTTCCTGGCCGCGGCGGACTGACCCGGGGCGCCCCGCGGCGCCGTCGCTTCATCGCCCATTGCGGCATCCCGGCACACACGGGGCGCCGGTCATCGCATCCGGCTGGGCGGCCATGCCGGCAGCCGGCACCATGGCGGCCATCGCTTCACCCCGCCGCCGGAGCCCGCCATGAACCCGCTGTACCGACTGACCAACCGCGCCCTGCTGGTGGATGCGGTGCTGGCGCTGCTGTTGGTGGCCGTGCCGGCCGGGGCCGTGGTGCTGCTGCCCTATGCGCAGCAGGTGACACCACCGATGGCATCGCAGGCCACTGGCGCCACGGCCGTCGCGGCGGCACACTCGGGCCATGACCCGCAAGTCCCTGCCGGCAGCTGAGCCTGCCACCCGTCACCGCATCCTTTGGGACGACCAACGGCGCTCCCGGCACGGCGACAGCACCGCCCACCGCGGCGTCACCGCGGTCGCGCTCGGCGTCGTGCTCGCCATGGCCCTGGGCCTGGCTGGACCGCCCGCTGCGGCCCAGACCACCGCGCCCGTCAGCCGCACCCAGGCGCTGCAGGGGCTGACCCACCCCGACCCCACCCGCCGCCTCGCCGCCGTACAGCGGCTGGGCGCCGTGGGCACCATGGCTGACAACGAGCGCCTGGCGCGCAGCCTGCGCGATGCCGACGAGTCCGTGCGCGAGGCCGCCGAGGCCGCGTTGTGGTCAATGTGGATGCGCTCGGGCGACAAGGGCGTGGACCAGCTTGCCGAACGCGCCACCGCGCTGATGCAGGCCGGCGACCTGGCGCCGGCGCTGGCGCTGTTCAGCGAGGTCATCCGGCTGCGGCCGGCCTTTGCCGAGGGTTGGAACAAGCGCGCCACCGTGTTGTACCTGCTGGGCCGGGACGAGGAGTCGCTGCGCGACTGCGACGAGGTGCTGCGGCGCAACCCGCTGCACTTCGGCGCGCTGGGCGGCATGGCGCAGATCCACTTCCGCCAGGGCGACGCGGTACGGGCGCTGGCCGCCTACGAGCGTGCGCTCGACGTCAACCCCAACCTGGATGGCGGGCGCGAATTCCGCGAGCTGCTGGACAAGCTGGCCCGGGCGCAGCGCGCCGGGCGCACCTGAGGTCGCGTCCGGACCTTCAGTCCGTTGACCTTGGCCGCGGGGCAGAAGTGGGCCCTGCGCTGACTTGCTGCTGTCCGCGAACGGTTCGCCTCCTACATGCGCGCGGCAAGCCCAAGGCCGGCGCAGCCGCCTGTCGAAAGCATGCTCGCTACGGCAGCACGGGATTGGTCGGTGGGTGACGCAGATCAGCGGCCACACGTCAACGACCGAGTTGATCGGCACTGAGCCGGCCCACTGCGCCGACACAATGCACGCGCACATCGAGGAGACGCCGCGCATGCTGTCCGACATCGAGATCGCCCAGGCGGCCAAGCCGCTGCCCATCGGCGTGATCGCCGCGCGGATGGGCATACCGGACGAGGCGCTGGTGCCGTACGGCCGTGACAAGGCCAAGGTGTCGCTGGACTACCTGCGCTCACTGGAAGACCGCCCCGACGGCAAGCTGATCCTGGTGACCGCGGTCAGCCCCACGCCGGCCGGCGAAGGCAAGACCACCACCACCGTCGGCCTGGGCGACGCGCTGCGGCGCATCGGCCGCAAGCCGGTGGTCTGCCTGCGCGAGCCGTCTCTTGGTCCGGTGTTCGGCATGAAGGGCGGCGCGGCCGGCGGCGGCCATGCGCAGGTGGTTCCGATGGAGGACATCAACCTGCACTTCACCGGGGACTTCAGCGCGATCGCTCTGGCCCACAACCTGCTGGCGGCGATGATCGACAACCACATCCACCACGGCAACGAGCTCGGCTTCGACCTGCGGCGCATCGCCTGGCGGCGGGTGATGGACATGAACGATCGCGCGCTGCGCGACATCACCGTCTCGCTGGGCGGCCCGGCCAACGGCTATCCGCGCGAGGACGGCTTCGACATCGTCGTCGCTTCCGAGGTGATGGCCATCTTCTGCCTGGCCGGGTCGCTGAAGGACCTGAAGGAGCGGCTGGGCAACATCGTGTGTGGCGCCACGCGCGAGCAGCAGCCCATCCTCGCGCGCCAGCTCGGCTGTCACGGCGCGATGGCCGCGCGGCGGAAGGACGCGCTGGCGCCGAACCTGGTGCAGACGCGGGAGCACCC
>JBJXHB010000400.1:0-7306 GCA_046160725.1 Aquabacterium sp.
CGCGCAGGCGCAGCACCTGCGGCAGGACCTGGTCGCGCACCGCCGCCTCGCCCTGTTGCCGCAAGGCCTGGCGCCGGGCCTGCGGCAGGTCGGCCGGCAGGCGCTTGAACGGCTCCATGAAGGGCGACTCGGCCAGCGGCAGGCGCAGCATGTCGTCGATCTGCTCCAGCACCCGCTGCAGCACCGGCCGCGCTGGTACCCAGCGCAGGCCGCGCGCCCGGCGCAGGCCGTCGATCTCCTGCGCCATGCGGCGCGGGTAGGCGCCGATCCGCTTGAACAACTGCTGCGTCTGCTCGTCGTTGTCCACCGGGCAGACCTGCAGCAGCTCGGCCATGTCGCTGTGCAGGCCCGAGCGCGCGCCCAGCGACATCAGCCGGAAGCCCTCGAAAGGCTCCAGCGCCAGGTGGTCGTCCAGCTGGTGCAGCAGGATGTCCAGTGACTGCCGCTCGGCGGCCGGCAGCGCCGGCGTGCGCAGCGCCAGGGCCTCGGTGCGGAACCGCCGCGCGGAGTCGAACTCCGCGGCGATGCCCGCCGGCGAGGCATCGCGCAGCCGGTCGCCGTGGCGGTGGTCGCCGACATAGGTGGCCCATTCCGGGTACTGCTCCATCTGGGCCTGCCAGTAGCGGTCGAAGAGCGACTGCGCCGCCCGCGCGGCGGGGTTGGCGGCCGCCGGCGCAGCAGCGGCCGCGGCGGCCATGGGCACGGCGGCCAGCGGTGCGGCAGCCGTGGAGGCCATGAAGAGACGGCGATGCATGGGGAGTCCTCAGGGTATGGGCATGGGTCGGCTGGCGCCGGCCTGTGCTGCGGTCAGGTTGTCTCAGGCGGGCGGTGCAGCTCGGCGGCCAGCTCGCCCAGGCGCGCCTCGGCCTCGGGTGTCTGCCCGCCCATTGCCAGAAAGCGCTGCATGGCGGCCCGCGTGTCCGGATGGCCCAGTGTGCCCTGGAAGGCGGCGCCCTCGGCCTGCAGGTCGTCGACCACGCCGCGCTCGGCGCGCAGCACGCTGGCCTTGGCCGCCGCCACCGCATGAGCGGGAAACGACGCGATGCGCCGCGCCAGGCGGTCCACATGCGGCCGCAGCTCGGCCGCGTGCATCGCGCGGTTGACCCAGCCCCAGGCCTCGGCCAGGTCGGCCGGAACGTCATCGCAGCCCAGCACCACCTCCAGCGCCCGCGATCGGCCCAGCAGCCGGGCCAGCCGCACGGTGCCGCTGCCGCCCGGCAGGATGCCCAGCGCCACCTCGGGCTGGTTGAAGACGGCACGGCCCTGCAGCGCAAAGCGCATGTCGCAGCTCAGCGCGATCTCGCTGCCGCCGCCGCCGGCGCGCCCCTCGACCAGCGCGATCGTGGCCTTGGGCATGGTGCGCCAGGCCTCGCACATGCGGTGGAAGTTCGACAGCGGCGCGGCCGGGTCCACCGGCCCCGGCGCGTCGGCGGGAAAGCGCAGGATCAGGCCGACGTCGAAGTGCGCGATGAACCAGCCCGGGTTGGCCGACTCCAGCACCACCACGCGCACGGCGTCGTCAGCGGCCAGCTGGTCGGTCAGCCGCATCAGCTCCTTGAAGAGCGCGCGGTCCAGCAGGTTGATCGGGCCGTTGTCCAGCGTCACGCGGGCGACGCCCTCGTGCTGGGCCACGCGCAGCGCGGTGTAGTCGGCATAGGCCATTCGATCTCCCGAAGCAGTGCGCCGCACTTTAGCGGCCGGGTGCCTGTCAGGCCCCGACCCGTGCGGGCCCCGCAACCCGACTATCGGTTCGGCGGCATCCAGCGCCGGCCGACCAACAGCCCGCGCGCGGCCGCCAGCCGAATGCAGCCCGCGATGTCGACGATGGGTGGCCCGTCACGCTCGACGCTGATGCGCACGACCTCACCGTCGACCAGTTCGCGTTCGCGATCGCCGTCGAAGGCGATGACCCCCCGGCCCGACGAACTCGACGCTGTCACCGAAGGCGACCCGGGCATGAGACGCCACCCGAACGTCGCGAAACAGTCCGGGCGAGATCGGCACGTGGAGCGTCACACCCGCATCGCCGGCACCACCATCGGCGCCGCAGCGCAGCGCCAGGCCGCAATCGTCATCGAAGCCGATCGGGTCGAGGTACCCGCCGATCGGGGACATGCCGACGGCCGAGGGCTCCGCCCGCGTGAGCACCAGGGCCGCAAGGCGGTTCGGATCGAAGGGCAGGCGGTTGCCGATGTGGTCAGGGCGCAGGAGGACGGCATCGATCACGCCGATGTCGTGCCAGCCCCGCGAGCGGGCATGGACGAGCTTGCAGCGGCGGGCCGCCTCGTCCACCGCGATGGCGCCCGTCGCGATCAGCCCGGCCGCGACACCGGCGCTGGTGGCCTCCGTGAGAACCGGAAACACATTGTTGGTGCCTGTCGAAAGCGGCACCAGCGGAACGTCGGGCCAGGTGCGTGCGACGACCCGGTTGGTGCCATCGCCACCCAGGGTCACGATGACATCGGCCCCCGCGGCGCGCGCCGCGTGCACGGCGGCCACGGTATCGGCGGCGCTGTTCGTCACGCCCACGTCGAGCAGCCTCACGCTGGCGCGCAGCGGCAGCATCTCAAGCGCTCCCGACGACACCCGGTACGGCTCCTTCAGAACCATGATCTCGTCGACGCCCAGCGCGTCGAGCCCCGTCGCGACCCGCGCCACCAGGTCACGCTTCGCCTCGTGGGTCATGTTGCTCGCGCGCGCGGCGAGGCGCCGCACGTCACGGCCCGACATCGGGTTGGCGATGATGGCGACCTTACCTGGCATGGCGCTTTGTCCGTAGGCTTTCGTTGCTCATGCGGCCTTGAGCATGGCGCTGTCCTGCCGGCAAAGGGCGGGCCTCATGTCTGCATCCCATTCATGAACGGGGCGCATCCGCGCCCAGCCGTGCCGGCATGCTCCTGTTCCGCTTGCGCAAACTGCAGTCGCGTCTGGGCGCTTGCCGCTGCTCGATGATGCCAGCCATGCCCGGCAGAGCCCGAGGTGCGGGTGCGTTTGAGGTGACGACGAATTTGCTCGGACAAGCGCGGCGGGTGCGGAGGGCGCCAGATGCGTTGCCCTGGGTCAACCGCACCGACAACGGCCAGACGACGCCAGCGGTCCTCAGTCGGTGCAAAGGCTTAACAGTTTGCTTCGGCTGACCTGCTTCCGGTCCCGATTTGCTGCGTGGTCGCAGGAGGCTCACTGGTGATTGCATCGCCGGGAAGCCGCCCCTCGTCGGAGCCGGCAACCGGCCAGTTCCGGTCATCCGGGCGAACAGGAAGTCCCAGCACCGATGGCCAGCTTCAAGGTGCAGCCGACATGAGCCGACGAGCGTCCGTACGCAACCATTCTCCAAGGCGGTCACTCACGCTGTCGCAGGTCCGGTCGAAGTCCGATGCACCCGGTACGTCAGCAACCGGGCTGCGGATCGCACCCCCGTTGGCGACCGTGCTGCACTTCGTCAACCTCGTGCTCGGCGCTATCTCGCGCGCGGCACCGCAGTCAACATCTTCGCCATCGGCTTTCCGGCGACGCTGGGCCTGGGCCTGCTGAAGACGCTGCCGCCGATGCGACAGCCCTTCGTGATGGCGCAGTAGCGGTTGATGCAGCACTTCAGCAGACGGTGCCCGTACCGGCTGCACGAGCCGCGGGAGCATTCAAGCCGTTGGCGCCAGGCCCCTCACGCGTGCCAAGCTGATGCCTAGTTCCGAAGTCTCACCCGCACCCAACTCGACGGCTGCCGCTTCGGCCGCTGCCAGCGCAAGACCCGCGGCCTGGGCATCACCGGCCCTGTGGCGGGCCTCGGCCCGGCTGCACTGAAGGATGGCGAGCGAGAAGGGATCGGAAGTCTCGCGCAAGAGCGCCTCGCCGCGCTCGAGGCATTCGGTGGCCTGGTCATGCCGGCCCTGTCGCGCGTGCAACAGCGCAAAGTACGCCAGGAATTGCCCTTCGTAGTTCTTGTCGCCGAGTTCCTGCGCCGTCGCCACGGCGGCCCCGAAGTCGAGCAGCGACTGGTCGGACTGACCGAGGGCCTCGCGGATGATGGCGATGTTGCACAGGGAGGTGTTCTCCTTCTGCAAGGCGCCCAGTTCGCGTGCCGCGGCCTTCGCGGCAATCGCGGTCGCCAGGGCCTCGGCGTAGCGACCGCGCAGGTAGTAGCTCCAGGCCAGGCTGCCCAGCGCGTCGACCTGGCCCAGGCGATCGTCGCTGTCGTTGGCGAGGGTCAGCGCTTCCTCGAGGCAGGCCAGTTCCTCGTCCGGCCTGCCGCGCTGGCTGTGCAGCGCGCTCAGGCTGTGCAGGATGCCGCCGCGCATGTCCAGGCAGTCAGGCCGTGCCGCCAGCGCCAGCGCCTCAAGAAACGCGCGCTCGGCGTCGTCCAGGCGGCCCGCCCAGTTGTGGCACACGGCCAGCAGCAGCAAGCCACGGCACTCCAGCCGTGGCTGCTGGGCTTGTCGCCCCAGTTTCACGGTGTTCGTGGCCTCGGCGAAAGCCGCGTCTCTCTTGCCCTCACGCATCAGCAACTGCGCGGTGATGGCCGACAGCCTGGCGTGCAGCCGCTCGTCGCCGTCCACCTGCGCCAGCAGCGCAGCCTCTTCGAGCAGCGGCCGGGCCAGGTCGAGCCGTCGGCAGTTCATCTGGTCCCGGGCCAGTTGGACTCTTGCCGAAGCGGCCAGACCACCCTGCAGGCCCGGCATGGCGCAGACCGACTCGCCGAGCGCCACGCTCACGGCGTAAGGCCCCATCCGGCCCAGGGCGGCACAAGCACAGTCCAGGGTGCCGACGGCGAGTTCGGGTTCGCCCAAGGCCACGGCACGCCGGCAGGCCACCACCAGGTTGTCCAGTTCCACGCAGCGCCCGCCGCTGGCACGCACCGGCCCGAGGCCGGCAAACCAGCTGGCGTGGCGACGTTGCGCTGCAGCCAGTGCCTGTGCGCCGCTGCCGGCAAAGCGGCCCTGCGTGCGCAGTTGTTCGTCGGCATAGAGCTGCACGGTCACCAGCAGGTCGAAGCGGTCGCCGCCCAGCCGCCTGACCAGTGACTTGTCGACCAGCGAGGTCACGATGTCCACGGCCCAGGGCGCGTCATCGAAGCCGCCGGCATCGATGACGGCCTCTGCCGAATCGAGCGTGAAGCCGCGCTCGAACACCGACAGCTGCGCCAGCGCCGCCTGCAGCGCCGGCTGCAGCAGCTCCCACGACCAGTCCAGGGTCGCGCGCAGCGTGGCTTGGCGGTCCTTGCGCTGCCCGGGCAAGGCCAGCAGCTTGAAGCGTTCGCCCATGCGCTGCAGCAGCAGCCGGGGTGACATCACCCGGGAGCGCGCCGCCGCAAGTTCGATGGCCAGCGGCAGGCCCTCGAGCATCGTCACCAGCGGCAGGATCGCGGCTTCGTCCGCAGGGTCGCTGGCGAAACCCGAGGCCGCCGCCTCGGCACGGTCCTTGAAAAGCTTGACGGCTTCGTCGGCCGGCAAGGCGTGCAGCGACAGCACACGCTCGCCGGGCAGGCCCAGCACCTCGCGCGAGGTGTCCACAAAACGTGCCTGTGGCGCACGGTCGAGCCAGCGGCCCAGCGTCTCTGCGGCATACAGCGCCACCTGTTCGAAGTTGTCCAGAATGACCAGGCACGCCCCGCGCCCGGCGATGGCGTTTCCGATCTGCACCACCGGGTCTTCAGCGCCCAGCGCCATGCCCAGCCCCTGGGCGACGGCGTGCACCACGCCCTCTGGGCTGCGCGCGGCGCTCAGGTCGCAGAACCACACGCCGCCGGGAAACTCACCCAGCCAGGCCCAGCCAAAGCGCGTGACGAGACGCGTCTTGCCGGTGCCGCCCGGGCCGGTGACGGACAGCAGCCGGGCGCCGCCCTGCAGTTGACGCGCCACTTCGCTGAGCGTGAGGTCGCGGCCGATGAAGGCGTCGCGCTCGGCGGGCAGGCTGTGGCGGATCTCGCGAACGGGCAGCCACAGTTCGCCGCGGGGCACCACGCGATAGGCCTTGTCGCTGTCGGGCGGGGGCAGGAAGCTGGCCCCGGAAAGGCCAGGCTCACGCAGCTCGAACAGCTCCAGCGGTTCGTCCACGCCCTTCAGCCGCCAGTGGCCGTGCGACTGCACCTGCCAGGTCCGGGCCAGCTCGAGGGCCTGCAAGGAGGGGCCGGACACCAGGATCTGGCCCCCGAGCGCCACCGACATCACCCGCGCGGCAATCGCCTTGGCCGCACCGTCCACCTCCAGCGGCTTGGCGCCCAGCGCCACATCGGCGGCGGAGTTCTCGCGCAGCACCACCGGGCCCACGTGCAGGCCCACCCTTGCGCGCAGAGGCAGCCGCATGGCGGCCAGCCCCGCCTGGTAGTGCAACGCAAAGCGAGCGGCGTCTTCGACATCATCGAAGATCATCAGCATGCCGTCGGTCTTGTCGATCTCGCGGCCCCGGTACAAGGGCAGCAGGTCGCGCGTGACGCGGTCGTGCTCGCCCCACACGGCGGCAATCGCAACATCCCCGATCTGGCGGGCGAGTTGCGTGCTGTCGACTACATCGGTCAGCACGATGGCCTTGACCTCGCTCATGGCATGCCCCTCAGCCAGGTGGACGATCGTGGCCACGCTTCGAAGCAGCCTGGCGCCGCGTCATCGTATGCCATCAAGCGATGGAGCCGCGCACCTGCTGATGTCGCCGTTCAAGTGCAGGGAGCGCCCGGCGCTGCGGCCATGGCCTGGACTGCCGTCGGACTGGATTTCGCGAGTGAGGGACGACTTTGCGGCGTCGATTCGCTCGAGGTGTAGGGCCGTCTTGGGTCAGCAGTGTCAGTTCGCGACTGTTGGATGCAGTCGTTCGTCAGCGAGGTTGTTGCGGTCGTCGACCGGCAGGCGTGAACGACTGCTGGCGCCTACCCTGATCTGCTCGACGGCGTCGGTGAAGGTCAACTTCCAGGCTAGACCGGTCGATCACCGAGAAGACTGCCGCCGGCTCCTATGGGTCGATAGCACCAATCGGGCAGTTCTGCTCGGTTGCCTGAAAGCTGTCCTCGACAACGAGAGCCCCACAGAGGCGCCCACCGCCACCGCCCGTCCGTGGAAACCCCCTGCCCGCCCGCCCGCGCAAATCACCGCAGCCGTGGCACCCTTGCGCCGGCAAGCACACAGGAGGCAGGCATGGATTTCCAGCACAGTGCGCGCGCCAATGCGTTGCGGCAGCAGGTCGACGACTTCATGGACCGGCATGTCTTTCCGGTCGAGCACCTGTACGGCGAGCAGGTGCAGGGCGGCGACGCCGCGGCGCGCTTGCGCACGCCGCCGGTGATGCAGCAGCTGAAGGCCCTGGCCCGCGGGCAGGGGCTGTG
>JBJXHB010000401.1:0-66825 GCA_046160725.1 Aquabacterium sp.
GTTGAGGCTTGGCCATGGTCGACACCCCGTTGGCCCGGCGACTGCTGGCTTTGCTGTGGTCGTCGTTCCTGATGGCCGGTGTGCTGGAGATGGTGGTGTTCTCCGTCATCGACCCGTCGCATCTGCAAGGCCATGGCGGCTTCTGGGACAACGACTGGCCGGCAAGCGCGATCTATACGCTGGCCTTCCTGGTCTTCTGGGGCGCCACGGCGGCGTCGGGCCTGATGGCCCTTTGGCTGGAGCTCGACGCCGAGGCCGTCAACCGCCGCAGCGGAATGGAGTGACCGCGCGGCACCCGGCGGCCAACGGCCGGCGTACCGCCGCGGGCGGCCTCAGCAGTTGGCCGGGTTGACCAGCCGCGCCAGCTTGTCCGGGTCCAGCACCCGGATCTGGCGCTGGCGCACCTCCAGGATGCCGTCGTCCTGGAACTTCGAGAAGGCCCGGCTGACCGTCTCCAGCTTGAGGCCGAGATAGCTGCCCATCTCCTCGCGCGTCATGCGAAGGATGACCTCGGTGGACGAGAAGCCGCGCGCCTTCAGGCGCTGGGTCAGGTTCAACAGGAAGGCCGCCAGGCGCTCCTCCGCGCGCATGCTGCCCAGCAGCAGCATCACGCCGTGGTCGCGCACGATCTCGCGGCTCATGATCTTGTGAAGCTGGTGCTGCAGCTCGGAGAACTCCCGCGACAGGCTCTCCAGCTGCGAGAACGGGATCACGCAGACCTGCGAGTCCTCGAGCGCCACGGCGTCGCAGGTGTGGTGGTCGGTGCCGATGCCGTCCAGCCCGATCAGCTCGCCGGCCATCTGGAAACCCGTGACCTGGTCGCGGCCGTCCTCGCTGGACACGCAGGTCTTGAAGAAGCCCGTGCGCACCGCATAGAGAGATTGGAAGCGTGCGCCAACCCGGAACAAGGCCTCGCCCCGGGGCACGGACCGCCGGCTCGTTACCATGGCGTCCAGGCGCTCCAGGCTCTGCGGACTCAGCCCGACCGGCAGGCACAGCTCCCGCAGGTTGCAGTTCGAGCAGGCGACCTTGAAGGGCTCGGCGTGGATGCGGATCGCTTCGGTTGTCATGTCTCGATTATGTTTCCCGGGGGCCGATGTCGCCAGCGGCCCGATCTTGAGATGGATCAAGACCGGCCAGCGGCAAGGCTGGCACATTGGTGTCGCATGGCCCTGTCCACTTCTCACCTGCCTGCTCCTCGCCTCAGCGAGGACATGCTCGGTCGGCTGGACCGACCCGGCCCGCGCTACACCTCGTACCCCACCGCTGACCGTTTCATCGAGGCCTTTGGCCCGGATGAGTACCGGCAGGCCCTGGGACAACACGCGCCGGGCGCGACGAACCGCAGCCATGTGCCGCTGTCGCTGTACGTCCATGTGCCGTTCTGTGAGTCGCTGTGCTACTACTGCGCCTGCAACAAGATCGTCACCCGCCATCATGAGCGAGCGACGCCGTACCTGGACGCGCTTCGGGCCGAGATTGCGCTGAATGTGGCGGTGATCGGCACCGGCCGGCCGGTGTCGCAGCTGCATCTCGGCGGCGGCACGCCGACCTTTCTGGACGATGCGGAGTTGCGGGCGCTGATGGATGCGCTGAAGGCCGCGTTCCGGCTCACGCCGGGCGCCGAGGTATCGATCGAGGTCGACCCACGCACCATCAGCCCTCAAAGGCTGGCGGTGCTGTGGGAGCTGGGCTTCAACCGGCTGAGCTTCGGTGTGCAGGACTTCGACGTCGACGTGCAGAAGGCGGTGCACCGCATTCAGCCGCAGGCGCTGGTGGTCGACCTGGTCCAGGCGGCCCGGCAGCAGGGCTTCACCTCCATCAACCTGGACTTGATCTACGGCCTGCCGCGCCAGACCCCGCAGACCTTTGCTCGGACCGTGGAGCAGGTATGCGCAATCCGGCCGGACCGCATTGCGGTCTATGCCTATGCCCACCTGCCGCAGCGCTTCAAGGCCCAGCGGCGCATCGCAACCGCGTCGCTGCCGCCGGCGGAGCACCGGGTGGCCATGCTCGGCAGCGCCATTTCCGGCTTCATGGATGCCGGCTACCAATACATCGGCATGGACCACTTTGCGCTTCCGGGTGACCCGCTGGCCCATGCTAGGCGCCAGGGCAGCCTGCACCGCAACTTCCAGGGCTACACCACACAGCCGGACAGCGACCTCATCGGCCTGGGCGTGTCGTCCATCTCCAAGGTCGGCTCCTGTTATGCGCAAAGTGCCAAGACCCTGGAGGAGTACTACGACGCCATCCGGGCCGGGCGCTTCCCGACGGTGCGCGGCCTCGCGCTGACGCGGGACGACCTGGTGCGCCGGTCGGTGATCATGGCGTTGATGTGTCAGGGCCGGCCGGACTTCGAGTCCATCGAGCTGTCCCACCTGATCGACGTGCCGAGCTACTTCCGCCCGGAGCTGGCCGACATGCGCGCCCTGGCCGACATGGGGCTGGTGGACTGCGGCCCGAGGCATGTCGAGGTGACGGCCCTGGGCTGGTACTTTGTCAGGACCGTGGCGATGGTCTTCGACCGTCATCTGCGCGAGGCGGTGTCGCGCGAGCATTTCTCGCGCTTGATCTAGCCCCGGCGTCGATATGGATGCGGCCCTGATCACCGGCGCGGCCTTGCTGGGGCTGGCCGGCACGCCGCATTGCATGGCGATGTGCGGCGCGGCCTGTACCGCGGCCATCGGCCGAGACAGCGGTGGCATCGCCTGGCACCTGGGCCGCACGGCTGGCTATGCCGCCGGCGGCGCCGTGGTGGCCATGGCCATTCAGCTGATCGGGCAATGGAGCGCGCTGTCGGCGGTGCTCAAGCCGGTGTGGACCCTGGTCCATGCCGCGGCCCTGGCCATGGGCATCTGGATGCTGGCCACCGGCCGGCTGCCGGCCTGGTTGCAGGCCATCGGCCGGACGGTGCCCGCTGGCGGGCAAGCGACCATCGCCGTGCCACACATGCGTGTGTCGGCGGCCCGAGCCGCCCGCCAGGGCGGCCTGGGCCTCGCATGGGTGATGCTGCCCTGCGGCCTGCTGCAGTCCGCGTTGCTGACGGCGGCACTGGCGTCGTCGCCGGCGGCTGGCGCGACCGCCATCGCGGCCTTCGCGGTGACGTCGGGTCTGGGGCTGTGGCTGGGGCCCGCGCTGTGGCGGCGGCTGGGCCGCGGTGCCGTGCCGGCTTCACCGGCGATGGCGATCCGCGCCGCCGGCGCGCTGGTGGCCGCGGCATCGGGCTGGGCGCTGAGCGCCGGTCTCTGGCACCGGGTTGCCGAGCTCTGCGGCTTCTGATCGCGGTGCCGCCAGCGGCCTTGTGTCGCGTCATGCGGGCGCGGGTACTCGGCTCCTAGAATCTGCCGTTTCTCTTCCATCCCAACCGCCACCGGAGACCCGTCCACATGTATCAGCACATCAAGGTGCCCCAGGCCGGCCAGAAGATCACGGTCAATGCCGACTTCTCGCTCAACGTGCCCGATGAACCGGTCATCCCGTACATCGAGGGCGATGGCACCGGCCTGGACATCACGCCGGTCATGCTGAAGGTGGTCGATGCCGCGGTGGCCAAGAGCTACGGTGGCAAGCGCCGCATCCATTGGATGGAGGTCTATGCCGGCGAGAAGTCGACCCGGGTCTACGGCCCCGACGTCTGGCTGCCGGAGGAGACGTTGCACGCGGTGCGCGACTACGTGGTGTCGATCAAGGGCCCGCTGACCACGCCGGTCGGTGGCGGTATCCGCTCACTGAACGTGGCCCTGCGCCAGGAGCTGGACCTTTACGTCTGCCTGCGCCCGGTGCGCTATTTCGCCGGCGTGCCCAGCCCGTTGAAGCAGCCGGAGAAGGTGGACATGGTCATCTTCCGCGAGAACTCGGAGGACATCTACGCCGGCATCGAGTGGGAGGCCGAGAGCGACAAGGCGAAGAAGGTCATCAAGTTCCTGACCGAGGAGATGGGCGTCAAGAAGATCCGCTTCCCGGCCACGTCAGGCATCGGCATCAAGCCGGTCTCGCGCGAGGGCACCGAGCGCCTGGTCCGCAAGGCGCTGCAGTACGCCATCGACAACGACAAGCCCAACATGACGCTGGTCCACAAGGGCAACATCATGAAGTACACCGAGGGTGGCTTCCGTGACTGGGGCTATGCGCTGGCACAGCGTGAGTTCGGTGCCCAGCCCATCGACGGCGGCCCGTGGTGCACCTTCCGCAACCCCAGGACGGGCAAGGACATCACCGTCAAGGACTCGATCGCCGACGCCTTCCTGCAGCAGATCCTGCTGCGCCCGGCGGAGTATTCGGTGATCGCCACGCTCAACCTGAACGGCGACTACATCTCCGACGCGCTGGCCGCACAGGTGGGCGGCATCGGCATCGCCCCGGGTGCCAACCTCAGCGACTCCATCGCCATGTTCGAGGCCACCCACGGCACAGCGCCCAAGTACGCCGGCAAGGACTATGTCAACCCGGGCTCCGAGATCCTGTCGGCCGAGATGATGCTGCGCCACAGGGGCTGGACCGAGGCCGCCGACCTGATGATCGCGTCGATGGAGCGCGCCATCCAGAGCCGCAAGGTGACCTACGACTTTGCGCGGCTGATGGACGGCGCCACCCAGGTGTCGTGCTCCGGCTTTGGCCAAGTCATGATCGACCACATGTGAGGCCGTCCCACCGCGTCTCTTGACGCCCATTCATCAGCAACGGGCCCCTGACTTTGTCGAAGATGTCAGGGGCTTCGTCTTTCCTGCACGTCTCACGGCAGACCACGATGTCCCGTCCATCCGGGTCAAGTCCGCGCTGAGGCGCCGCTTCGATCTCGTTCAGAGCACGGCGATCGCGGTGACGGTCCTGGGCGCAATGCCGAACCACTGTGCCGCGACGGCTTCGGCCGCTTCGATGCCATCCACCGCCGCCGACATGATGCCGCCGGCGTAACCCGCACCTTCACCCGCCGGGTATAGGCCGCCCACATTGAGGCTCTGCAAGTTGCGCCCGCGCGTGATGCGCAGAGGCGAGGAGGTGCGCGTCTCCACGCCGGTGAGCACGGCGTCGGGCATGGAAAAGCCCTTCACCTGCCGCTCGAAGGCGGGCAATGCCTCGCGCAGCGCGGCCAGCACGTGGCCGGGTAGGGCCTCATGGCCGGGCTCCGCCAGGTTGGTCGGCCGCACGCCAGGCTGGTAGGAGGGCAGCACGCTGGCAAACGCGGTCGTGCGCTGCTGCTTCAGAAAGTCGGCCAGCAACTGTCCAGGTGCGCAGTAGCCGCCGCCGCCCAGATCGAAGGCGCGTGTTTCCCAGATGCGCTGGAAGGCGATGCCGTCCAGCGGGTTGACTGGACCTTCCTTGAGACCGTCCTGCCGGTACTCCTGCGGCGAGATGCCCACCACCAGCCCGGCGTTGGCATTGCGTTCGTTGCGCGAGTACTGGCTCATGCCATTGGTCACCACGCGGCCGGGCTCCGAGGTGGCGGCCACCACCGTGCCGCCGGGGCACATGCAGAAGCTGTACACCGCGTGGCCATTGCGGGCGTGATGCACCAGGCGGTAATCGGCCGCGCCCAGAATGGGGTGGCCCGCGCTGGCGCCAAAGCGCGCCCGGTCGATCACGCCTTGCGGGTGTTCGATGCGCACACCGATCGAGAAGGGCTTGGCCTCCATGTACACGCCGCGCTGCTGCAGCATGGCGAAAGTGTCCCGGGCGCTGTGGCCGGGTGCAAGCACCACATGCTCGGCCGCGATCTGCTCGCCGCCGTCAAGCACGACGCCGCGGATGCGCGCCGCGGGTTGCGTGCCTGGCGCGTCTTCGATCAGCACATCGATCACCTTCTGCCCGAACCGGACCTCGCCGCCAAGCGCCACGATTTCGGCGCGCATCTTCTCGATCATGCCCACCAGGCGAAAGGTACCGATGTGCGGCTTGCTGACGTAGAGGATCTCCTCAGGCGCCCCGGCTTTCACGAACTCGGTGAGCACCTTGCGCATGAGGTGGCGGGGGTCGCTGATCTGGCTCCACAGCTTGCCGTCGGAGAACGTGCCGGCGCCGCCTTCGCCGAACTGCACATTCGACTCGGGGTTGAGCTCACCACGGCGCCACAGGCCCCAGGTGTCTCGCGTGCGCTCGCGCACGGGCCGGCCGCGTTCCAGCACCAGGGGCGCCAGGCCCATCTGTGCCAGCACAAGCGCCGCGAACAGGCCGCAAGGCCCGAAGCCGATGACCAGCGGGCGCAGACTGCCGCTGGCGCGGAAGTCGGCCGGCGCATGGCCGATGAAGCGGTAGCGGGTGTCCGGGCTGGCGCGCACCTGTGCGTCGTCTTTGAGGCCGTGCAGGAGCGCGGCTTCGTCCACCGCTGGCGCAAGCTCGCAATCCACGGTGTAGATGAGGACCACGGCGGCCTTCTTGCGCGCGTCGTAGGCGCGCTTGAAGATCGAGACGTGCTGCAGCTGGTGGTCCGGGATACGCAGCCGCGCCAGCACCGCCGAGCGCAGTTCGCCCTCGGCGTGGTTCAGCGGCAGGCGCAGCTCAGTGATGCGCAGCATGGCGGGGCCGCAGGCCCGCTAGGCCTGTGGCGTGGTTCTCAGCCGCCCTTGTGCGCGCGCTTGCCGGGGTTCTTCTTGCTGCGGGTATGTGAGCCGCGTTCCTTGCTGACGCGCTGGCCGGCGTTGGAATTGCTGTTGGTGCCCTGGACGGTGGCCGGGCGGGGGGTGGCGCGGCGGTCGGCCTCGGTGACGATCTTGTTGCCCATGGTGGTGGCTCCTGGAGTGGGTGAAATTGGGGTCGAAAACCCATAATTAGGCCACAAGGCGTCATGCCGCCAGTTCGCCGAGCCGCAATCGGCCGTGCCTTTCCAAGCGCGCCTGTTTCCGGTCACTCTGGTCCGGGTCGCGACGGCATGGGCCTGTCATGCATATTTCACCGTTCGTGCCCTGTACGGACTTGAGCCAGGTTTTGCCCCCAGTTCTCGGCACCGGGCTGGCCTTCATGGCTCGGGCTGGCGGCGCTTTCGCATGCCCGGTCGCGCGTGTCTTCCCGCGCAATGCGGGCTGCTCCGATTTCGCCAGTGCCGTGTCACCCGCGGCGCAGCCATTTGAACCGCGAGCGCGCCCAGGCCCAGCTCGGCAATGCGACTGTTGGCCGACAACAGGACGAGCACGGGTTCAGCGCCAGGTGGCGAGAAAGCTGCGCTGCACTGCCGGCCAATCCGCGAGGCTGGCTGCCAGCCGTTGCCGATGCCGCGTGTAGGGGCGGCCACCAATGGCCCTGGCCAGTGCCAGCGCGGCGCCCGCATGGGCGCTCGGGTCGTCCAGCGCGGCCAGCGCCTGGGCGCGCAGGGCGGCATCCGGCCCGCCGGCGGCACGGCAACGCAGGGTCAGCGCGCGCAACCGCAGTTCGGCATTCATGCCGGGGTCGTCGTCGGGCGGCAGTCCGGTCAACGGGCTGGATCCGCCGCCCTTGGCCTGCCGCAGCTCGGCGCGCAGCAGCTCGGCCCGACAGCGCACGCGCGGGTTCTCCAGCCGGTCGGCGGACAGCACCCGGCGCAGCCAGCCCTCGGCGGCGGTCAGGTCGCCCATGATCATTGCCCCATGGGTGCAAACCAACATCACCTCGGCCGCGACCGGCACGTCGTCGAACAGCGTGGCGTCCAACGCCTGCAGCAAGGGTTGAACGACAGGCCACTGGCCCAGCGCGGCGGCGGGTTCCATGGCCGAGTTGGCCACGCCCATCATGGCCATCGGCACCTGGCCGGCCAGCACATCGGCGACCGCGGGCTGCAGATGCGTCCACAGCGCGCCCCAGTCGCCGTCCACGTAGTGGCATTCGATGAAAAGGGCGCGGAACATCAGCGCCGTCTCCTCCTGCGGCGCGTCGGCCAGCGTGGTCCAGGCCTCGCGCGCCACTGCCAAGGCCTCGGTCGGCCGGGTCTGGTTGGAGTAGACCGTGGCCAGGTTGTACAGCGCGATGCGCTGCAGGTAAACATTGCCATGACTCGCCGACATCGCCGCCGAGGCGCGCAGGTCGGCCTCGCCAGCGGCAAGCCGTCCCAGCTCCAGGCTGAAGGCGCCACGGTAGAACAGGGCGCGCGCGCGGCCGTTGCCGTCACCCAGGCGGGTGAACAGCGCCAGGCCGGCATCGGCATGCTCGACCGCCAGCTGCATCTTCCCGTGCGAATGGGCGATCGTGGACAGGGTTGCCAGCGCATCGGCCCGCTGGCGTGTGGCGGCCGGCGCCGCTGCCAGCATGCGTTGGCCCTCGGCCAGCGCTTCGTCGATGCGTCCGATCTGATGCAGCGCACCCACGCGCTCGATGCCCCAGCGCAGGCGCAGCGCGGGCGCCTGCGGCGCCGTCATGGCGTCCAGCAGGGCCAGGGCTGCGATCGACTGACTGCTCTGGCTCAGGTAGCGGGCTGCCCGCAGCTGGCCATCGATCCGTGCGGTGGGCGTGATCGACGGGTGTCGCGGCGCATCCGGGGACTCGCCATCCAGCGGGCCCAGCGACAGGCCGATCCATCGCGCATGCAGGTCCCTTGCCTCGTCAGGCCGGCCCAGCAGCCAGGTGACCTCACATAACCGTGCCAGCAGGGCCGCCTCCTCGGCGATGGCGGGCTGGTCTTCCAGGCCCTGGCGCCAATGCAGCGCGGCTTCATGCAATGCGTGCAGGGCAAAGGCGGCGTCACCGGCGGCCAGGCGATGCAGCGCGGCGCGGGTGGGTTCGCCACAGGCCTCGAAATGGCGCGCCGCATCGGCGCTTGCACCGGCCGAGGCTGCCGCCAGTGCCAGCCGATGGTGGACCAGCCGCCGGCGGGTCGGTTCCAGCGCGGCGGCCAGGGTCATGCGCGCCAGGTCATGTGCCCAGGCAAAGCCGCCGCCCTCGCGTGCCAGCACCAGGTGGGCCTGTGCGGCCAGGTCAAGGGCGGCCAATGCCTCCACTTCGGACAGGGCGCAGGCCTGCGCCAACCAGACGGCGCCGAAGGGCTCACCGGCCAGCGCCGCGGCCTCCAGCAGCCGGGCCGTCGGCGCCCCCAGGCGGCGCACGCGGGCCAGCACCGCATCCCGTACGCTGCCCGGCAGGGGTAGTTCGCGGTAGTCCTCGGTCTGGCTGTCGTACGGTGTGTGCCAGCGGCCGTCTGCGTCACTGTGCAGCAGCGACCTCTCCGCCAGATCGCGCAGCACCTCGGCGATGAAAAACGGATGACCACCTGTGGCCGAGCGCAAGCGCTGGGCAAACCGCACCGGTGCCGCGACGCCGGACAACTGGCGCACCAGCTCGTGCACGGCCGGCTCGGGCAGAGGGGAGAGGGTCAGCACGTCTGCGTTCAGGGCCTCAGCGGTGGTCACCAGGTCTGGCGCGTCAGCGTTGCCGCGCCAGGTCAGCAGCTCGATGGCACCACCGCCGCCCTGCGCATGGCGGCGCGCCGCCACACGGGCCAGCATGGCACGGCTGGCGGTGTCGGCGAGCTGCCAGTCGTCCAGCACCACCGCGTCGAAGACATCGGTGGACAAGGCCATCCAGGCGCGCACGCAGGCCTCGTCGAAGCGCTTGCGGTCCTGCGGATTGCGCAGCGGTGGCGGCACCGCCGCGACGCCCGGCAGCAGCCGGGCCATTTCGGCGGCGACCCAGGGCTCCATTGCGCTCAGGTCCGCCGGCTGGCCGGCCAGCACGCTCACGGCACGGGCAAACGCAGCCAGCGGCTGGTCCCGGTCGCCGGCATGGCAACGCACGAGGGCGAATGGCCCCTGTGCCGCCGCGAAGTCGACCGCCAGCCGGCTTTTGCCGATCCCGGCCTCGCCCACGAGAATGATCGGTTGGCGGCGCGACCAGGCACGCTGCATGCCGGCCACCTCGGCCTCGCGGCCGACAAAGGGCAGCTGCGGCGGCAAGTACACCGCCCGGTCCTGCTGTGCTGCCGCGGAGCCTGGCACCAATGTCGGCAGAGCCGTTGGAGCCAGGTAGGGCTGTGCCGTCAGCGAAGCACCGGCCCGCACGGCTCGCGCAAGGGCCAACGTCTCGGGCATGGGCTGCAGGCCCAGCTCGTCGGCCAACAGGGTGCGACAGGTGTCGAACTGGCGCAGGGCGGCGTCGCGCTGGCCGGTCGCCGCCAGCAGCCGCATCGCATCGCGGTGGTGTTGTTCCTGCAGGCCGTCGTCGCGCAGCAATGCCTGGATGATCACCAGGGCGGACGCCAGGTCGCCGCGCTGCTCAGCCGCCGTGGCGCTGGCCTGCAGGCACTGGCGCCGCAGCCCTAGAGCGCGGCTGCGCAGGCCCGCGAGCCAGGGTCCGATGCCGGACTCGTTGTCGTCGGTGTCGGGCAGGCCGTCAGCCAACGAACCCCGCCACAGGGCCAGCGCGGCGTCGGGCTGCCCGACGCCGAGCAGAGCTTCGGCCCGCAGCAGGTCGCTGCCCAGGCCGGGCGCGGCGCGTAAGCGGTCGTCCTCCGACAGCACGGCGGCGCCGGCCCCTGCATCGCGCAGCCGCGCCAGCTCGCGCCGCAGGTTGCGGCGAGCGCTGTGGCTGTCCAGGTCGGGCCAGAACAAGGTGCAAAGCCGAGCCCGACTGGTGTCACCTTCAAGGGCCAGCATCAGCAGCATCACCATGGTCTTGCGAGTGCGCAGAGGCAGGGTGGCGCCGGAAGCCAACAGGCGCAGCGGCCCCAGGATCTGGATCTCGAAGTCGGCTGCGTCGGCATGGTTCACATGGGGATTCTGTGCCAGGCTGCCTGAAGAAAATGATGCGGCTTCAACAGGCCCTAGCATCATCGGATGGCATTGAGATTCCCGCGATCACCCCGACAGTGGTCTCTATGGCCGCTTTGATCGCCACCAACGAAACACGTCTGCCCATCGTCGGCATGACTTGCGCATCCTGCGTGCGTCGGGTCGAGAAGGCCTTGGCGGCTGTGCCCGGGGTTGATGACGTCGCCGTCAACCTGGCCACCGAGACGGCGAGCATCCATGGATCCGGGCCGCTGGGCGCATCGGCCCTGGTCGCCGCTGTCCGCAAGGCCGGGTACGAAGTCGGCCAACGCCAGTACCGGCTGCAGATCGAGGGCATGACCTGCGCGTCCTGCGTCGGCCGGGTCGAGAAGGCGCTGCGCAAGGTGCCCGGTGTCCTTTCGGTCTCGGTGAACCTGGCGACCGACCAGGCGACGGTCGATGTCGTTGAGGGTACGTCGACGTCCAGCCTGGTCGCGAGCGTGGTCAAGGCAGGCTACGGTGCCCGGGCGGTGCCCACGACGGCCAACGGCAGCGGCTCAGCGGGTCTGACGTCGTTGCCCCAAGCCTGGCCGGTGTGGCTGGGCATGGCATTGACGCTGCCGCTGGCCTTGCCGATGCTGCTGCAGCCATTCGGCATTCATTGGATGCTGTCCGGCTGGGTGCAATGGGCATTGGCCACGCCGGTCCAGTTCGGGCTCGGCTGGCGCTTCTACCGCGCCGGCTGGAAGGCCGTACGGGCTGGCGCGGGCAACATGGACCTGCTGGTGGCGCTGGGCACCAGTGCGGCCTACGGCCTGTCGGTCTGGCTGCTGGTCACGCACACAGGTGACGGCATGTTGCACTTGTACTTCGAGGGTTCGGCTGCGGTCATCACGCTGGTGCTGCTCGGCAAGTGGCTGGAGGCCCGGGCCAAGCGGCAGACCGCCGACGCGATCCGGGCGCTGAACGATCTGCGACCGACCATGGCCCGGGTCTGGGTGGCCGGGCAGGAGGTCGAGACACCGGTGGAGCAGGTGGCCGTCGATGATGTGGTGGCCATCCGGGCCGGTGAGCGGGTGCCGGTCGATGGCGTGGTGGTCGAAGGTCGCAGCCATGTCGACGAGTCGCTGATCACCGGCGAGGGCCTGCCGGTGGCCAAGGGAGTGGGCGGCCAAGTCACAGGAGGGTCGGTCAATGGCGAAGGCCTGCTGCGTGTGCGCACCACCGCGATTGGCGCCGAAACCATGCTGGCCCGCATCATCCGCATGGTGGAGTCGGCACAGGTTGCCAAGGCGCCGATCCAGCGCACGGTGGACCGGGTGAGCGCGGTGTTCGTGCCGCTGGTGCTGGGGCTGGCCTTGGCGACGTTGGTCGGTTGGCTGCTGTACAGCGGGCAGTGGGAGACGGCGCTGATCAACGCTGTGGCGGTGCTGGTCATTGCCTGCCCCTGCGCCCTGGGTCTGGCGACGCCCACCGCCATCATGGCCGGCACCGGCGTGGCGGCCCGTCAGGGCATGCTAATCAAGGATGCCGAGGCGCTTGAGCGCGCCCATGCGGTGACGCTGGTGGCCTTCGACAAGACTGGCACCTTGACTTTGGGCCAGCCGGCGCTGACCCATCAACGGCCGGCGCCGGGTGTCGACGGGGACGACCTGCTGATTCTGGCCGCGGCCTTGCAGCAGTCCAGTGACCACCCGCTGGCCCGTGCCGTGACCGAGGCGGCCCGGATGCAGCGACTGCTGGTGCCAACCGTGCAGGACGCACAAGTCTTGCCCGGCCGCGGCGTGTCGGCGCAGGTGGATGGCCGACAACTGCTGCTCGGCAGCCACCGTCTGCTGGACGAGCAGCAGGCGCTGCCGGGCAGCAGCCTGGCGGCCGAGGCATCGACCCTGGAGGCCGAGGGACGCACGGTGTCCTGGCTGATGGAGCGAACGGGCGACGCCACCGGTGTGCTGGGGCTGCTGGCATTTGGTGACCGCATCAAGCCGGAGGCAGCGGCGTCGGTCGCGCGGCTGCACGCCCTGGGCATCCGCACGGTGATGCTCCCCGGTGACAACGCCGGCAGCGCGGCAGCCGTGGCCCGGGCGCTGGGCATCGATGAGGTGCATGCCGCGCTGTTGCCCGGCGACAAGGCCGCCATCGTGCAATCCTTGCGCAGCCAGGGGCAGGTGGTGGCCATGGTCGGCGATGGGCTGAACGACGCACCCAGCCTGATGGCGGCCGATGTCGGCCTGTCGATGTCCACGGGCACCGACGTGGCCATGCAGGCCGCAGGCATCACCTTGATGCGCGGTGACCTGCGCCTGGTGGCCGACGCGCTGGACGTCTCACGTCAAACCTACGCCAAGATCAAGCAGGGCTTGTTCTGGGCTTTTGCCTACAACGCACTGGCCATACCGCTGGCCGCCGCCGGCCTGCTGAGCCCCGTGGTTGCCGGCGCCGCGATGGCCTTCAGCAGCGTAAGCGTGGTCCTGAATGCCCTGCTGTTGCGGCGCTGGCGTGGCAGTGCGGCACAGCCGACACAAGTGACGGCTGTCATCGCGCACTGACACCGAACCGCTGCCCAGGCACCAAACGGGTGCGGGGACGACGTTCATGGGCGCATCAGGCTGCGCCGGGCCGTGTCAACTCATCCGTCAGTCGGCATAGACACGTTGACCGGCTTGATGGCCTGGGCCAGTTGGCCCTTGGGGCCCTGGACCAGTTCAAACTGGACTTTGCTGCCTTGCTTGAGTGTGCGAAACCCGTCCATCTCTATGGCGCTGAAATGCGCAAAGATGTCCGGGCCGCCTTCATCGGATTCAATGAAACCAAAACCCTTGGCGTCGTTGAACCACTTCACGGTGCCTGTTGGCATTCTCGTTTCTCCCTGAGGCTCTGCCGCGTGGCACGACAGACAGCAGGATTCTCCCGGCGTCGTCGCAGGGCTGTCAATGCGGGCAGACAACCGTCCGCGGCAATCGGGGTGTGGGTGGCGCTACCGCAACTGCGCCCGTAGGAGGCCGCTAATCAGCCGAGCACCGCAGCGCCATCGTGGCCAACTGACCGCCCTGACGGCATGGTGAAAAGTGCCGCTGGATAGAATGACCCATGCCCGCAGATCCTCCGGCTCCGCCGCCCAAACCGCCCGTCGCGCCCAAGCGCGACGGCGGGGCTGGATCCGTGGTCACCGAGAGGCGTGCTGCCCGTACGAAACCGCCTCGGATGTACCAGGTGGTGATGCTCAACGACGACTACACTCCGATGGAGTTCGTCGTGATGGTGTTGCAGCAGTATTTCAGGCTTGATCTCGACTCGGCCACCCTCATCATGCTGAAGATCCATCACGAGGGCCGCGCGGTGTGTGGCGTGTTCAGCAAGGACGTGGCGGCCACCAAGGTGGAATTGGTGCAGGCCGCCGCCAAGCGGGCCGGTCACCCGCTGCAGTGCATTATGGAGGCCGCATGATTGCGCAAGAGTTGGAAGTCAGTCTGCATATGGCGTTCGTCGAGGCGCGCCAGCAGCGGCACGAGTTCATCACCGTCGAGCACCTGTTGCTGGCCTTGCTGGACAACCCTTCTGCGGCCGAGGTGCTGCGGGCCTGTGCGGCCAACATCGACGAGCTGCGCAAGAGCCTGACCGGCTTCATCAAGGAAAACACACCGACCGTCGGCGGCACCGACGAAGTGGATACCCAGCCGACGCTGGGTTTTCAGCGCGTCATCCAGCGCGCCATCATGCATGTGCAGTCCACCGGCTCCGGCAAGAAGGAGGTCACCGGTGCCAACGTGCTGGTCGCGATCTTCGGCGAGAAGGACTCCCATGCCGTCTACTACCTTCACCAGCAGGGCGTGACACGGTTGGATGTGGTCAATTTCATTGCGCACGGCATCAAGAAGTCCGAGCCGCCCGAGCAGCCCAAGGGCAATGAGGGCGGTGGTGGTGGTGGTGGCGAGGGCGACAAGGAAGAAGCTGGCGACGGTAAAGGCTCGCCGTTGGACCAGTTCACCCAGAACCTGAACGCCGCCGCGCGCGACGGCAAGATCGACCCGCTGATCGGCCGCGAGCTCGAGGTCGAGCGCGTCATCCAGGTGTTGTGCCGCCGCCGCAAGAACAACCCCTTGCTGGTGGGCGAGGCCGGCGTAGGCAAGACCGCCATTGCCGAGGGCCTGGCCTGGCGCATCACCGAGGGCACGGTGCCGGAGGTTCTGTCGCATTCCACGGTCTTCTCGCTGGACATGGGCGCGCTGCTGGCGGGCACCAAGTACCGGGGCGACTTCGAGCAGCGCCTGAAGGGTGTGCTGAAGGCGCTCAAGGACACGCCCAACTCGATCCTGTTCATCGACGAGATCCACACCCTGATCGGGGCCGGCGCGGCCTCCGGCGGCACGCTCGACGCCAGCAACCTGCTGAAGCCGGCGCTGAACAGTGGCCAGATCAAGTGCATCGGCGCCACCACGTTCAGCGAATACCGCGGCATCTTCGAAAAGGACGCGGCGCTGTCGCGGCGCTTCCAGAAGGTGGACGTGGTCGAGCCGTCGGTCGAACAGACGGTCGAGATCCTGAAGGGTCTGAAGACCCGCTTCGAGGACCACCACAACGTCAAGTACGCACTGGCCGCGCTGCAGGCGGCGGCCGAGCTGTCCGCCAAGTACATCAATGACCGTCACCTGCCCGACAAGGCGATCGACGTCATCGATGAGGCCGGTGCCGCACAACGCATCCTGCCCAAGTCCAAGCAGAAGAAGACCATCACCCGGGCCGAGGTCGAGGACATCGTGGCCAAGATCGCGCGCATTCCGCCTGCGTCGGTGTCGAGTGACGACCGCGGCAAGCTCAAGACTTTGGACCGCGACCTGAAAAGCGTGGTGTTCGGCCAGGAGCCGGCGATCGATGCGCTGGCGGCCGCGATCAAGATGGCGCGGTCCGGGCTGGGCAAGCCAGACAAGCCGATCGGCTCGTTCCTGTTCTCTGGGCCCACCGGCGTCGGCAAGACCGAGGTCGCCAAGCAGCTGGCCTACGTCATGGGCATCGAGCTGATCCGCTTCGACATGTCCGAGTACATGGAGCGCCACACCGTCAGCCGCCTGATCGGGGCGCCCCCGGGCTATGTTGGCTTCGATCAGGGCGGCCTGATGACCGAGGCCATCAGCAAGAAACCGCACTGTGTGCTGCTTCTCGACGAGATCGAGAAGGCTCACCCCGACGTCTTCAATGTGCTGTTGCAGGTGATGGACAACGGCACCCTGACCGACAACAACGGGCGCAAGGCCGACTTCCGAAATGTGGTGATCGTGATGACCACCAATGCGGGCGCCGAGACCTTGAACAAGGCCACCATCGGCTTCACCAACTCGCGCGAGCGTGGCGACGAGATGGCCGATATCAAGCGCCTGTTTACGCCGGAGTTCCGCAACCGGCTGGACGCCATCATCAGCTTCCGGTCGCTGGACCAGGACATCATCCTACGGGTGGTCGACAAGTTCCTGCTCCAGCTGGAAAGCCAGCTGTCCGAGAAGAAGGTCGACGTGGCCTTCACAGACGCGCTGCGCAAGCACCTGGCTGAGAAGGGCTTTGATCCCCTGATGGGAGCGCGCCCGATGCAGCGGCTGATTCAGGACACGATCCGTCGTGCGCTGGCGGACGAACTGTTGTTCGGGCGCCTGGTCGACGGTGGACGCCTGACGGTGGACATCGACGACAAGGGCGAGGTGCAGCTGGACATCCAGCCGCCGAAGAAGAGCGACAAGCCCCGGGCCGAGACCACATCGGTCTGACGCCGACGCAGCCGCCGCCGCCGCTCAGCGGTAGGCGGCGGGGTCCTGTCGGAAGTAGCCCGAGAAAAGCGCGTAGAGCGCGGGATGCTCGTCGCGAACCGGCAACGGCATGACGAAGAAGGCCTCGCTGGCAACAGCGAAGAACTCCTCCGGCGCCTCGGCGCCGTAGGGGTCGAGCAGCGTGTCGTCACCACGGTCGACGGCCGCACGGAAGGCCTCGTACTCGGTCTCCATGATGCTCATCCAGGCCCGCGCATGCGCGGCATCCGGCATCTGCGGCATGCCGCCGCCCTGGTCCAGGACATGGGTGAACTCGTGGATCACCACGTTGTAGCCCCAGTCGGCGGCGTCACCGGCGGCATCGACATCCGGCCAGGACAGCACGAGCGGCCCGCCCTCCATGGCCTCACCGGCCAGCACCTCGTCATAGCGGTGGACGACGCCGTCCTCATCCGTGACCTCGCGCGGTGCCACCACCTCGTCGGGATGGATCACGATGCCCACGAACCGGTCATAGGCCTGCAGACCGAGCGCCAGAATCGGCAGGCAGGCCTGTACGGCAACAGACACGGCCATGGCATCGGTGACGACCAGGCCGCCGGCGCCGGTGAACTCCTTGCGGTCCAGGAACAGGCTGCTGAGGCGGCGCAACTCGGCACGCTGGTCGTCCGGACGGCAGGCGACGAAGGGCAGGGCGGCGAGCGTTTCGTGCCAAAGCGCATCCGGAACTGCCCTGCGCTGTAGCGCGCGTTGGTCGCGCCAATCCCGCCACAGGCGTGTCAGCGGCAAGGCGGGCCCCGTGGTCAGGCCGCCTGGGCCTGCACCCAGGTCAGCGCATGGCCGTCGCTGCGCAACAACTGACCGCGCCCTGGGCCATGGTCGAAGTCCCAGTCGCCCAACGTCCAGCGCAGCAGGCCGTTTCCGATGGCGGTCTTGCCCGGGCGATGGGTGTGGCCGTGCACAAGCTGCGTCTGGTCAACGTCCGCAAGCCACTGCGCGGCGGCATCGTTGTCGACATCGGCCCAGGCGGCGGGTGAGCCCCGATGGTGGGCCTGGCTCGCATCGCGCATGGCCCTGGCCATCGACCGCCGCTCGCCCAATGGATGCGCCAGAAAGCGGCTCTGCCACTCGGCAGTCCGTACCTCGGCGCGGAACGCCAGGTAGGTCGTGTCCGCCAGGCACAGCGCATCGCCGTGGCTGAGCAAGGCCTGCACCGTGCCATGGGTCCAGACCATAGGGTCGGGCAGCAAGCCCACGCCGGTATCGTGCAGCCAGTCCTGGCCGATCAGGAAGTCGCGGTTACCGGGCATGAAGGCCAGACGCTTGTGTCGCGCGGCCTCGCGCAACATGGCGGTGGCCTCGGCCTCGAAGCCCTCCTGGCGCGCATCGTCGCCGACCCAGACCTCGAACAGATCGCCGAGGATCAAAACCGCGTCCGCGGGTGTCTGCGTCAGGTGCTGACGCAGGGCGTCGAAGGTGCGCGGCATGCCGGCCTCCAGGTGGACGTCCGACAGCAGGTCGACCACCCGGCAGTCGGCCGGAAACGAGAACCCGGGCGCCGCTGCGCGGGCTGGCACCGTCAGGCGGCCTCGACGGCCTTCAGGATCAGCACGTCCTCCACCGGCACGTCGCCATGGCCACCCTGGCGGCCGGTGGCCACGCGAGCGATGGCATCCACCACCTCGGTGCCGGCCGCCACGCGACCGAACACCGCATAGCCCCAGCCCTGTGGCGTCTCGGCCGTGAAGTTCAGGAAGCCGTTGTCCACCGTGTTGATGAAGAACTGCGCCGTCGCCGAATGCGGCGCCGAGGTCCGGGCCATGGCCAGGGTGTAGCGGTCGTTGCGCAGGCCGTTGCCCGCTTCGTTGGCAATCGGTGCGCCAGTGGACTTCTGGCGCATGCCCGGCTCAAAGCCGCCGCCCTGGATCATGAACTCCTTGATGACGCGGTGGAACACGGTGCCGTCGTAGTGGCCCGCGATCACATAGTCCAGGAAGTTGCGCACCGATTCCGGCGCCTTGGCGTCGTCCAGTTCCAGGCGCATCACGCCCGCACTGGTGGTCATCTCGACATACTTGGTCATTTCTGGTTCTCCAATTGAGCCTTGTTGATCAGCACCGGCTGTACCGGTACGTTCGAGTGGCTGTTGCGGGTGGCGGTTGCCACCGTCTTGATGCGGTCCACGACGTCCATGCCCTCGATCACGCGGCCGAACACCGCATAGCCGTGGCCGTCACGCGCCAGAGCCGCGTCCAGGAAGGGGTTGTCGCGGACGTTGATGAAGAACTGGGCCGTCGCCGAGTCCGGTACCGCGGTGCGGGCCATGGCCAAGGTGCCGCGCAGGTTGGTCAGCCCGCTTCGCGCCTCCAAGGGTATTGGCGCGCGGGTGGGCCTTTCGGCCATGGTGGCATCCATGCCGCCGCCCTGGATCATGAAGTTGTCGATCACGCGATGGAAGATGGTGCCGTTGTAATGACCGTCACGGACGTAGCGCAGGAAGTTCTCGACCGTGCGCGGGGCCTTCTCGGCATCGAGTTGCACCACGATGTCGCCCTGGCTGGTGCTCAGCCGAACGGTCTGGGCGACCGCCGCCAGTGGCAGCAGCAAACTGACCAGGATGATGAATCGGGAAAGATGCGGCATCGCGGGCATGGCAGGGCTCACACAGTGGAGTGGGGTTGCGTCAGCGGGGCAGCGCGACCAACTCGGCGGCGAGCTGCAACCGACGATTCAGCGCCGCGTCCTGAGACAGCGGCCTGGCGGCACTTTGATAGGCACGCAAGGCAAGACGCACCAGCACATCACCCAGGTTGAGATGGGCGGTTGCATAGGCCGGGTCAGCACGCAGCGCGGCCTCCAGCAGCGCGCGGGCCTGGTCCAGCTGCCCATCGGCAGCCCTTAGGACGGCCAGGTTGTTGTATGGCTCGGGCAGCTCCGGGTGGTCCTGGACCAGGGCCTCGAAGATGTCGGTCGCCTGCCGAGATCGTCCGGACTCGGACGACAACACGCCCAGTTGAAACCGCAGGGCACTGCTGGACGGTGTGGCCAGGACGGCCAGCTCCAGGCGGGTCAGTGCGGCCGCGCGGTCTCCGCTGCGGTACTGGCGCTCGATCTCGCGCACCAGGCTTGCTTCGCCAGCCTGGGCCATGGCCATGCCGGCTGCAAGCAACCATCCAGTCATGGCAAGAAGAAGACGACTTAGCACGGCCGTGGTGGCTGTTGGAGGTGATTCCCAGACCTGCCGCTTCGCGTCAGGCACCCCGAGGGAGTGAGAGGACTTGGGGCGGCCCGGCGTCAAATCAAGAGGCGCCAGGGCCCGCCGCTATACTCGTTTCATTGTATCGGGCGCCCTCGGTTCACCGCGCCGCAGCTCAAGATGCAGTAAGCCCCGAGCGGCCGCCAAGGCAGACCTTGCGCGGCCTTTTTTGCCCCCGCCAACCGTCCGCCCGCCGAGCCAGCCCATGGCCTTGATGCTGTTCAACACCCTGACGCGACGCGTCGAGCCCTTTGTGCCCCTGCAGGCCGGCCAGGTGCGCATGTATGTCTGCGGCATCACCGTCTACGACCTGTGCCACCTGGGCCATGCCCGGATGATGGTGGCGCACGACACGATCTTTCGCTGGCTGCGCGCCAGTGGCTATGACGTGACCTATGTGCGCAACATCACCGACATCGAGGACAAGATCATCCGTCGTGCGGTCGAACGCGGCATCACGATCCGTGCGCTCACCGACGAGATGATCGCGGCCATGCATGCTGACTTGGCCGCGCTCGGCCTGGCCACGCCAACGCATGAGCCGCGTGCGACCGACTATGTGCCGCAGATGCTGGACATCATCGCCCGGCTGGAGCAACGCGGTCTGGCCTATCAGGCCAGCGACGGTGACGTCAATTTCGCCGTCCGCCGGTTCCCGGGCTATGGCAAGCTGTCCGGCAAGTCCATCGATGAGCTGCGTGTCGGTGAGCGCGTGGCGGTGGACGACGGCAAGGACGACCCACTGGACTTCGTGCTGTGGAAAGCGGCCAAGCCGGATGAGCCAGCCGACGCCCAGTGGCCCAGCCGCTTCGGGCCGGGCCGGCCGGGCTGGCACATCGAGTGCTCGGCCATGAGTTGCGCCCTGCTTGGCGAGCGCTTTGACATCCACGGCGGCGGCGCCGACCTGCAGTTTCCGCACCACGAGAACGAGATTGCCCAGAGCGAGGGTGCCAGCGGCCACCCTTTCGTCAACTACTGGCTGCACAACGGCTTCCTGAACGTCGACGACACCAAGATGTCGAAATCGCTGGGCAACTTCTTCACCATCCGAGACGTGCTGAAGGCCTGTGACGGCGAGGCCATCCGCTTCTTCATGCTGCGCACCCAGTACCGCAGCCCGTTCAACTTCAGCGACACGGTGCTGGACGAGGCTCGGACAGCGTTGCGCCGCCTATACGCGACGCTTCAGCCCTTCGACCTACCCAGCGACAGTGGGCCGATGGACTGGTCCGACCCGTCGGCCGCGGCCTTCCGCGCGGCAATGGACGACGACTTCAACACCCCTGGCGCGCTGGCCGTCCTGTTCGATCTGGCGAGCGATATCAATCGCGGCGCTGGTGCGGCCCGGGCCCAAGTTCTGAAAGCGCTGGGGGCCACACTAGGCATTCTTCAGCAAGTGCCGACCGCCTATCTGCAAGCGGGCTCCCGCGCGCAGGTGGACTGGATCGAACAACGCATTGCCGAGCGCATCGTGGCCAAGAAGGCACGTGACTTCGTGGCCGCGGACCGCATCCGTGACGAACTCGCCGCACAGGGCATCCTGCTCAAGGACGGCCCCGGCGGCACGACCTGGGAGAGCATGTGACCGGGTCAGATACAGCGCCGAGCAGCGTCGCATGAGCACCGCATCGGCCACCACGGCGAGCCAGGCGGTGTCGCCCGACTACTGGGAGGACGCCTGCCGCCACCTTTCCAAGCGGGACCGGGTCATGCGCAAGCTGATTCCGCGCTTCGGCGAGGCACGCCTGGCCTGCAAGGGCGACGCCTTCACCACGCTTGCGCGGGCCATCGTCGGGCAGCAGATTTCAGTGGCCGCCGCTCAGGCGGTGTGGGACCGCACGGCGCAGGCGCTGAGCGCCCGCAACGGCAGCGCCTGGCGTCCGTCCATGGTGCTGAAGGCTCAACCGCCGGTACTGCGCGCCGCCGGGCTTTCGGCCCGCAAAGTCGAGTACCTGACCGACCTGGCCCGCCACTTCGACAGCGGCGCCTTGCATGTGCGGCAGTGGCATGCCATGGACGACCAGGCGATCATTGATGAGCTGGTCGCGATCCGGGGTGTGGGTCGATGGACAGCCGAGATGTTCCTGATCTTTCACCTGATGCGCCCGGATGTGCTGCCGCTGGACGACATCGGGTTGCTCAAGGGCATCTCCAGTGCCTACTTCAGCGGCGAGTCGGTGTCGCGCGCCGAGGCCCGCGAGCTGGGCGACGGCTGGGCGCCGTTTCGGTCGGTGGCCACTTGGTATATTTGGCGCAGTCTCGACCCGTTGCCGGTCGACTACTGAGAACGCTGGTCGCCCAGTGCACCGGCCCGACTGGATCTAACCGCGAGGCCCGATGAGCAAGCGCCATTTCCTCGACTTCGAACAGCCCATCGCCGACCTGGAAGGCAAGATCGAGGAGCTGCGCTATGTGCAGACCGAGTCGGCTGTCGACATCTCCGAGGAGATCGACCGTCTGGCCAAGAAGAGCCAACAACTGACGCGCGACATCTATGCCAACCTGACGCCCTGGCAGGTCACCCAGATCGCGCGTCATCCGCAGCGGCCGTACACCCTGGACTACATCGGCGAGCTTTTCACCGACTTCGACGAGCTGCACGGCGACCGGACCTATGCCGACGATGCCTCCATCGTTGGCGGCCTGGCACGCTTCAACGGCCAGGCCTGCATGGTCCTTGGCCACCAGAAAGGACGCGATACCAAAGAGCGAGGATTGCGCAACTTCGGCATGTCGCGGCCCGAGGGCTATCGCAAGGCCTTGCGTCTGATGAAGCTGGCCGAGAAGTTCGGCCTGCCGGTGTTCACGTTTGTCGACACGCCCGGCGCCTACCCGGGCATCGGCGCTGAGGAGCGCGGCCAGTCCGAGGCCATCGGCCGCAACATCTTCGAGATGGCGCAGCTGGAGGTGCCCATCGTGTCGACCATCATCGGCGAGGGTGGCTCCGGTGGTGCCTTGGCCATCAGCGTGGCCGACCAGGTGGTGATGCTGCAGTATTCGGTCTATTCGGTCATCACACCTGAGGGCTGCGCGTCGATCCTGTGGCGCACCGCCGAGCGTGCGTCCGATGCGGCCGACGCCATGGGCCTGACCGCGCACCGTCTGAAGGCACTGGGATTGATCGACAAGATCGTCAGCGAGCCGGTGGGTGGCGCCCACCGTGATGTCAAGCAGATGTGTTCGCAGCTCAAGCGGGCCTTGGTCGATGCCCTGCGTCAGGTCAGCGACCTCAAACCGCGCGAGCTACTGAATCGGCGGCATGAGCGGCTGCAAAGCTACGGCCGGTTCTCCGACACCAAGGAGCGCTGAGCCTGCGGCCGTTGCGGCCCGGGCCCGCGTCGGCGTGGCCTGCAGCGGCGGCACCGACTCGCTGGCACTGTTGCGGGCCACGGTCGGGCAGGCTGCCGAACTTGGCCTGGAGGTCGTCGCCCTGCATGTCCACCATGGCTTGATGCCACAGGCCGACGCATGGGCAGCTGCGGTGCAACGGCGTTGTCGACAGTGGCGCAAGGCGGGCCTGCCGATCGATGTCGACGTGGTGCGGCTGACTGGGCGCCCCGCAGCGGGAGAGAGCCTGGAGGCGTGGGCGCGGCGCGAGCGGTATCGGGCCCTGGCGACGTTGGCGGGCCGGCATCAGATCGGGCTGGTGCTTCTGGCGCAGCATCGACGGGACCAAGCCGAGACATTTCTGCTGCAGGCCCTGCGCGGCGGGGGCGCCGCAGGGCTGGCCGCCATGCCCAGGTCATTCGTGCGCCACGGCGTGACCTTCGCGCGCCCCTGGCTGGACCAGCCGCGGGAGCGCATCGAGTCCGGGCTGCGGGCATACCGATTGCGGCCGGTGGTGGACACCTCCAACACCGATCCGCGTCTGGCGCGTGGTCGCCTGCGTGCGGGCCTCTGGGACCAGTTGCGTGAGGCCTATCCGGACATCGAAACCGCACTGGGTAGCGCCGCGGCTCGGGCGGCCAGCGAGGCCGCGGTAATTGACGAGATCGCCCGGCAAGACGCGGCGACCTTGCACTGCGGCACGGGCCTGGGACGGGCGGCTTGGCTGGCCCTGTCGCCCGCACGGCGCGAGCTGGCCCTGCGCCACTGGCTGGGGCAGCATGCGCCACGCGGCGCGCCGGCAGCTTTGACGCGCCGGCTGTTGATGGAGGTACCGGCGGTGTCAGCTGGGCGCTGGCCTGCGGGCGATGGCGCCGAGGTGCGTCTCTATCGCGGCATGCTGTTCTTCCGGGCCAAAACGGCCTCATCGCCGCTCTGCGAACCCGTCGCTGCGCAGCACAGCGTCGCCCGACCACCGATTGGTGGCGTTGACCTGACTCAGCCGGGCCGGTATCCGCAGCCGGCGTGGCATGGTGAGCTTGTGGTCCGTCGGGCTGCAAGCGGCGGCGTGCCGGCCGCGGCCCTGGCATCGGCGGAGCTTCGGGACCGCTTTGGCGGTGAACGATGGCAGGGGGCGCCCGGTGCCCTCCCGCGCAGCCTCAAGAAGCAATACCAGGCTCTGGCCCGCCCGGCATGGACACGCCACGGACCAATGGTGTGGAGCGGCGACGGCAGGCTGCTTTTTGTGCCCGGTCTGGGCCTGGATGCCCGGGCCACCGTTGATGGCCCGAGCCTCATCATCGAGTGGCAGGCCGACGTCGCCGACTGAAATCACGCGTGCCGCGAGGGCGGGATGCTGCGGTGCAGCAGATAGAATCCCGCGCCTTGCGCGCCGGCTGCGGTTGCGCTCACCACGCAGATCGACATCCGGCATGGCCCTGATCGTTCACAAATATGGCGGGACCTCGATGGGGTCCACCGAGCGCATCCGCAACGTCGCCAGGCGGGTGGCCAAATGGGTCAGGGCCGGACATCAGCTGGTGGTCGTGCCGAGCGCCATGAGCGGCGAGACCAATCGCCTGCTGGCCATGGCCAAGGACCTGCAGCCGACCCGTGTCGATGACGCGGCGCTGCGCGAACTGGACATGATCGCCTCGACCGGGGAGCAGGTTGCCGTCGGGCTCCTGGCGCTCGCGCTGCAGGCCGAAGGCATGCCGTCGGTCAGCTACACCGGTTGGCAGGTGCCCATCACCACGGACTCGGCCTACACCAAAGCCCGCATCCAGAGCATCGACGACGCCAAGGTGCGTGCCGATCTGGCGGCGGGCAAGGTGGTGGTCATCACCGGCTTCCAGGGCATTGATGCCGCGGGGCATGTCACGACCTTGGGCCGTGGCGGGTCGGACACGTCTGCCGTGGCGGTGGCGGCCGCCATGGGCGCCCACGAGTGCCTGATCTACACCGATGTCGATGGCGTCTACACCACCGACCCCCGTGTGGTGCCGGAGGCCCGGCGCCTGTCGGCCATCAGCTTCGAGGAGATGCTGGAAATGGCCAGCCTCGGCTCCAAGGTCCTGCAGATCCGGTCGGTCGAGTTTGCCGGCAAGTACCGGGTGCGCACCCGGGTCCTGAGCAGTTTCACGCCGTGGGACATCCCGGTCGAGGAAGAAGCGGCCTCCGGCACCCTGATCACTTTCGAAGAGGACGAGAAAATGGAACAGGCGGTTGTCTCCGGTATCGCGTTCAACCGCGACGAGGCCAAGATCACGGTGGTCGGCGTTCCGGACAAGCCCGGCGTAGCCTTCCAGATCCTGGGCGCGGTGGCGCAGGCCAACATCGACGTCGACGTGATCGTGCAGAACATGTCCCATGCGGGCCGTACGGACTTCAGCTTCACCGTCCACCGCAACGACTATGCGCGGGCCATGGACCTGCTGACGTCGACGGTCGGCCCTGCCTTGGGCATTGCCGACATCTCCGGCGACCCGAAGATCTGCAAGGTGTCCATCGTCGGCATCGGCATGAAGAGCCATGTCGGCGTGGCGGCCCGGATGTTCGGCACCCTTTCGGACGAAGGCATCAACATCCAGATGATTACCACCAGCGAGATCAAGACCTCCGTGGTGATCGACGAGAAGTACATGGAACTGGCCGTGCGCGCCTTGCATCGGGCGTTCGATCTCGAGACGCCGCCGGGCGCGGTGCCAGCATAGAATGCCCGACACTTCGGAGACGTGACCGAGAGGCCGAAGGTGCTCCCCTGCTAAGGGAGTATGCGGGCAAAACCTGCATCGTGGGTTCGAATCCCACCGTCTCCGCCAGTGCATCCATGCCCCGCCCTCAGCGGGGCTTTTTTTGTGTCTTGAGTGGGCGATGCAACAGACACCCCGCGATTCGGGGGTGTTACAAAATGAATCACCTGCTTACAGTCCCTCCATCTGCAGCCGGGAACACACACGGCGCATTGGAGAGAGACGTTGTTGATCAGGGTCTTCGGGCACTTCGTACGGCGACAGGCGCTCATGCAGCTGTCGGTGGACGCGTTGCTGGTGCTGCTGGTGATCCTGTGCGAGGTCTCTGCCCTTGGCGTGCTGGGTGACGGACATCAGGCCCTGGCGACCGGGGCGAACGCTGTTGGCTTCAGCGCCGGCTTCTCCCTGATCACCGGGTTCTCCGGCCTCTATGGCAAGGTGTCGCGGTTGTCTGAGCACCAGTTGCTTACCCGCGCGGTCGTGGCGTCCCTTCTGGCGGTGCCGTTGGCCATTGTCATTTTCGTGCTGGTACCGGGCGCCGCTGATGCCCCATGGTTGCCCTTCGCAGCGGTCAGTGGCGCGGTGGCGGTGGTGATGCGACGTGCGAGCGTCGCGCGGCGTGCGGCCGGCACCGAGACTGGCCACCGTATCCTGGTGTTCGGCACCGGGGCCGCGGCTGTCGAGGTGGCCAATTGTGTCAAGGCCCAGGCGCCCGAGATCACGCTGGTTGGCTTCTATCCAGGGCCGACCGAGACCCAGGGGCTGGTGCAGTCCAGCCAGCTGCTGGCGACCCAGCGATCGCTTATCGATACAGCCCAGGCCTTGAACGTCGACGAGATCGTGGTGGCGGTATCCGAACGCCGTGCTGGCAGCATGCCGCTGCGGGAACTGCTGGATTGCCGCCTCCGTGGCATTCGTGTCTTCGACCTGGCGACGTTCTTCGAGCGGCTGCTCGGCCAGATCCGGATCGAGTACACGCATGCGGGTTGGCTGGTCTTCGGCGGCGGGTTCCGGCGCGGCCGCGTGCGCGCCGGGCTGAAGCGGGCGTTCGACGTCGTCTGTTCATTGTTTTTGCTTTTGCTTGCCCTGCCGGTCATGGCCGCGGCAGCCATAGCGATCAAGTTCGAGAGCCGGGGTCCGTTGATCTATCGCCAGGAACGGGTTGGGTTGCGAGGGCGTTGCTTCACAATCCTGAAGTTCAGGAGCATGACCATGGACGCCGAAGTCGATGGCCGGCCTCGGTGGGCCACTGCCAACGACGCCCGGGTGACGCGGGTGGGGCGCCTGATCCGGCTGTGCCGCATCGACGAGCTGCCGCAGTTGGTCAATGTCCTTCGCGGTGACATGAGCCTGGTCGGACCGCGTCCCGAGCGACCCTATTTCGTTGAGCAACTGACCGAGAGGATTCCCTACTTCCAGGTCCGCCACAGCGTGCGTCCTGGACTGACCGGCTGGGCACAGGTGAGCTACGCCTATGCATCATCCGTCGATGATGCGCTGCGCAAGCTGCAGTTCGACCTGTACTACGTCAAGAACCATTCGCTGTTCCTCGACATCATCATCATGTTCAGGACCGTGGTCGTTGTGCTGACAGGCAAGGGGGCCTGCTAGTGCGCTTAGGCGGGGCGGTCTGGCGCCAGGCGATGAGGGTCAGCCGTGGCCACGGCGGGATGCTTGAGGAGATCCATCCTGGGGACCGGGACGACTGAGCCATCAACGCGCTGCGAGCGGCCCGCAATTCAAAGATGGGGGCAGGCCAGTCCACTTGCCGTCGCGGATGGTGTCGAGCCAGTCGCGCGCGCCGGCTTCGCAAAGATCGACCACCTGCTCGAACACGCCGGGTCCGGAGAGATAGGGATCGGGTACGTCGACGCCGGCACCCGTTCCCGCTTGCCGCAGGTAGGGTTGCACCTTGTATTGCAAGGCTGCGGGGCAGAGGCGGCGAACCTCCGCATGGATGTCGGCATCCATCGTCAGGATCAGGTCAGCCTGCTCGAAATCCGCCATTGAAACCGGGGTGGACCGGGACTGCGCTGGTGCATAGCCACGGGACTTCAGGCTGGCCTGGGACCGCGGGTCCGGCGACATGCCAGCGCTGCCGGTGGACAGGCCTCTTGAGTTGACACGGATCCCGCCCAGACCGTCCCACAGGGCCATGGATGCCATGACAACCTCGGCAACCGGCGACCGGCATCGATTGGCCTGGCAGATGATGGCAACGGTTGTGTTGCGTGTTCCAGTACCGACACCCATCTCCGGAGTGTCGACAGCCGGCCATCGCGGACCGCTGGAGTGGTGAGGGCCAGGCTGAGGCAACGGGCCAATGGTCTCATTCAACCAGTTGATGAGACCTGCAATGACCACCGCTTGTGCCGACAAGGTCGTCAGCGTGTGATCGATGTCGGCCAGGTATCGGACGGTCACCCGATCCACGAATGCCAACCCACGAAACGCCTGTGCAAATTGGCCGGCATGGTTGTAGTGCGCCAGGATCGCGCCGGTGTACATCAACAGGCAGCGCACCCCGCGGTCGGTTAGTGCCTGAGCCTGCTGGCCAAACACATGTGCAGAAGGGGCGCCCCTGGACGTGGGTGGAGCGCCCGCGACGCCCATTGACGGCGGTGCAGAGCGGGACAAGGCACGGCGGGCCATGCGCGCGGCCTTGCCTGGCCATGCCCGGACAGGTGCCTGCCAGGCGAGTTGCAAGCGAAACCAACGCCACAGCCAGCGGCTGCGGTTGGTCGGATAGGTGAAACCGTCCAGGCCCCAGATGCCGACAATCCGGTCGTCGACCAGGGCCGCCCGAAACGCATGGTCTGCGCCGGAGCAGATGCCGCCGATGATGAATCTGGTCACTCCCAGCCGGGCACCCAGATGGTCCAAGGCATCACGCAGGTCGATCAGGGCCTGCTCGAGATATGGACGGGCGCCTGTCGGTGTGCGGCTGTCGCCCACGCCCGACAGGTCCAACCGCAGACAGTGGAAGCCGGCCAGCGCTGCCGCATGGGCCAGCTTGACATTGAAGCGATGCGGCCCGACGCGATGCACCACGCCTGCAGGCAACAGCACCAGGGCCACGCCCCGGCCGGCCGACCCTTCAGGCGCGGTCAAGGTACCCAGCAGGTGTCGCTGTGCACCAAAGATCTCGATGGTCTCCTTCATGGCACCAGGCCCAGCAGGCGTGCGATCAGGTCGAGTGCCGGCCCCGGAACCAGGGCGGTGTTCATGGCCTCCTCCGTTGTCCAATCGAACGGTTGGTCAAGGAGATGCCATTGGCCCAGGGCGTCGGCGTTCAACTGGGGTCGGACTTCGAAGGGCCGATTGGTCGCTGCGGTTGCCGTGACCAGATCCAGCCGTCCCGACTTTGCCGCCTGGATGATGCGGGGACTCAGCAAGTGCAGCTGCCCAGCCAGAACCGCGCTGACCGCAAAGCCCAGTGCCTCATCCGATGCGGGCTCGGCAAAGGCAGCGGGCCGCAACGGAAAGTGGGCCGCCATGGCCAAACGATGCCTCTGTCGCAGGTCCTGCACATAGCCAGGGCCATCGATGACAGGCTCCCACAGAACCAGGCGATCCGGCGCCAGGTGTCGCGACGCCAGGCAGGCCAGGCTGGCACCGATGCGCGCACCGAAGAGCGCTACCGGGAGGTTGCCGCAGCGCCGCACCAGCTCATGGTGGGCGGTCTCGATGTCGAGCGCCCAGCCCACGAGGTCACCGTCGCGGTCCGTGCCGCCGGAGTCACCGGTCCCGTAGTAATCGAAGCGCAGGACCGGCACGCCATGGCGCGCAAGTCGCTCAGCCAGCACCCTGCAGAACCGGTGCAGCCGGATGGCCTCCTGGCCGAAAGGGTTGCAGATCAGCACGGCGTGACCGCTGTGTGACGGGCCGGCGGCAGCATGCAGGATGCCCTGCATCGGCCGATTCGCCGTGCCGAAGCGGAACGGGGTCATGGCGGATGCCGCAAGCGGCGTGGCGAGGGTGCGGCTGGAACGCGCCAGGTCGCCCACTCGGCCAAAGCGACCGCGGCCGGGCCGGCCGGGGTATCCAGCCACTGCGAGGTCACGCTGACGGTTGCCCGCCTTAGCCCGTGCACGACCTCGACGTCCACCAGGACCGGATCGAGGCCGACATGCACCTCGCGGGGCGGCAGGTTCAGTCCGCATCCGACGGCCTTGAGCGCAGCTTCCTTGCGCGTCCAGCCCACCAGGAAGGCCGTGGAGCGCAGGTGCGGCGGCAGGCCGCGCCAGACCGTCGCCTCCGGCCCTGCGAACAGCTCGTCTACCAGCTGCTCGGCGTCCGGGACGTTGCGCAGCATCTCGGCATCCACGCCGACCTCGACACCCGCCTGCCCAATGGCCACCAGCGCCAGGTCACCGGTATGGGTCAGGTTGAACGACGGGAGTCCCTTGCCGGTCAGGACGGGTTTGCCGAGCGCGTCCGGCTGGATACGCAGCAGCCCGGGGTCGATTCCGCAATGCCGTGCCAGTACCTGACGCAGGCCGACATGCGCTGAAAGATAACGGCGACGGTCCCGATCAAAGACCAGCCGTTTTGCGCGTTCGATCTCGTCCGGCTGCAGCAGCGCACACTCGGCCGCGTCCGGCGCCTCGGAAAGATCCAGGCGCCACAGCCCGATGCTGGGCGGCCCGTTGATGCTGACAGCGCCGGTTGCCATGTCGATCAGCCCGCCTTGTCGCCACGCCAGGACGATGCCAGCCGGCCCAGGAGTCCAGACCGACGCTGAACGGCCGGCGCAGGACCTGTGGCCGCCGGCTCGGCCGGCAAGGCCAGGGTGGCGGCCAGTTGCTCCAGCGTCTCGAAGATGATGCGACGCACACCGATCTCCAGGCCCACCTCGGTGCGGATGCGATGGATGGCCTGCATTGCCAGCAGCGAATGCCCGCCCAGGTCGAAGAAGTTGTCACCGCGACCGACCACCGGCACTTTCAGCAGGTCGCACCAGATGCGGCCGATCTGGGCCTCGACCCCGGTGAGGGCGGCGTGCTCCCCATGCGGCGGCCGAACCTGCGTGAGCGGAGATGGCAGGCCCAGCCGGTTGACCTTTCCGTTGGGCAGCAGCGGCAAAGCGGCCAGGACCATCAGGTGCTGCGGCACCATGTAGGCGGGTAGCGTGCGGGCCAGTGCCTGCTGCAATGCCGCGGCCGGTGGCGGTTGGCCGTCGGCCATGATCAGATGGGCCACGAGGCGCACATCGTCCGGGCCCATCTGCACCGTGCTGGCAATGGCCGCGACCACGCCGTCTTGCGCCACCAATGCGGCTTCGATCTCGCCGAGTTCGATGCGATGACCGCGCAACTTGACCTGGAAGTCGGCGCGACCCATGTGCTCGAGCTGCCCGTCTGCCATCCAGCGGCCTCGGTCACCCGTGCGATACAGGCTTGCGCCGGGCCGGGCGTCGAAGGGGTCGTGGACGAAGCGCTCGGCTGTCAGCTCGGGGCGGTTCAGATAACCCAGCGCGACACCATCGCCGCCGATGCAGATCTCGCCCGGCACGCCAACGGGCAAGGGCTGCATCCGGTCATCCAGGACGTGCACGGTGGTGTTGGCCAGCGGCCGCCCGATGCGGATGCCGGCGCGCGGGTCGTCCATGGCGGCACATGTCGACCAGACTGTCGTCTCGGTCGGCCCGTAGAGGTTCCAGACCTGCGCGCCGGCGTCCCGCAGGCGTTGGGCCAGATCAGCCGTCAAGGGCTCGCCGCCGCACCAGGCTCGGAATCCGTCCTGCGCCTGCCAGCCAGAGTGCAGCAGGAGCTGCCAGGTGGTCGGCGTGGCCTGCATCAATGTGATTTGATGGCCTTCCATCAGGTTGCGCAGCTGGATGCCATCCGCGGCCTGCTCGCGGGTCGCCAGCACCAGCATGGCGCCCACCGACAGCGGCCCCAGCAGCTCGGTGACGGCAATGTCGAAGGACAGGGTGGTGACCGCCAGCAGGCGGTCCTGGGGGCCCAGGCCCGGCTCGGTGGCGATCGACTGCAGGTAGTTCAGCACCGACCGATGGGGCACCACCACACCTTTGGGTCGTCCCGTGGAGCCGGAGGTGTAGATGACATAGGCCGGCTGTTCGATATCAATCCCGGTTTCGTCGACCCGACCCGTCGTTGGCAAGGCATCGTCGGCCTCGAGCGCCCCAAGCGCGTCGTCCAGGACCAGGCGTCGCTGCGGCGCCCATGCGAGATCGGATGGCTCATCGACATGGGTCACGACAGCAGCCAGGGCGGCGTCTTCGGTCATGAAGCGCAGGCGATCGGGTGGGTAGGCCGGGTCCATCGGGACGTACGCGGCGCCGGTCTTCAACACGCCCAGAAGTGCCGCCACCATAGGCATGCCGCGCGGCAGGTGCAGCCCGACCAGCGCACCCTTGGCCAGGCCCATGCGCCTCAATGCTGCCGCCACCCGGGTCGCGGCGGCATCGAGTTCGGCATAGGTCCAGGTACGCGCGCCCATGGCCAGGGCTGGCCGCAGCGGTGCACTTCGGGCCTGTGACTCGAACAACTGGTGCACCAGCTGGTCCTTCCGATAAGCGCGCCGGGTGGTGTTCCACGAGGCGAGGAGGGCACGGTCCGGCTCTGACGCCGCCATGAGGCGCTGCAAAGGCTGCGTGTCGTCGAGCAGGACCTGATCGACCAGGTGCATGTAGTGGTCGCGCAGGCGCAGCGCGGTCGACTCGGTCAGCAAGTCGGTGCTGAAGATGAGCCCGCCGCGCAGCCCTTCGTCGCGCTCCAGAAACCAAAGCCCCAAGTCCCAGGCTGAAGTGGGCCGGTGGACGAAGCTCGGCCGATGCTGCAGGTCCCCCCATCGGGTCGGCCGGGTTCGTCCCTGCTGGAAAGAGAAGATCGTCTGGTAGACCGGGAATCGGCTTTCGTCGCGCACCACCCGCAATTCGCGAACCAGTTGCTCGAACGGAACGTCGGGATACTGAAACGCCTCCAGTACCACCTGCCGGACCTGCGTCAACAGGGACTGGAACGACTGCGCAGGGTCGATTTCCAGTCGCAATGGCAGCGTGTTGACGAAGAAGCCCATCACGCGCTCCAGCTCGGGCACAGGCCGTCCCCGCACCGGCGTGCCGATGACCAGTACCCGTTGGCGCGTCTGCTGCGCCAGCAGCAAGACATACAGCGTCAGCAGCACCATGAAGACGGTAGCGTCGGACCGCTGCCCCAGCGCCCGCAGGGCGTCGGCGGTCGGCCGCGGCACGTCGATCCAGACCGTCTCGCCAGCACCGGACGGGACCGCCGGGCGGGGTTTGTCCAACGGCAACGCCAAAGGCTCGCTGACATCCTTCAGCCGTTCCTTCCAGTAGCGCAACTGGGCGGTGCTGTCCTTCAGGCGGTCTTCATGCCGCTGCCACGAGGCAAAGTCGCCATAGCTCAGCGGCAGTGGCGGCAGGGGCGACGGCCCATGCCGACTGAAGGCCGCGTACAAGGCGGCGATCTCGTTGTAGAACACGTCGATGGACCAGCCGTCCCAGACAATGTGGTGCACCATCAGGTACATCACATGCTCCTTCGGGCCCAGGCGGAAAAGTCGCAGCCGCCACAGCGGGGCCTGCAGCAGGTCCAGGGGCTGCGACGAGAGCTGGCGCATGCGCGCGGCCAATGTCCTCTCGCGGGTCACTTCGTCCAGGTGGCTCAGGTCTTCGGCCGGGAACAGGACGACCGGCACGTCGGGCAACACCCGTTGCTGAGGGACGCCGTCAACCAGTTCCAGAACGGTGCGCAGGGCATCCTGCCGCCGCACCACCTCGCGAAAGGCGGCCTCAAGGGCTGACTCGTCCAGAGACCCGATCAGACGGTCGCCCTGCGGCTCGTTGTAGACCGCCCGCCCGGGATTGAGCTGGTCGACGATCCAGAGGCGCTCCTGCATCAGGGACAGCGGCGCCACAGTCTGATCGGCCCGGCGCTCGATCGTGACCACCTCATGGGCGCAGATGACAGCCTGCTGGTCCAGCCATCGGGCGAGGTCACGCGCCGTCGGCGCGTCGAAGATGGATCGCAACGGCACCGCCCGGCCACAGCTGCGGGCCAGGACCATAGCCAGGCGAGCCGCCAGCAGGGAGTGCCCTCCCAGATGGAAGAAGTGATCCGTCACGCCAAGCCCGGGCAGGCCAAGAACCGCCTCCATGGCCGCCAGCACGGCCGCTTCGGTCGGCGTCTGAGCCGCGACGCGTCGTCGCTCGACGCCCGTGCCATGGCCGGGTGCCGGCAGCACTGCGCGGTCGACCTTGCCATTGGGCAGGCGGGGGATCTGTGGCAGCAGCACCAGGTGCTGCGGCAGCATGTACGGCGGCAGCAACGCCGCCATGGCCTGGCGCAGCGCGCCAGGGTCGCCCGCAACCCCAGGGCGCATCTCGACATAGGCCACCAGTCGGGCGTCGTCCACGCCGTCGTTGCGCACCACGGCCACGCAGGCGGCCACCTGGCGCTGGGCCAGAACAGCGGCTTCGACCTCGCCCAGTTCGATCCGAAAGCCCCGCAGCTTGACCTGATGGTCCAGCCGGCCCAGATGCTCGAGCCGCCCGTCCTGACGCCAACGGCCACGGTCACCCGTTCGGTACAGGCGTGCGCCCGGCCTGGAGGCGAAGGGATCGTCGACGAAGCGCTCGCGGGTCAGGTCGGGCCGCCGGTGGTAGCCGATGGCGACACCCTCGCCGCCGATGTACAGCTCGCCCGGCACGCCCACCGGGCAAGGCTGCATGGACGGGTCCAGCACCCAGACCTGTGTGTTGTCCAGCGGGCGACCGATGCCGACGCCCATGCCGGGCTCGCCGACCCGTTCGCAGGTCGACCACACCGTCGTCTCGGTGGGCCCGTACAAGTTCCAGAGCACGGCGCCGGCGTCCCGCAGCCGGCGGGCAAGTTCCACGGGCAGGGCTTCGCCACCGCTCCAGGCGCGGAACCCGGCCGGCGCCCGCCAGCCGGCCTGCAGCAGCAGCTGCCAGGTCGATGGCGTGGCCTGCATCCAGCTGGCCTGCGACGTCTCCAGCAGACGCCGCAGCAGCGCCCCATCGGCCGCCTCGTGTGCCGGGGCCAGCACGACCTTCGCACCCAGCGTCAGTGGCAGCAGCAGCTCGGAGACGGCGATGTCGAAGGACAGCGTGGTCACCGCAGCCACGCAATCCATCTCGTTCACGCCGGGCACGGCGGCCACGGAGTGCAGGTAGTTCACCACCGCCCGGTGGGGCAGCACCACGCCCTTGGGTCGCCCCGTGGAGCCCGAGGTGTAGATCATGTAGGCCGCCGACTCGCCGCCTCCATCGCCAAGCCAGCGCTTCGGGCCGACCTCGGCCGATGGAGGGCCCTCGACCTGACCCGACGGGTTGACCCTCACGAGCCTGTCCTCCGGCCAGGTCAGCCCAGCCGGCATCGGAACATCCGTGACCAGGGCCCGCAGGTCGGCGTCGTCCATCATGAAGCGCAGGCGCTCGACAGGATAGGTCGGGTCCAGCGGCACATAGGCCGCGCCGGTCTTGAGCGTGCCCAGCAACGTCGGCAGCAGGCCAGCTCCGCGTGACATCAGCAGACCGACGCGGTCGCCCGGGCCCGTGCCCAGGCCGCGCAACTTGTCGGCCACCGCCTGGGCGAGGTGGTCGAGCTGCGCATAGGTCAGCTTTCGGTCGCCGACCACGACCGCGACCCGGTCCGCCACGCGGTCGACCTGCTGCTCGAACAAGGCATGCACCGGCGTCCGTTCGGGGTAGGGGCGCTGGGTCTGGTTCCAAAGCCGGACCGACTGCTGATCGGCAGTCGACGCAAACGGCAACTGGCCCAACGCCACGCCGGGGCCGTCGCAGGCACCGCGCAACAGGCTCTCATAGGCGCGCAGCCAGCGCTGGACGGTAGTGGCGTCGAAGAGCGCCGCGTTGAACTGGCACTCCAGCTGCAACGCAGCGCCCACCTGGGCGATGTTGACGAAAAGCTCGAAGTTCTCGAACGCCCGCGGGTTGCTGCACACATCGACCCGCGCACCGGGAAAGGCGTCGTCCGCCAATGCCAGCGGCTGGTCGAGGTTGAACATCACACTGACCAGTGGAAGCCGGCTCGGGTCGCGTGTCACGGCCAGCTTCTTGAGCAGGGCACCATAGCCCACGCGCGGGTGGTCGAAGGCGTCGTACAGCACGCCCTGTACCGACCTGGCCAAATCCGGCAGCGGCTGATGACGATCGACGGCGAACCGCAGCGGAAGCAGCTGCACGCAATGGCCCACCAGGTCGCCGTCGTCGACCAGTGACTGTCCAGCAAAGGGCACGCCGATGACCACCTCGTCGCCACCGCCCAGGCGGTGCAGCATCGCGCCAAAGGCGGCGAGCAAGATGCCAAAGAGCGTGCCGCCGCCTTGCATCGACACTGACCGGACCGCCTGGCTCAACGGGGCGTCCAGGGGATGCTCGACACGCTGCGACTCGAACTGCCGCCGTGCCGCCCGTGGGCGGTCGGTCGGCAGGTCCAGGACCGGCAACAGGCCGCTGAAGCGGGTGACCCAATAGGCCTCGTCTTCAGCATGGTCGGCCGAGGTGGCGTCCGCATGCAAGGCCAAGGCATGGTCGGCAAAGGAGACGGCTGGCGGTCCTGGCGCACGCTGCACACCGCAGCGCCGGGCGTACAGGTCGGCCAGGTTCTGGACCAGGATGCCGAACGACCAGCCGTCGCAGACGACGTGATGCGCGGTGAAGACCAGCACGTGATCGGCAGGGTCAAGGCGCAGCAGTTCGGCGCGTGCAAGAGGCCCGGCGGCGAGGTCGAACGGAATGGTCACCGCGCGCCGCAGTGCCAGCGCGACCTCGGCCTCGCGGGCAGGTCCGTCGAGCGTCGAGCCGTCGATCCAGGCGACCGGCAGCGACATCTCGGCCGCGACCTGGAGCGTCTCGCCGTCGGAACTCAGGGTGGCTCGAAGCGACTCATGCCGGGCGACCAGGTCGTTCAATGCAGCCCCAAGTACGTCGCGGTCGAGCACACCCCGGATACGGATCGACAGCGACTCGTTGTACGCCAGCGACGCCTCCGCGCCGAGCTGCGACGCCAGCCAGACCTCGCGCTGCGCCTCGGTTGTGGGCACCACGCGTGCAAGAGCGGCCTCCGCGAAGGGGTCGTAGTCGACGGGCGCAGCCGCGTCCAAGCCCTGCTCGCTCATCGGACAGCCCTGGGCATGTCGGCGCTGCGCGCGCGCAACCCGTCGACGGACATGCCGGTCATGCGTCGACCTTCACGAACTTGCCGGGCAGGTCGGGATGCTTCACGAACCAGGCCGGGTGCCCCTCGGCATCCTTGCCCAGCCGGGCACCCGGCACAGGGGGGCGATTGGCATCGAATGCAATGGCCGCAGGCATCGTGCGCCGGGGCAGGAAGTCTCCCTCCTGCAACTCGGCAACCGACTCTCGAAAGGCCGTGGCGATGGCCTGCACGTCCGGTGCCGAATGGGACGTGGTCATGAAGCAGGGAAAGTGGTCGAGCAGGTGGATGCCGCGGCTGCGCATCATCCCGAACAGCAGGTCCTGCAGTGGGTGATCCTCGGTGAAGAAAATCTTCCAGACCGACCCGAAATGCCGGATCTCGATCGGTGCCCCACGCTCCGCGCAAGTGGCGTTCAGCTTCCGGGCGAAGTCGGCGGTCGTGGCGTTCAGCCCAGCCTGCAGCGCCGGGCCTTCGGCCTTCAGATGCGCCAGCACCGCATGGGCGGCCGCCAGCGCCAGGGGATGGCGCACGAAGGTGCCGGCGAAGTAGGTCACGCCGACCGTCGGGATGGACTCGTCGCCGTACTGCCATTGCCCGCCATCGAGCGCGTCCATGAAGGCCCGCTGGCCTGCAATCACGCCGATCGGGAAGCCGCCACCCACGACCTTGCCATAGGTGGCCAGGTCGGCACGTATCCCGAAGTGGCCCTGGGCGCCCTGCGGATGGACCCGGAACCCCGTCACCACCTCGTCGAAGATCAGCAGGCTGCCCGCCTGCTGCGTCAGGCTACGCAGTTCGCGCAGGAAGGCAGCAGGCTGGAAGTCGGGCCGGCGGCTCTGCACCGGCTCCACCAGCACCGCGGCGATGTCGTCGGCGCGCTCGCGGATGATGCGCAGCGACTCGTCGGTGCCGTAATCCAGCACCAGCACGTTCTCTGCCGTGCTCGGCATGATCCCGGGCGCGGCGGGCAGGGCGCGCAGGGTCCGGGTGCCGCGGACAATGACCTCGTCGAAGATGCCGTGGTAAGAACCGGTGAACAACACGATCAGGGGCCGACCGGTCACGGTGCGGGCAATGCGCACGGCGCCCATGACCGCCTCCGAGCCGGTGTTGCACAGACCGGCGCGGTCGAACCCCGTCATCTCGCAGACCTGAGCCGCCACCACGCCGGCCAACGGGTGCTGCGGGCCGATCTCGTAGCCGGCGTCCAGCTGCGCGCGTACCGCCTGCTGCACGAACGACGGACTCCAGCCGAACAGGTTCATGCCGAAGCCGTTCAGTGCATCGACATAGACGTTGCCGTCCAGGTCCCAGATCCGGGCACCCTGGCTGCGTTCCACCACGATCTGGTAGGCCATCTCCTTGGTCAGCGGTCGAAAGCCGTTGACCACTCGTGGGTCGGCCAGGTGCGGGCGGTGCTTCTCGGTGTAGGCCTTGGATTTCGGCGTGCGCTCGACATAGCGCCGGATGAAGGCCGCCAACCGTGCCCGCTGGCGGTCGGTCAGCGCGCCGTCCGGGCTGGTGTGGATGCGGGCGATGGCGCCAAAGGCCTTTTTGACGTCATAGGACTGTGGCACCGCAGGCGCTTCGTCAGCAGGGCTGGTGGCGCCGGTCGCCCAGGCTGCCGACGCTGACCCACTATCGGCAACAGCGGCGGCCGCTGTTGCTGGCGCGGCAGGGGACGCAGCCGCCGTCTCGCCGCGCAGCAAATGCAGCTGCTGCGCCATCAGCTGCATCTGCTGCTGGATGACCTCGCGCAGCAGGCCAGCTGCCGCCACGGCCGGCACCGTCGATGCCGCCGATGGGGCAGCGGCCGCCATCAGTTGCGGTGCGCCACCAGCGGCAGGTCCGTCGGGCGCCAACTGGCGGTCCAGGTGGTCGGCCAGCGCGTCCAGCGTGCGCTGGGACTCCATCAGTTGCCTGAATGTGATGTTGGTCTTGAACTGGCGCTTGAGCTGCAGGGCGACCTGCGTCAACGAGAGCGAGTCCAGGCCCAGTTCGACAAAGGGCACGTTGCTGGCGGTGGTCGGGATCTCCTGGCCACATACGTCCTCGAAGACGCGACGCAGGCGATCGACAAGCCCCGGCCGCCGATCAGCGGCCACGGCGACTGGAGGGGGTGCAGCGGGTATGGGCGGCATGGGGTCTCGGGATGGAGCGTGCGGGCGCGTGGTGGTGGCTGCCGCGTCCAGCGCGGGCGCAGGGCCGGCGGCATCGGCAGACGCGGTGGCGTCGACCCAATGTCGTTGCCGCTGGAAGGGATAGGTCGGCAGCACGAGGCGCTGCCGCCGGACGCGGCTGTCAAGCGACCCCAGGTGCAGGTCGATGCCCAGGGTCCACAGCCTGCCAGCCGCCATGCGCAGGGCTGCCGGTTCATCCGCGCAGCGATCACCCATGCTGGCGATGGTGTGCACCGGCATGGCCGCTGCAGTCTGGCGGATCAGGCTGCACAGGGACTGGCGCGGGCCGACCTCGAGCATCACCGGCGCCGGGTCCCGAGCCAGGCAGGTCGCGACCGCCGGCGCGAAGCGGACCGGTGCGCGCAGGTGGCGGGCCCAGTACAGCGGATCCTGGGCCTGCGCGTCGGTGAGCCGTGCGCCGGTCACGGTCGAGACGATGGGGATCGCCGGCGGATGAAGCGTGATGCCTCGAACCGCATCCGCGAACGGCTCGACGGCCTCGTCCATCATGGACGAGTGGAAAGCATGTGATGTCTGCAGCCGGCGTGCCGGGATGCCCTCGGCCTCCAGTTCGGCTTGCAGTGCCTCTATGGCGGCGAAGGGGCCGGCGACCACGGTCGCCATGGGCGCGTTCTCGGCGGCAATGGACAGCGCAGGGTGCAGCCGGCGTTCCAACGGAAGAGGGGCCAATCGGACCGCCAGCATCGCGCCCGCCGGCCGGGCCTGCATCAGTGCGCCGCGGCGGGCCACCAGCCGGATCGCGTCCGGCAGGGACATCACCCCGGCCAGCGTGGCCGCGACGAATTCGCCGACGCTGTGGCCCAGCATCACGGCGGGGCGGACGCCTAGGGCCTGCCAGTAGCGGGCCAGGGCGTATTCCAGTGCAAAGGTCGCCGGCTGGGCACGCTCAGTCGGCAACAGCGCGCCCGTGTCGTCATCGAACAGCAAGCCCAGCAGGTCGAAGCCGACATGTCCGGCCAGGGCCAGCGCGCACGCGTCCAGTGCCCGACGAATCTCCACTTCGGTGCCATAGAGCGCGCGGCCCATGCCCGGGTACTGCGAACCTTGCCCAGGGAAGACCAGCGCCACCTCACGTGCATGAGAGCCGGGCGAGCCGGTGGCCCGCCAGGGTGTGTCCTCGCCGCGCAGATGCGCCGCCGCCTCGACGGCATCATGGGCCACCACACAAGCCCGGTGGGAGAAGGTGCTGCGACCCACCTGTAGTGTCCAGGCGACATCGGCGATGGCAAGCGACGGTTCGGCAGACAAGCGGCCCGCCAGCGCGGACATGGCCTGCGCGAGCGCCTGCGGCGTGCGCGCCGACAGTTGCAGAAGGCTAGGTCCAGCGACCTCATCCGACGGGGCTCGTACCGGCGCCTCCTCGACCACGACATGGGCGTTGGTGCCGCCGACACCGAATGAGCTGACACCGGCCCGTCGTATCCGGTCGCTGCGAGGCCAAGGTCTCAGCTGGTCGACCACGACGAACGGCGAGCCGGTCAGCCCCAGCCTGGGATGAGCGTGCCGAAAGTGCAGCGACGCCGGGATCTGCTCGCGCTCCAGCGCCATGGCTGTCTTGATCAGCCCGGCTGCGCCGGCGGCGATGACCAGATGACCGACGTTCGACTTGACCGAGCCGATGGCGCAGGCGCCGGGGTGGGCCTGCGCGGCGCGGAAGACGCGGCTCAAGGCCTCGATCTCGATCGGGTCGCCGAGAGGTGTCGCCGTGCCGTGGGCCTCGACGTAGGAGACGCTGGCGGCGGACACATCGGCATCGGCCAGCGCCATGGCGATGACCTCGGCCTGGCCGTCGACGCTGGGGGCGGTGTAGCTGGCCTTCTCGCGCCCATCGTTGTTGACGCCGACACCGCGGATGACGGCATGGATCGTGTTGCCGTCGGCCAGCGCGTCCGACAATCGCTTGAGCAGCACCACGGCGGCACCGTCACTGAAGACCGTGCCGCCGGCTTCGGCATCGAAGCTGCGGGTCCGGCCATCGGGCGACAGCATGGCGCCCTCCTGGTAGAGGTAGCCGCTGCGTGGGGGACATACGATCGACGCACCGCCGGCCAGTGCCATGTCGCATTGGTGCAGACGCAGGGCCTGGCACGCCTGCGCCACGGCCACCAGCGAAGTCGAGCAGGCGGTGTGGACGCTGATTGCCGGGCCCTTGAGGTTCAGCCGCCAGGCGACGCGGCTGGCGATGTAGTCCTTCTCGTTGGCCAGCATGACCTGGAATTCGCCAAGCTGGTCGACCAGGTCGGGCCGGTGCCGCAGATGGCGCTCCCGATAGCTGGCGTTGTACATGCCGGCAAATACGCCGACCGGAACCGTACAGCCGTCTGGCGCATGGCCGGCTCGCTCCAGGCATTCCCAGCACAGCTCCAGGAAGACCCGCTGCTGCGGGTCCATCAGCTCGGCCTCGCGCGGCGAGATGCCGAAGAATCCCGCATCGAACCACTCGACATCGGTCAGGACACCGCGAGCGCGGACGTAGGCCGGGTCGCTGGTCAGGCCGGCGGGCAGGGAAGGGTCGAGCTCATCGGCAGCGAAGTGAGAGATGCTGTCGACGCCGGCCACCAGGTTGGACCAGAACTCCTCCAGGTGGGCTGCGCCCGGTACGCGGGCGGCCATGCCGACGATGGCGATCGCTTCCAGGTCGGTCGGCGGGACGACGAGGCGACGCCCTGGTGCCGGCGCATCGGCAGGCCCGGCGTCGGCCAGGGCGGCCGCCACCTGGCGCGGAGTGGGTCGTTGCAAGAATGCCGTGGTGGATATCGACCCGAGGCCCCGCTCTGCGAGCAACGTCAGCAGTCGCAGAGCGGCGAGCGAATGACCGCCCAGGTCGAAGAACGAGTCGTCTCGTCCGACGCCGGCTAGGCCCAGCACGTCCCCGTAGGCGGCACAGACCGAGCGCTCCGTCTCGGTGCCCGGCGCCTGGTAAGGGGAAAGGAGGTCGGGACGGTCGGCCGAAGGCGTTGGCAGGGCAGGGTGGTCGAGCTTGCCGTTGGCTGTGATGGGCAGGGCATCGATCCACATGAAGGCGGCCGGCACCATGAAGGCCGGCAGCAGATCGACCAGATGCCGCCGCAGCACATCCACCGGGACGCGGCTTGAGGCGGCGACCAGGTAGGCCACCAGCCGCGCGGCGCCGCCCGATCCGTCTCGACGGGCCACCACGGCGCAGCGCTGGACAGCGCCATGGCGAAGCAGGGCCGCCTCGATTTCGCCGGGCTCGATGCGGAAACCGCGGATCTTGACCTGGCTGTCGGCCCTGCCGACGAAGGCCAGCTCGCCGCCGGGCAGGTGCCGGACCATGTCGCCGGTTCGGTACAGCCGGTCGCCAGCGGTGCCGAACGGGTTGGGCACAAACCGCGCGGCGGTGAGGTCCGGTCGCCCGACATAACCGGCGGCCAGGCCCGCGCCGCCGACATGCAGCTCGCCGACCAGCCCAGGCGGCAGCAGTTCCAGGCTGGGACTCAGCACGTGGGCCGAGGTCATGGTGATGGGGCGGCCGATCGGGATTGATCGCGCATCGGCCGGCAGGTCCGCCGGAACGGGCCAGGTGGTGCTGAACGTGGTGCACTCAGTCGGGCCGTAGCCGTTGATCAGCTGCATGCCCGCCAGTGCTGCCAAGGCCCGCCGAACGTGCGACACCGAAAGGGCCTCGCCGCCGGCCAGCAACTGCTCGAGCCCTTGCAAGTGCAGCGGGTCGTCGTCGACAACGGCATTGAACAACGCTGCCGTCAACCAGGCCGTCGTGACGCCATGGGCGCGGATGGTCCGGGCCAAGCCGGCCCCGGTGGGCAAAGGCTCGTCATGCAGGACGCAGGTGCCGCCGTTGAGCAGCGGCCCCCAGATCTCGAAGGTCGACGCGTCGAACCCCAGCGGTGCGGCATGCAGGACGCGCTGTCGGGACGACAGGTCGGCATACCGGGCGCCCATGACCAGGCGCAACACCGCGCGGTGGCCGATGGCGATGCCTTTGGGCGTGCCGGTCGACCCGGATGTGTACATCAGGTAGGCCGTCTGATCGTTGCTGCCGCCATCGTTCGGCGCCGCGGCAGGCAGGGCCACTTCTCCTGGCGTATCCGACCAACTGGGCGCCAGCAAGACCGCCACGTGGTCCTGGAACCGGCTGGCCAGGTCAGGCTGGGTGATGACCAGCGTCACGCCGGCATCGCGCAGCATGAAGTCAAGGCGGCTGGCCGGGTAGGTCGGGTCCAGGGGCAGGTAGGCCGCGCCAACCCTGAGGATGCCCAGGAGCGCCGCTATCAACTGCGGCCCCGCTCCAAAGCCAGGCCAACCACCTGGCCCGCCACCACGCCGCGTTGGGACAACACTTCCGCGAATTGCCTGGCACGCACCGACAAGGCCGCGTAACTGCACGCGCCACCATGCCAGGCAAGCGCAATGGCCTCAGGTGTCCGTTCGACCTGGATCTCGAACGTCGCATGCACCGTCGATGCCGTTGCATTCACAGGGGTCCGAGGGTTCCAGTCCTCCAGCAGCATCTGCCGCTGACCCGGTGACAGCATTGGCAGCCTATGCACGGACGTGTGCGGCGGTCCGGCCAATCCCTGGGCAAGCCGCAAGGCCGACTGCAGCAACGCGGTCAGCCCGGTCCGGGATGCATGGGTCGGCTCGAACCAGGCCTGCAAGTCGATGTCTTCGCCGCCTGGCGCGGCGACGACGACGGTCCATCCCGCTGCCGCGATGTCGACCCGATCATGATCGGCGAGGTCGCCGTCCCACCAAAGGCCGTCGCAGGCGCCCGGTGTTGCGGCAGGCTGCGCGATCTGGCTTGTTGCGGCCTTGGTCGAGGCGCGGACACGCTGAAGCCAGGACGCCACCGTCGCTGACTTTTCCAAGTCCGACTGGAGCGTCTGAGCCGGCGAACCCGCCCGTCCGAACCCAACCGTGATGCGGTCCTGGCCCAGACATCGATGCAATGCGAGCAACCAGCCGGCCAGTCGGCGCAGGCCTTCGGTATCCGGGCTGCTCTCCCGTGTCGAGTCGGCCTGGGTCCCATGCAGAGTCTCCAGCCCCACAGCTGCCGTGCGTGCGGCACTTGGTTCGCCGACGAAGAGGTCAAGCAGCCGCATGCCCGACCCTTTCGAAGGAGAAATACAAACGGTGCGCCGCCGCATCGTGCCCTCTAGGCCAGCAGGGCATCAGAATCCTGGCTGCAGGTAGCGGCAATGGCCTGCATCCTGAAGGCCCAAGGCCAGATGCCGCAGGCGCTGCAACGTCTGCAGCGGATGGGCATCCAGGTTGTGGGTCAGCTTGCGCGCTTGGTTACTTGAGAATGGCGCGGCCCCTTCTGGGCGAATGAACCAGGGCACCGTGTTGGCATGGGCTGCCGCACCCTGGCCGAGAGAAACAGGGTTTAGGACGGATGCAGATGTGGACGGCACGGGCTTTGACGGTGGTGTCGGGGGCTCCAGGCGGAGCCCTTCTTGGCCAGGCGATCTGTATCAAGTTGTATATTGAATTGTCGCTGCCTGCGCACCGAGTGGCATGCAGGAAGGCAGGGCACCCCCTCAAACGGGTGGAAGGGCTTTGGTGGTCTGCGTGATCTTTGGCGAGCGTCTATGGAGCCGGTTGAGGAAAGCGTGCCTCACGGTCGCCGTGCTCATACCGGTGGCGAATGTGGCTCTGGCCGAAACCCAGGCGCTTCGCCAGTCGGAGCCGCAAGCGTCCCCGAGTGACGTTGGCCCGCTGCCATTGGCGGTGCTGGGGGACTCGGACAGCCATGGTTACCAGGACACGCTGCGTATGCCCAGTGGCACGCACTGGCGCGGTGGGCCCTTCCGCGCACAGACATTTCAATGGACCGAAGTACTGACGGCGCTGCGCGCCGACCAGATCCATCTTGGCCAGCGGGCTGTCTGGGGCGTGCACCCACGGTGGGCCCGTTTGCGCCACTTGGTCGGGCTGTCGGCCCGCACGCCGGCCAAGCTGGATCACAGCCACAATTTCGCGCAGGCAGGCGCCGAGTGCCGAGACCTGATCGACGGACAGATCGGCCAGGCGCCTGCGTTGGCGGCGCTGATGGACGAGCAGCCCGATGTCTGGCGTCGGGGGATTGTGGTGATCAGGATCGGCATCAACAGTCTCGGTCAGCGCGACGTGCTGGAACGCCTGGCACGGGACCACCGGGACGGACTGGTCCAGGCGGTGATCCGCGACTGCCTGGCCCGGATACGACAGGCCGTGGCGGTGATCCGCGGCCACCAGCCCGGCACGCGCTTCGTGCTGGTCGGCGTTCTGAACAACGTCGACTGGCCCAAATACTTCGAGTACTGGCATCGTGCATCGGACATTGCGAACATCGAGCGTGGACTGGCCGCCTTCGACGCGGAGTTGCGCCAATGGAGCGAGGCTGACCCCCGAGTCGCATTCTTTGACGACCGATCCTGGTTTTCCCGGCGCTGGGGCAATCGTGGTGCAGATGGCGAGGTTGCCTACAAGTCGCTTCGCCTGGGCAACGGGTTTCAGGTGGTGCATGGGACCGGAGACGATCCGGGGCACTCCGTTCTGACTGATGGCCACGCCGGGGCGGTCTGGAACGCGATGTGGGCACAGTCTTTGGTGGCATTGATCAACCAGCGATGGGGTCTGGCCGTGCGACCTATCTCAGAAGGCGAGATCATCAGCTTGCTTCGGATCGCACCCTCTCGTGCCGAGGCCCCCCGGGACCAGAGATGAACCTGTACGACCTGCGCCAACGTGCCAAGGCCTGGCTGCGCCATGCGCCGGGCATCTATCAGTGGCGGCATCAGGCCTATGTCCGTCGCTTTCATGACAACCGGCGGTCCAATCTGTTTCACGGCGTCTTCGACAGCTTTCAGGCCGCTGGCGAGTCGGCGCCGGACAACCGGCCGAGCGGCTATGACAACGCGCCGTCGGCCCGGCTGTACCTGGGCGATGCGTTCTTTCGACCCCACAGTTACGACTACCCCGCTGCACTGTGGATGGCGCGGTCGTTCCAGGAGGGACTGCGCAGCGTCGCCGACCTGGGTGGCAGTGTCGGCATCAAGTTCTATGCCTTTCAGAAGCTGATGGACCTGCCGCAGGACGTGCGCTGGACCGTGATCGACGTCCCCGCGGTTGCCCAGTGCGGGCGGGAGGTTGCAGGTGCCCGCTCGGCGGGCCAGCGCCTTGACTTCAGTTCCAGCCTGGAGGTCTTGGATGACGTGGATGTGCTGCTGGCGTCGGGTGCGCTGCAATACCTGCCGCAGGGACTCGGCGAGATCCTGGCCGGCCTGCGGCGCAAGCCGCGCCGGCTGATCATCAACACGACACCGCTGCATGAGTCGTTGAGCTTCTTCACCCTCAACAGCATCGGAACCGCCTATTGCCCCTATCGGATCGGGTCCAGGCCTGAGTTCATGGCCCAGTTGGAAACCCAGGGCTACGCCTTGAGGGACGAGTGGCGCAACGATGGCAAACGGATGCGGCTGCCCTTCAACCCAGGGTATGACGTCGATGGCTACAGCGGCATGTGCCTTGATTTCGTCGCCGGCAGCTGACCTGGAGCTCTGGCATATCGGGCGGCGTCGGGCATCAAACGGCTTCGGCCAACAGACCCGGGCGCAATTTGGGGCGATAGTGACTTCCTGTGCATTTGCACGGCCGGTGGGCCCGTGCCCGCGGGGGGTAGCGCGCCTGTACAAGCCCTTAGACTCGACGATCCGGGGAGGTGCGCCAGGCGTTTCACGCTTGGGTGGCGCCCGGGCGCCCGCTGGCCAGGCTGGGGTCGGCTGCGGGTGGCGTTGGCGGCTAGGTGGATCGACAAGGGGATGCATGATGAACATGAGAATGGTGCTTGCCAGTACCGGGAACCGGCTGTTCCTGGCGGTGGTCGCGGCGGCCTTGACCGCCGGTTGTGCCTCGGTTCGCCCCGACCTGCCACCCGCACCCCGCAGCGTCGATGCGCCGGACCTGCGCTACAAGATCGGGCCGCTGGACACCCTGAGCATCGTGGTCTGGCGCAATCCCGAGCTGTCCGGCGCCGCGACGGTGCGACCGGACGGCTTCGTGTCGATGCCGCTGGTGGGTGAACTGCGGGCCGCCGGCAAGACGCCGGCTGAACTGGCGGCGGACGCCCGGGCCGCATTGTCCAAGCTGGTGCTGGACCCGGTCGTCAACGTGGTCCTGAACACCTTTCAGGGTGTCTATTCGGAGCAGATCCGGATCGTCGGCGAGGCGGCGCGACCGCAGGCGGTGTCCTATCGGCGCGAGATGACACTTCTCGACGTGATGATCCAGGTGGGTGGCCTGACCGACTTTGCGGACGGCAATGCGGCCATCCTGATCCGGGGTGCCGAGGGTGGGCGCCAGTACAGCATCCGCCTGCGTGACCTACTCAAGCGCGGCGACATTTCCGCCAACGTCGCGGTAATGCCGGGCGACATCGTGATGGTGCCTCAGAGCTGGTTCTGATGAGGCAGGATATGGCACCGAGCCCGCGGTTGCACCCCTGGCAGCAGGGCAGGACCTAGTCAATGGAAGACGGCTCCAATCCGCTGCTGGTCGAGATCCGGCGCATCCTGCAGGTCCTGCACCAGCGGCGCTGGCTGGTTCTGGGCGTGGTCTGGGTGGCGGCCCTGATCTCCATGGTCGGCGTGGGGCTGATGAAGGAGCGGCATGAGGCGTCCGCCCGCATCTTTGTCGACACCCAGACGGTGCTGAAACCGATGTTGCGCGACCTGGCCTATCAACCGGACATCGACCAGCAGGTCCGCATGTTGGCCAGGACCCTGATCACCCGCCCCAAGATCCAGCGCCTGCTGGAACGGCCGGACATGTCCGCGGCTTTCGACAATCCTGCCAACCCGGAGGCGGTGGTCAGTCGGCTGCTGGACCAGATCAAGATCGTGGCAGCCGACCGCGGCAACATCTACAACGTGACCTATCGCGACACCAACCTCAAGCGCGCTCGGCTGGTGGTGGAGGGCACAGTGGACCTGTTCGTGTCGGCCGGGACTGACGTGAAGAAGAAGGACTCGGTCGAGGCCGGTCAGTTCATCGAGCAGCATATCGCCACGACGGAAGGCAAGCTGGTCGCTGCCGAGAGCCGCCTCAAGGACTTCAAAGTCCGCAACTTCGGCCTGACCGGCGTGTCGCCGCAGGACCACTTCGCCAGGTTGGGCGTGCTCTCTGAAGAGGTGACCCAGCTGCGCTCGACCCTGAGGGCCGCCGAGCAGTCCCGCGACGCCTTTCGCCGTGAATTGGCCGCGGAGGACCCCAGGCTGCCGGCCGAGTCTTTGCCGGGCGCTGCGCCACCGGTTGCCAACGAGCTGGACTTGCGCATTGACGCACAGCGGCGTCAGCTGGACGAGTTGCTGCGGCGCTATACCGATGCCCACCCGGATGTGATTCATGCCCGGCAAGTGGTGACCCGGCTCGAGCAGGAGCGCCGCCAGGCTGCCGAACGACGTGCCAGCGAAGGCGAGAGAACGCGCGGCAATGCGGCCACCAGCCCGGTGTTCCAGCGGATCCGGATATCGCTGGCTGAGTCGGAGGCACAAGTTGCGTCCTTGAAGTCTCAACTGGCAGCCAAGTCGGGGCAGCTGGACGAGGCACGGTCCCGCGCGGGCAGGGTGCCGCAGGTTGAGGCCGAGTTGGCACAGCTGAATCGAGACTACGAGGTGGTGCGCAGGACCTATGACCAGCTGGTCGCTCGCCGGGAGTCGGCGTCGCTGGGTGTCAAGCTGGACGAATCGTCCCAGTTGGCTGACTTCCGGGTGATCGAGCCAGCCCGTGTCACGCCGACGCCGGTCTTCCCGTCGCGCCTGCACCTGGGCCTGATCGGCCTGGTGGCTTCTATCGGTATTGGTGTGGCTGTGGCCTTGGGGCTCGAGAAGATGCATCCGACCGTGCGTGGCGTACGGATGCTTGAGCAACTCTCCGGCCGGCCGGTCCTGGGCACGGTCGGCTTTGCCAGCACACCGGCTTGGGTACAGGCCAGCCGGCGTGACTGGCGTCGCCTGATCGTAGCGTCGGTGCTGCTTCTGGCATTGCAAGGGGCCTGGCTGGGTTGGCTGCTGGCTCGATCCGTTTCTCGCTGACGGCGCGCGCCATGGGCATCATCGAGCAAGCAACGAAGCGCCTGGAAGAGCTCAAACGGGCCGGCATTGACGTGCCATGGGCGGCGGCAGGCGGTCAACCCGACGGATTGACCGCGACCCAGCCCGCACGACCCGCGCCGCCGGCGAAGGACGCATCCACCATGCACGCTGCCGAGGCCTTGGCCAGTGCAGCCAGGCCTGGTTCGGCCTTGGAGGATTCCAAGCCTGACGCGCGATTGGTGCGAACACCGCCCGGCAACATGATCGTGATCGACCTTCCGGCCTTGCACGATGCAGGCATCCTGGTGCCGGGTCAGGTGCGGTCGGCGCTGGCCGAACAGTTCAGGCACCTCAAGCGGCCTCTTTTGCGCAATGCCCGCAGCAACGCGGAGGGACCCGAGCATCCCGGCACGCTGATCCAGGTCACCAGTGCACTGCCGGGAGAGGGCAAGACCTATTGCGCCATCAACCTGGCCATGAGCATGGCCATGGAGGTCGATACGGGCGTCATTCTGGTTGATGCGGATGTTATACGGCCCAGCGTGTTTGCCCGCCTGGGTGTCGAGTCCACGGCACCGGGCCTGCTGGACCTGTTGACCCGTACCGACCTGGCGCTGCCGGATGCCTTGATTTCGACCAATGTGCCCAAGCTGACCCTGATGGGCGCTGGCAACCCGAGCTTGCGGTCCACCGAACTGCTCGCCAGTGCTGCGATGGATCGCCTTCTGCGCCAGCTGGCCACCGAGTATGCCGACCATGTCGTCATCTTTGACGCGCCGCCCCTGTTGCTGACCTCGGAGTCGGTTGTTCTCGCGTCCAAGGTGGGACAGGTGGTGATGGTGGTGGAGTCCGGTGCGACCAGGCAGGACTCGGTCCGTGAGGCCTTCGTGGCCCTGAGGCACTGTCCGGTGGTGCTGTCGGTCCTGAACAAGTGCGACGAGCAGACCGGCAAGGGTCGCTACGGGTACTACGAGCGATGATGTCCCAGCGGTCTTGTGTCGCGCAGCTGGACGCTCTGGCCCGCCTGGGGCTGGCGACGATGCTTCGGCCCTTGCCACTGGCCATTGCCGCCGGTCTGGCCAACCCGGCACTGGCCCAGTCCTGGGTGACCCGTGCGACGCTGGACGCAGAGTCCACCGCCACAACCAACGGTGGGCGCGCACCCGCCGGGCAACAACAGCGCGACCTGGTTCTGGCCTTGCGGCCGACGTTGGCCATCCAGGGGGACGGGCCGGGCCTGCGGGTGCGGGCCTCGGTCGGGTTCGACGCGATGATTCATGCGCAGTCGGAGATCGACCCGCAGTTTCTGCCCCGCGTGAACGGCGTCGTCAATGCGACCCTTGCTGAGCGGCTGCTGTTCGTCGACGCTGCGGTGGATGTGCGCCGGACAGCGGTCGACCCGTATGGGCCGCCCGCGGACGGTTTTGGTGTGCAGAACAGCCGCAACGCGACGACGCTGCGGCTCAGCCCTCATTTCACGCGTCCCTGGGTGGATGGGATGCGGTGGACGGTTCGACACGAGGCAACCTTTAGCCGATCCAGCGACGTCCGACAGGCCGACCAGCAGTCCGAAAGGTCGGAAGCCCGGATCGAGCGCCGGCCCGCGCCTTGGGGCGGGATGGTTGAACTGACTCGCCAGGAGGTCCAGAGCTCGGGCGCTGTCGAGAGCCAGTGGAGGGTCGAGTCAGCGCGGGCCGCGCTGGACGTGGCCGTGGGCGGCGACTGGGTGCTGGGTGTCCTCGGGGGCAAGGAACACAGCCGCTTTTCCCTCACGGCAGCGACGGACCACCGGCTCGGTGCCCGCTTGTCTTGGACGCCCAGCGAGCGCAGCCAGATCAAGGCGGAGTGGGAGAACAGGTTTTTCGGCTCTGGCTGGGACCTCGAAGTGCGACATCGGACGCCGATGTTGTCGCTCGCCATGCGCTGGAACCGAACACCCCAGCTGACCACCGGGTCGGCCGGTGCCGTTGCGGCAGGGGCCGATCTCGCCACCTTTCTGGATGCCATCCTGACCACGCGCAACCCGGACCCGGTCGCACGGGCGGTCCTGGTGGCCAGCCTGATTGCCAGCCGCGGGCTGGACCCCCGCGTGCCGGTGCCGACCGACGTGATGGCGGAGTATGCGCAGCTGCAATCCGGCCTGCAGCTGTCCGCAACCCTGCTCGGGACGCGCAACGTGGTTGCCGTCTCGATGTATCGGCAGACCCTTGAGCAGCTGGTCCGGGACGGCAACCCGTTTGTGCCGGGCGCTGCTGCCGACAACCGCCAGCAGGGCGTGGCGGTGACTTTCAGCCGGCGGCTGACGCCGCGCCTGTCCCTGAACGTTCGTACGTCCTGGTCCCAGATCACTGGCCTGGGCGACCGAAGAGCCGACCAGACACGGACGCAGTCGCATCGTGCGGGTGTGGTCGAGACGGTGTCCAACCGCAGCCAGTGGTCGGCCGGGCTGCAGCTGGACCGGCTGTCCACCACGGTGATCGGCACCCAGGGCTATCGCGCTGCCGCGGTGTATGTGGGCATCCAGCATCGGTTCTGAGCATCGTGTTCGAGTCCCACTTCGGCCTGCATGCCGCCCCCTTCCAGCTCAGCCCTGACCCCGGCTTCTATTTCGACAGCCGTGGGCACGGCGAGGCGCTGGCCTACCTCAAGTACGGCGTCTACCAGCGCGAGGGCTTCATCGTCGTTACCGGCGAGATCGGAGCCGGCAAGACCACCCTGGTCCGCACACTGCTCAGTACCCTGGACCCGCGCCAGATCGTCTCGGCGCAAATCGTCAACACCCAGCTCGACGAGGGCGAGTTGTTGGCGGCCATCTGCACGGCGTTCGGTGTACCCACCGACGGGTCATCCAAGCCGAGGCTGATTGCCACGCTTGAGGCTTTCTTTACGGCCGTTGCGGCAGGTGGCCGGCGAGCCCTGCTGGTCGTCGACGAGGCGCAGAATCTGGGCATCCGCGGTCTGGAGGAGCTGCGGATGCTGTCGAACTTCCAGCTCGAGAACCAGGCCTTGCTGCAGAGCTTCCTGGTGGGCCAGCCGCAGCTTCGGCGCATGTTGGTTGCACCCGAGATGGAACAGCTGCGACAACGCGTCATCGCATCCTGCCACCTGATGCCACTCGGGGTGTCGGAGACCCGTCAGTACATCGAGCATCGGCTGCGGCAGGCAGGCTGTGGTGGTCAGACGATCTTCGAGCCGGATGCCTTCCTCGCCATTCACACCCATTCCGGCGGTGTACCGCGACGCATCAACCTGCTGTGCAACCGTTTGATGCTGGCAGCCTACCTGGTCGGGCGGCACCATGTCGATGCGGCGGCCGTTGACTTCACGGCGCATGGGCTGGAGGCCGAACTGGGTGCCGGCAGCGCGGCCGCGCTGGGATGACGCCGGTCGCCGAGGAGTGGGCGCCAAAGGTTGGCGGCCGTCGTCTGGTGGTGGTCGGCCGAAACTCGGCGGTGTGGCGCCAGCTGCAACACCATGCCGCCTTTGCAGCCTGCGCGCCGCTGGCCATCAGCCATGCCGACCTGGACGCGTTCGCGTTCCAGCCGGATGACGAGGTCTGGCTGCTGTCCTATGTGCTGGATCCGGCCCGCAACGCCGCAATGATCAAACAGCTGCACGACGCTGGCGTCGGCCGCCTCGTCTACCTCGGGTCATCGTCGAGCATTGTTCATCACCGGACCCGCTGCTATCGCTATGCCGAGGCGAAGTGGCTGGCCGAGCAGCAAGTGTTGGCGCTGTCTGGAGGCTTCGTCCTGACGGTCGGCCGCGTCATTCGGCAAACCACAGAGCTGCCGGGCGGACTGAACGCCGTGACCTCGGTCGATGAACTCGCGGCCTTCATGGCGCGCCCATCCTGGCCTTCGGATGGCTCAAGGCAACGGACGTTGCTGCGCATGGTGGACCGGCCTTTCGGCAGTGCAATTGAAAGAGTCGTTTTCAGGGCCTACGGCTGGCTGATGACTCGTACGGGATTCTTTCCGTGCCTGCTGCGCCCGCTGGACCTTCTACTGCGCGCCTGCGGATGGCGCTGGTATGGCTATGTCTTTCTGAGTAACCGGATATGGGCATCGACGACATTGTGATCGGCTCGGGATTGGCTGCGTTGGGCGCGGTGCTCGGCCTGTCGGCCGAACGGGACCGGCGCATCCTGGTGCTGACCGGTCCGCCAGATGGGGCCCACCTTCACTTTGACGAGCGGCGCGTGGCGCCCTGTGCCCGTCTGGGCCCAGGCGGCCTGGGTTGCGATTGGCATGGCGTCATCCCACTCGGGCTGAGGCCGCTCTTCAAGGCGTCGACGCCAGAGGCGTTCAAGACATTCTTCGAAGGCTTTTACCCGCATGCGGCACTGGCCGGGCGACTGGGAGGTGACTGGGTGTTCGTGCCCTGGCGACCGATCCGGCCTTACCCAAGGCTGATGGACCTGTCCGTCCGGTCCGAGGGACAGCTGTCGTTGGTACCCGAGACGGCGGTGGATGTGCGCTGTGTCGACGGCGGGGTCGAGGTGCACACGGCACAGCGCACCCATCGGGCACGCCGGGTCTGGCTTGCCGCGGGGGCTATGCGTACGCCGCCGCTGCTGGCGCGGTCGTTGGCGCCACGGGCGGTGCGCGACCGCGCCAGCGACCATGTGTTCTGCTATCTCGGCCAGTTGCAGCCCGAACGTGCGCCGGCCGTGGCGAGGTCGCGGGACGGCATCCTGCTGCCGGTACATGTCGATGCGGCGCAGACAGCGTTGTACTCGACCCGTCCGGCCGCCTTCGACTTCCGGCGCCTGGACCATGGCATCGAGCTGCGGGCCCTGTTTGGCCTGCCCACGGGCTCGGCGGTGGCCAAGATCGCGCGCCGGTCATCTCTCGGTCTGCTGGTCGAGGCTTTCTACAACCGTTTCGGCCTGTTTGGTTCGGTCGGCCTGCACAGCGCCTATGCGCAGCTCCTCGTGTCGGATGCCTACCGATACTCCGCAGGTTCCCGGCCATTGCAGGCCGACCTGCCAGCCATCCAGACCGCCATGGACCGCGCACGGCGGCATCAACCCTTTGCCAACCTGACCCCCAGCCGTCAGCAGCAGGCCTATGTGCCCGGCATCCACCTGCACCACACGGTCGAGCCTGCCGCGTTGCGGGCGGCCGGCATCGACGACCCGGACTCGCCAGTACAGGTCGTGGACGCTTCGACGCTGGTGGACATCGGCCCCGAGCACCATAGTTTCAAGATGATGCTGTCGGCCTATGAGCGGGCGTGCCTGTCGGGTTCCTTGGGGCCTGCCCGCTTGCCGATGGACCGGGTCGCAACTTTGACATCATGACGGATCCCAAGGCCATCGCGGCAGGCTTGCCCCCAGGCATCGGCATCGTCTACTTCGGCAACGAATGGTTCGCCGAGAACCGCACCAGCAGCCACCACATGGCGCGTCGACTTTGCGGGCACCTGCCGCTGCTGTACGTGGATTCACCCGGCATGCGCCCGCCGACATCGTCAGGCCGCGATCTGCGGCGCATTCTGGCCAAGCTCGGACAGGCGCTGCGCCGACCGCGCCAGGTCGGTGACCAGCTTTGGCATTGCACCGTGCCGCAACTACCCTGGCGCCGCTGGAGCTGGGTGCAAGGCCTGAACCGCTGGTTCGGTGCCTGGGCCGTGCGCCGGGCCATGCGTCATGCCGGCATCGAGCGGGCCATCCTGTGGTTCGTGGTGCCGCATCCGAGCTTCATGCTGGACCAGGTGCCGCATGAGGCGTCGGTTTATTACTGCATCGATGACTATGCTGCGCATCCCGGCGTGGACCGCCAGGCGATCCAGGCCTGCGACGAAGCGTTGACGCGCACGGCCGACCATGTCTTTGTCGCACCGCCGGCGTTGGTGGCCGCCAAGCTGGAGCTGAACCCACACACGACGTTTTCGCCGCACGGCGTCGATGTGGAGTTGTTCGCCACCGCCCAGTCACCGCAGACCCCGGTTCCGGCAATGGCGGCAGCCCTGCGCGCACCGGTGATCGGCTACTTCGGGCTGATCGCGGCGTGGACCGATGTCGACATGCTGGCCTGGATGGCCCAGCAGCGCCCGGATTGGCAATGGCTGCTGGTCGGCCATGCCGCCGTGGACGTGTCGTCGCTGCGGGCGCTGCCCAACGTCACGATGGCCGGCGCGCAGCCCTACGAGTCGCTGCCGGGCTGGGCCAAGGCGTTCGATGTGGCCATCATTCCGTACCGCCAGAACCAGCAGGTGCGAAACGCCAACCCGCTCAAGCTGCGCGAGTACCTGGCCACCGGAAAACCCATCGTCTCCGCGCCGACGCCGGAGGTGGACCGCTTTGGCGACCTGGTCCGCGTGGCCAGCACACCACCGGCGTTCATGGCGGCCATCGAGACGGCGCTGGCCGAGGACACGGCGGACATGCGAGACCGGCGCATGGCGGCGGTCCGCCACATGGGGTGGGACCAGCGCTGCCGCGAGACCCTGGACCTGGTCGTGACAGCGGTCCAGCGTCGCCAGGTGGGTGCCGGGGACCAGTCAACGCCCCCCTATGTGCGGGGGCCAGCGGGCCGATAGGCCATCCTTCTCACCTGTCCTCGGCGTTTCCTGGGGACAATGCGCCCGGTGGCGCCATGGCGACGCAAGCATTCATGAAGCTGTCCTGGTCCGCACTCTCTGTCATGTCAGGCAACCGCCTGCGCGTTCGCGGCGCACGTGCGGGCCGCGATCTGTACATCACCTTTGACGACGGCCCGGATCCGGTTCACACGCCGGCCTTGCTGGACCTGTTGTCCCGCCACGGGGCGAAAGCCACGTTCTTCCTGATCGGTGCCTCAGCCGAGCGGCATCCGGCGGTGGTCGACCGCATCGTCGGCGAGGGGCACGCGATCGGCAACCACTCGATGACCCACCCCAGGATGCCCAGGCTGAATGCGCGCCAGCAGGTGCAGCAGATCACCCAGGCCAATGAGGTGCTGCGCCGATGGGGCGACCCGACCCGCATGTTCTTTCGGCCGCCGAACGGCCGCCTGACGGTACCGCTGGTGCTGCAGGCCTTGACCGGCGGGCAACCCATCATGCTGTGGTCCGTGGATAGCCTGGACTACCGTGATGCGGCGCCTGCGGTCGTCGACCGTTTGACTGCCTTGACGCCCGTGCCGGGCGACGTGATGCTGTTCCACGACGATGGCGCCTGTGCAGCCAGGGCCCTGGCCATCATGTTGCCGCGCTGGCGACGCGACGGGTTCGACCTCCGCCGGCTGGACTGACATGTCGATCACGGGTCGGTCGACGGAGCCACCGCTGCGGTGGCGGCTGGTGGTGCAGCAGGTTGGGCGCCTGCTGGCCCAGGCCGCTGCGTTGGCGCTGCACCCGTTTTCGTACCTGTTGCTGTACCTGGTGATCCTCTACATCCGGCCGCAGGAGTTCATGCCGACCTTTGTCGACACGCCGATCGTGCCGGTTTCGTTGCTGACGGCCATGTTGTTGTGGCAGTTCGGGCAGCGCAAGTCGTTCGATTCGTCGGCGCACTTGTTGATGTTCGGGCTGCTGGCCGTGATCTTCTTGTCTGTGCTGATGACTGGATGGCTGTCGGGCGCGATCCGTACGGTGGTCGACTTCCTGCCGACCTTGATGCTGTTCCTGGTCGTCGCCACGTCGATCACGAGCTTGCGACGATTCCAGGTGATGTGCCTGCTGCTTATCGGCCTATGCGTCGTGATCGCCTGGCACGGCATCGACCAGTTCGAGTCCGAACTGGGCATCGGCTGGACCGGTGCCAAGATGATCGAGGGCCGGATCACCTACATCGGTTTCCTCAGCGACCCGAACGACCTGTCGATGGCCTTCCTGATGGTGCTGCCACTGGCCACCTATCTGATCGGGGCCTGGCGCTGGTGGCCACTGCAAGGGGCCCTGCTGGCTGCTGCGAGCTGCATCCTGTTTGCTGTCTTCCTGTGCAATTCCAGGGGTGCAATGCTGAGCCTGGCCTCCATGGTCCTGGTGCACTGTGGCATGCGCTACGGCTGGGGGCGGTCGCTGGTGATCGGGCCGCTGCTGGTGTTGCCACTGATGATCTTCGGCCCCAGCCGGGTGGCCGAGATATCGGCAGACGAAGCGTCCGCGGCGGGCCGGATCGAGGCCTGGTACGAGGGCTTCGACATGTTCCGCAGCCGCCCGTTGCTGGGCGTCGGCAAGGGGCTGTTCACCGACCACCATCCGCTCACCGCACACAACTCGTACGTACTGGCGATCGCCGAGCTGGGCGTCATCGGTTACACCGTCTGGCTGGCGCTACTGGTCGTCAGTGTGCTGCAGATTCTCCGTGTGCTGCAGCACGTGCCGGCCGTGCCGACGTCCTCGGTCGCCGTGCTTTCAGACGTGCAAAGGGCGGCACTGTCCATATCCGACCCTTATGCGTCGGCTGTGGTGCCCTGGAGCGAGGTCCGCGCCGCCGCGCAGGCGCTGCTGTACGGCGTCGTCGGGGGCCTGGTGGCGGCGTTCTTTCTGAGCCGCACCTACGTTGTCTTCCTGTTCCTGCACCTGGCCATGATGACGGCTATCTACCAGCTGGCGCGTGCGGCTGATCCGGCCATGGCGCCGGTCCGTGCCGGCAGCATGCCGGGCAAGCTCGTAGGGGCCTCGATCGGAAGCATCGTGTTCCTGTGGTTCGCCACACGCGTTCTGTTGAATTTCTCGGATTGACCATGCTGGTGACGCCCTGTTGCCCAAGCGCTCCTTGCCGATGGATGAGACCATGAAGGTGGTTCACGTCGTGGAGAGCCTGGCCGTCGGTGGGCTGGAGCAGGTCGTGGTGGCCTTGGCTTCCTGGCAGCGGCGCCAGGACCACGATGTCAGCATCGTCTGCCTGTTCCATGAGGGCGAGTTGGCCGACTGCGCGCGTAAGCAGTCGGTCGATGTGCTGGCGCTGGGCAAGCAGCCAGGGCTGGACCTGTCGGCCATGATGGCTCTGCGAGCCCAGCTGCGGGCCGCGAGGCCGCAGGTTCTGCACACCCACAACCCCATGGCCCACTATTACAGCGTTGGCGCCGGACTCGGCCTGCCCAGGTGCCGTGTGGTCAGCACGCGCCACGGCATGGGGCCGGGACACCGCACAGGCGGCGGCATGCCGCGCCTGGAGCGGCTGTATCGCGCGGCGCTGTGGCGCACCGACTGGGCTGTCTGCGTGTGCCGCGCAGGGCGGGACCGCTTCATTGCCGGCGGCATCATGCCGGCGCAGCATGCGAAGGTGGTGCCCAACGGTATCGACGTCAGCCGCTTTGCGGCGCCGCGCGAACTGGCCAGGCGGCGCCTGCAGCACCTGACCGGGCTCTCTGGTGACCATCCGGTCATGGTGGCGGTGGGGCGCCTCAGCGCGGTCAAGGATCTCGCCACGCTGGTGCGTGCCGTGCAGCTGCTGCCGACCCAGGACCCGCCCTGGACGCTGGTGCTGGCCGGCGATGGCGAGGAGCGGGCCGCGCTGGAGCAGCAGGTCTCAGCCGCCGGACTGAGCGAGCAGGTCCGTTTCGTCGGCATGCGTTCGGATGTGCACGAATGGCTGCCCGGTGCGGACGTGCTGGTCCAGTCGTCTCGGTCCGAGGGTTATTCGCTGGCCCTGGTCGAGGCCAGCGCGGCTGGCGTTCCGATCGTGGCGACGCGGGTGGGCGGCAATGCCGAGATCGTTGCCGATGGCCAGACCGGCCTGCTGGTGCCGCCGGATACCCCACAGGCGCTGGCGCAGGCCCTGGCCCGGCTGTTGGCAGACGCCGAGGCCCGGGCAGCCATGGGTCGCGCCGGTCGGCAGTGGGCACTCCAGCATGGGTCGGTCGATGCCATGGGCCTGGCCTATGGTGAGCTGTACCGGTCCGGCCCTGCCATTGGTCTGCCGAGCGCGGCGGCCCGGGCCAGGGGCAGCGGCGAGGCACGGCCATGAGGTTGCTGATCGTGACCAACCTGTTCGGCTACCCATGGGATCCGGCTCGCGGAACCTTCAACCAACAGCAGTTCGATCGCTTGGCCCAGCAACTGGACCTGCGGGTGTTGGCGGCCGTTCCTTGGCCGGAGGCCGTCCGCAGGCCGCTGCAGTACCTGTCAGCCGCAAGGGACGGCCGCCGCCGCTGGCCTTACGTCGACTACTTCATCTACTGGTACCCGCCAGGATTCGCGCGCTTCATGCATGGCTGGTGCTTCCTCGCCTCGCTGCTGCTTCAAAGACCCTGGACGCTGTGGCGCGGCGGCTGGGACGTGCTGATGGGCAGTTGGGGCTACCCAGACGCCGTGGCCACGGGTGTCGTCGCCCGGTGGCTTGGCCGGCCCTACGTGATGAAGGTCCACGGCACGGACGTCAACGACTACCTGAGGATGCCCGACCGCCGCCGGGCCATCCTCAAGGCCGCTGTCGGAAGCCAGGGCGTCCTGTGTCCCAGTGATGCCATCGGCGACCAGCTGCGCCAAGCTGGCTTGCCACCAGACCAGGTGCACGTGGTGCGCAACGGTGTGGACATCCGGCGCTTCCACCCGGGCTCGAAGGTCGATGCCCGACAAGCCCTGGGCATGGACCCTGCCGACCCGGTGATCCTCTTCGTTGGCAATCTGAAGGTCTCCAAGGGATGTCTGGACCTGGTGGACGCCTTCGCCAGCCTGGACCGGGTTGGCGACCGTGCCGTGCTGCTGGTGGCCGGCAGCGGCCAGGCCCAGGCCGAGATGCTGCGGCGTGCCGAGGTTCATGGCGTCGGGCATCGGGTCCGGTTTCTCGGCTCTATCGACCACGATCAGATCCCCACGTGCTACGCCGCCGCCGACCTGCTTTGCCTGCCCAGCCACGCGGAGGGTTTGCCCAACGTGGTGCTGGAGGCCATGGCCTGCGGGCTGCCCGTGGTGGCGACGCAGGTGGGCGGCGTGGCCGAGGTCCTGCCCGTGTTTGCAGGGGTTCTGGTGCCCGTGGGTCAACCGGCCGCCCTTGTCGCCGCCCTGGGCGGTGCGTTGACCCGCCACTGGGACCGCGAGCGCATCAGTGCCTGGGCCCGCCGCTTTGATTGGGAGACCAATGTGTCCACCGTTCGTGCCCTGATCGAGCGCGCCGCGCAGAAGGCGACGGCGGTGTGAGGGCCCATCCCATGTCCGGACCATGGCCGGCGACGCAAGGCACATGGAGGCACAGGCCATGATCGCCGCCAGCATCGTCTTCTGGGCCGGCGCCGGCTGCATGGTCTTCGCCTACTTCGGCTATCCGGCCGTGCTGATGGTGGCGGCAGGGTTGCAGCAGCTGCGCTCCGACCTGCGCCGCGTTTGGCGCCGCGCACCGCGACGCGTTGGCTCGGACGGTCCGCTGCCGACGGTGGCCGTCCTGGTGGCGGCCCACAACGAGCAGCAGCACATCGGCGCCCGGGTGCGCAACCTGCTGGACCAGGACTACCCGGCGGATCGGCTGAGGGTGTACATCGGCTCCGACGGGTCTAGCGATGCCACCGCGCAGATCGTGCGCGATGCGGCGGACCCGCGACTGACCTTCATGGACTTCAGCGCCCGACGTGGCAAGCCGTCCGTGCTGAACGACCTGGCGGCCCTGGCCGAAGCCGACATCCTGGTTCTGACCGATGCCAACACGGTCTTTCAAGCCGACACCGTGCGCCTGCTGGTGCGTCACTTCGCACAGGACGACGTTGGCTGCGTCAGCGGCGAGCTGCAACTGGTGAGTGCCGGTGCCGACGCGGCCAACCAGGACCATGTGTACTGGCGCTACGAGCGGCTGCTGAAGTTCCTGGAGAACCGGCTGGGTGCGCTGCTGGGTGCCAATGGTGGCGTCTATGCCTTGAGGCGCAGCCTGTTCAAGCCGATACCGGCCGACGCCATCGTCGACGACTTCTGGATCTCGCTGCAGGTCATCGAGGCCGGGAGCCGCTGCGTCTACGACCCGGAGGCGACCGCCCTGGAGGTGACGCCGGAGCACATTGCCGATGAGTTCCGACGCCGGGTCCGAATCGGCCATGGCAACTATCAGGCGATGGTGCGCTTTGCCGGCCTGATGAACCCCCGGCGGGGCTGGCTGGCCTTTGCCTTCTTCTCGCACAAGGTGCTGCGCTGGATGGTGCCGCACTTCATGCTGCTGACACTGGCCGCCAACCTGCTGCTGCTGCCGCAGCCGTTGTATGTGGCGGCGCTCGCATTGCAGATTGCGTTCTATGGTGCAGCGGCGGCGGGTTGGATCCTGTCCCGCCGGGGCGAGGTGCCGGCCGCGCTGCGCATACCGCTGTTCTTCGTCAGCATGAACATGGGGCTGCTGATGGGCTTCGTGCGCTTCCTTGTTGGTGGCGCCAGCGGCGTCTGGTCGCGCAGCGCCCGCTGAGACGTCTCATGATCGCATCACTGTCCGTCACATCGCTGGTTGGCCTGAGTTTCGTTGTGCTGCTGGTATTGGCATTCGCGGCGTTGTTGCTGGAATGCCGGCGCAAGCACATGTTCATCTGGCTCGGGGATTACCTGAGCCGCAGGCCACCGCGGGTGCCGCCGGGGCCTGTGCATGTGATGTTCTGCTTCGTCGACCACTTCGAGCCCGGCTGGGGTCGGCCCGATCGGGCCACCGAAACCCGACGGGTTGAGCGCTGGCGCCAGGGCTATCGGGACCTGGCCTTGCGGCATCGCGATGCCGATGGCGTGCATCCCCGTCACACGTTCTTCTACCCAGAAGAGGAGTATCGGCCCGAGCACCTCGACGCCTTGGCCGAGCTGTGCGCGCAGGGTTTTGGCGAGATCGAGGTCCACCTGCACCATGACCACGATACCGAGGCCGGCCTGCGCGAGAAGATCCAGCGCTTCGTGCGCACGCTGCACGACCGCCATGGCGCACTGCCGGTGGACCCGCGCACCGGCCGGCCGGCCTTCGGCTTCATCCATGGCAACTGGAGCCTGGACAACTCGCGTGGCGATGGCCGCTGGTGCGGCGTCAACAACGAGCTGCAGATCCTGGGCGACCTGGGCTGCTATGCCGACTACACCCTGCCATCGGCCCCGAGCGACACCCAGACCAGCTGGGCCAACCGCCTGTACATGGCCAAGGACGATCCGCTGCGGCCCAAGTCACACGACCGCGGCGTGGAACTCCGCGCCGGCCGCGTGGAGCAGGGCGACCTGCTGATCCTGCAGGGGCCGCTGGCGCTGAACTGGCGCAACCGACGCTGGGGCCTGGTGCCGCGCATCGAGAATGCCGACATCCGCGCCAGCTATCCGCCGACGCCGGACCGCGTCGACCTGTGGGTACGGCAGCACATCCATGTACCGGGGCGCCCAGATTGGATCTTCATCAAGGTGCACACGCATGGCACGCAGGACCGCGACATCGAGGCGCTGCTGGGTGAGCCCGTCGACCGCATGTTCCATGACCTCGAGACCCGCTACAACGATGGCCAGCGATACGTGCTGCACTATGTGAGCGCGCGCGAGATGTACAACATCGTCATGGCGGCGCAGGAGGGCCTGTCGGGCAATCCGCACCGGTATCGGGACCATGTGCTGCCGAAGCCGCCGATGCTGGCTCACTTGGGTGGGGCAGTGGCATGACAGACCCGACGGCACTGATCAAACCCGTCGCGACAGCGAGGCCGTTGGCCACAAAGGTGCACCCGCATGCCGCACCGCTTGGCAAGCGCGAACGCCTGGCTGACGTCTTCGCGGCCTCAGGGCTGGCACAGGTCGTGGGGCGCCTGCGCTCGAGCATGGTCCGCGACCTACGGGTGCTGGCCTATCACCGGGTGCTGCCGGACCTGGACGAGGGCCGTCATCCGTTTGACGTGGAACTTGTCAGCGCCAGTGTCGATGGTTTCGACCGACAGATGCGGCAGGTCGCACGTGACTTCCACCCGGTCTCCGTAGATCAGGTTGCGGCGTCGTTGGAGTCCGGGCGGGCATTGCCGCGACGTGCGGTCCTGGTCACTTTTGACGATGGGTTCGACGACAACCATCAATATGCGTTCCCGGTGCTTCAACGGCACGGCATACCGGGCTTGTTCTTCCTGTCTACCGGCTATATCGGCGGCCATGACATGTTCTGGTTCGAGCAGGTGGTCCACCTCGTCCTGAAGACCACTCAGACGTCCCTGCATCTGCCGTCACTGGCCTTCACTGTCGAGCCCGGTCTGGACATGCAGAGCCGGCGTCAGGCTGCGCGCCTTGTGCTCGATCGGATGAAGCACACCAGCAACACCGATCGACTGAGGGCCATGGCGGAGCTGACGGATCGGGCCGAGGTGCTCATCGAGCCGGGCGAGCAGCGCTTCAGCGCCACCATGACCTGGGATCAAGTCCGGGAAATGGCCAAGGGCGGTATGCATTTCGGCTCGCACGCGGTCACCCATCCGGTGCTCTCAAATGTCGAGGACCCGGCGCAGCTGCGACATGAATTGGTGGCCTCGGCCGACAGGCTGACCCAAGAGCTGGGCGTGGCGCCGCGGGCGTTGGCCTATCCGGTCGGCGGTGGTCATGCCTATGACGACCGTGTCGTCGCGGCCGCACGGGATGCCGGGTACGCCATGGCCTTTGCCTATCAGGCGGGCGTCAATCGAGCGGGAAAAATGGATCGCTATCGCCTGAGGCGGCTGGCGGTGGAGCGCTACACCACGGCATCCATGTTCACTTGCTCACTTCTGTTGCCGGAGGTCTTTGTTCGCCCCTATGCATGACCTGCTGTGCCATTGGCGCAGCGCAGTGATCCGAATTAAGCGGGAGTGTTTTCAAATGGAAGTTCAAGCGCGCATTGTTGAGGCCGTCCGTGGCCTCTTGGAGGATCCATCGCAGGACGTCCAGGCCGACTCTCGGCTGATCGGTGAGACGGGCCTGCTCGACTCGATGAAACTGGTCGAGCTCTGCCTGATGCTGGAGGACCTTGGAACCGAGATGGGGTTTGAGTTCGACTGGACTTCGGACACAGCCATGTCGCGGTCCAAGAGCATGTTCCGGACACCGGCGACCCTGGCGACCGAGTTCATGTCGCAACGGGCCGCAGCATCATGATTGTGGTCACCGGTGCCAGCCGTGGTCTCGGCCGTGCCCTCTGTGAGCGGCTGCTGCAGTCAGGCGAGGAGGTTTTCGGCTTGGCACGCCAGGTGGGTGGATTGCCCTTTCCCGCCCTGGCCTGCGACGTGGCCTCTCACACCGATGTTCGAGTGGCGGCGCAGCATCTTCGCGCACAGGGTGTGGCGGTGACAGCGCTTGTCAATGCGGCGGGCATTGCAGCGATGAACCTGGCGCTGACAACGCCGCCGGCGAAGGTCCGGCAGATCGTCGAGGTCAACCTGTTGGGCACGATTTTCTGCTGTCAGCAGTTTGCGCCGCTGATGGTCCGCCGCAAGGCCGGGACCATCATCAACTTCTCGACCATTGCCGTGGCGCTCGGGTTGAAGGGCGAGTCGGTGTATGCCGCATCGAAGGCCGGCGTTGAGGGATTCACCCGGGCCTTTGCCCGCGAGATGGCCGACTTCGGCATCACGGTCAATTGCATTGCCCCCGGACCGATTGACACCGAGCTTCTCAACGGCGTGTCCAGGGAGCAGATTGGCCGAATCGTCGCCCAGCAGGTAATTGCCCGACAGTTCACCCCGGAAGCGGTGTGTGACGTCGCGCAGATGATCCTGGGACCGCAGGGTCGGTCGCTGTCGGGCCAGGTCTTCCACATTGGCGGTGCCTGATGGCGTTGATCGACAGGCTCTCGGCCATCTGGGACGGTTGCGACGAGCCGTTTCTGATCTTCGACGGCCATCCCCTGCATTTCGGCAGCCTGCGTCATGCCGTCTCGCCTGGGCTGGCGTCAGTTCAACCCGGCGACGTCGTTGCGTTGATCGCCGATTTCGACCCGGCAGGCATTGCCACGCTGCTGGCCTTGATCGATGTGGGCGCGGTTGTCGTCCCATTGACCGTACAGACAAGGGAGGACCACCCGTACTTCTTCGACGCGGCAGGAGTTGATGTGGTCATCGAGGGCGACACGGCCACCCGCCGGCACGGACATGACCCGCACCAACTGGTTTTGCAGCTCAGGCAGCTGGGACATCCCGGTCTGGTGCTTTTCTCAAGCGGCACGACAGCTCGGCCGAAGGCCATCCTGCACGACCTGACGCACTTCCTGCGACGGTTCAATACGCCACGCCCCAGCCTGAGGACACTGAACTTCCTGTTGTTCGACCACATCGGCGGCCTGAACACCTTGCTCCACACCTTGTTCAATCGAGGAACAGTCGTGGCATTGCGCGATCGCTCCATCGATCGCGTCCTGCGCACCTGCCGTGACCATGCGGTCGAAGTGCTGCCGACTACCCCGACATTTCTGCGCATGATGCTGATCAGCGGTGCGATTCCCGACGCTGTGCCAGCGTGTTTGAAGGTCATCACCTATGGCACCGAGCGCATGGACCTGCCGACCCTGCAGCAGGCTTGCGCGCTGCTGCCCGCGGTGGATTTCCGGCAGACCTTCGGCATGTCGGAGTTGGGCATCGTCCGGGTCAAGTCCCTGGCACGGGACAGCCTCTTCATGACGATAGGGGGCGAGGGGGTCGAGACTAGGGTTGTGGACGATGTCCTGCATATCCGTGCCCAGGCCCGGATGATGGGCTACCTGAATGCGCCTTCTCCTTTCGACGCCGATGGCTGGTACGACACCCGCGATGTGGTCGAGCAGCTGGGACGCGCCATCAAGGTTGTCGGTCGTCTGAGCGATCTGATCAATGTCGGGGGCCTCAAGTTCATGCCATCCGAGGTCGAGCGCGTGGTATTGACCTATCCCGGCGTGTCGATGGCGTTGGCGCACGGCCGTCGCAATCCAATCACGGGACAGCATGTCGAGTTGAAAGTCCAAGCCCAGGATCATCTGGAAATCGACGCCGCAACGCTGACGGCCTTCCTCAAGGAGCGGCTGCCGCCGCACATGCGCCCGCGGCGCGTGACCTTCGAAGCCATTGCAGTGGGCCACCGATTCAAGAAGGCCGGCCAGTGACGCCGTGAGGTCGGTCGCCTCAGAAGGCTGGGCCGTTCAGTCGGTGTCGTCCTCTAGGCTGGTCAGATACCAGTCCTCTGCGCCTGAGAGGCCCAGCCGGGCATGGGCTTGAGAGTCGACGTACATCGGCCGTTCCTGGGGTCGCTTGATATAGCCCGCAACCCGCAGTTGTGTCACCACTGCTGGCCAGCCGAAATACTCGACCGTGATTCCCAGCATCCCGATGCGGCGCATGGCGGCAGTAAAGGCCAGCATCAACGCCGTGGTCATCCGCTCTGGCGCGTCGCAAAAGAAGTCGCCGACGTGGGCGTGTCCATCCAATGCTCGCCAGATCACCCAGCCACGGGCGCGGCCCGCGGTGTCATACGCCGCATAGAGGCGCCACTCGACGCCCCCGGGTCGCACAAAGCGCCAGCGCAGCATGGCCGGACTGCGGTCACCCATCAACAGTTGAGCCGGCCGACGTTGCCAGATGGACAACAGCAAGGCATCGTCAAACCAGCCGACGTCCTTGACGCTCAGGCGCTGAGCAAGAAGCCTGCGCGCAGTGTCCAGCGACCAAATGGTCACATCCAGCATCGGCGCGACGACTTTGGCCCAGCGAGCGCCCAGACGTGGTTCCAATGCCAGGCGGCTTGTCAAAGGTTTGGCAAAGCGCACGAAGGATCCCACC
>JBJXHB010000402.1:0-5472 GCA_046160725.1 Aquabacterium sp.
CCGGGCCCCCGGCCGGCGGCTGGGGGCTGGTCGTCCGGTGGCCGGCCGGCCGGCGCGCACGGGACGCACGGGGCGCGCCATCGCGTTCAACCGGCGAGCAGCGCTTGCGCGCCGCCGGCCATGGTTACGATGCCGTCCGATATCGTCAGGCGGCCCTCGACAAACGCCCGCACCGCCTCGGGATAGAGGCGATGCTCTGTGGCGAGCACGCGCCGCGCCAGGCTGTCCTCGTCGTCATCCGGCCGGACGGCGACGGCACCTTGCATCACGATCGGACCGTGGTCCAGGTCGGTGGTCACGAAATGCACCGTCGCTCCGGCCACCTTGCAACCCGCCTGCAGGGCACGGCGGTGGGTGCGCAGGCCCGGAAAGGCCGGCAGCAACGAGGGGTGGATGTTCAAGAGGCGTCCTTCATGGTCTTTCACGAAACGCGCGCCCAGGATGCGCATGAAACCGGCCAGTACCACCAGATCCGGTGCAAAACCAGCCAAGACGCGGGCCAGCGTGTCATCGAAATCGGCGCGGTCTGCAAAGCCCCGATGGTCCACCACCGCCGTCGCGATGCCGTGCCGGGCCGCAAACGCCAGCCCGGCGGCATCGGCCCGATTGGACAGCACGGCCACCACTTGAGCCGGCCAAGCCTGTGCCGCACAGGCCTCGATGATCGCCTCCATGTTGCTGCCGCGGCCGGAGATCAGGATGGCGATGCGCTTCATGATGAGGGCCGGCAGTGTATCGGCGGCGCCCGAGGCGGCCGCCCGGTGGCCGCAGCCCTCAAGCGCGCACAACCCCGATGAGACAATCCTGTCCCCTTCCGCACCGGGCCCAACAGGGCTTGTCGTCATGCGTCCTCGCGTCCTCTCCGGCATGCGCCCCACCGGCGCGCTGCACCTCGGCCACTACCACGGTGCGCTGAAGAACTGGGTGCGACTGCAGCAGGACTACGACTGCTTCTATTTCGTCGCCGACTGGCATGCGCTGACCACGCACTACGAGGACCCCTCGGTCATCGAGGCGTCGGTCTACGACATGGTGATCGACTGGCTGGCCGCCGGTCTGGACCCTGAGCGGTCCACCATCTTCATCCAGAGCCGCCTGCCCGAGCATGCCGAGCTGTTCACCCTGCTGGCCATGGGCACGCCGCTGGGATGGCTCGAGCGCGTACCGACCTACAAGGACCAGATGGAGAAGCTGAAGGACCGCGACCTGGCGACCTACGGCTTCCTCGGCTACCCGCTGCTGCAGGCCGCCGACATCCTGATCTACCGGGCCTCCTACGTGCCGGTGGGCGAGGACCAGTCGTCCCACGTCGAGCTGACGCGCGAGGTGGCGCGCCGCTTCAACCATCTGTATGGCCGCACGCCGCAGACCGAGGCCCGCGTCGCGGCGGCCCTGGCCCGCCTGAGCAAGGACGACCAGCGCTACTACGAGCGGCAGCGCAAGGCCTATGGCGAGTCCGGCAGCGTCGAGTCGCTGGCCAAGGGCGAGGCGCTGGTGCGGCGCGCGGCCGGCAGCATCGAAGGCTGGGACCTGACCGATACAGAGCTGCTGCTGGGCCACCTGAAGGGCAGCGGCCGCAGCATCCTGACCGAGCCGCAGGCCTTGCATACCGAGGTGCTGCGCCTGCCCGGCCTGGACGGCAGCAAGATGAGCAAGAGCTACGGCAATGCCGTGCTGATGCGCGACCCGCCGGCCGAGGTCGCCCGCAAGATCCGCGGCATGACGACCGACCCCGCCCGGGTGCGCCGCACCGACCCAGGCGACCCGGACAAGTGCCCGGTCTGGCAGCTGCACAAGATATACAGCGATGACACCGCCCAGGCCTGGGTCCGCCAGGGCTGCACCACTGCCGGCATCGGCTGCCTGGAATGCAAGCAGCCGGTGATCGACGCCATCCAGCGCGAACAGCAGCCCTGGCTGGAACGCGCCGAGTCCTACCTGGCCAATCCCAAGCAGGTGCACTGGATCGTCGAGATGGGCACCGAGCGCGCGCGTACGGTGGCCCGCCAGACGATGAAGGACGTGCGCGAGGCCATCGGGCTCGGTTACTGACCGCCTGGCACGCCGCCATGGCCTTTCGCATCCTGCCCTTGCCGCCCGACATGCCGGGACATGTCTGGCTGGACGCCATGCCCGGGCGGTTCGAGCGCTGGCCTGTGTTTCTCGACCTGGCGCGCCAGCACCGGCTGGATCTGATCGTGTGCCTGGCGGAGCGACCGGAGCTGGCCCGCCTGTCACCCGACTACGACCGGGCCGTCAGCGCGGGCCAGCTGCCCTGCCGCTGGCTGCATCTGCCGATCCGCGACTTCGGCATTCCCGAGGCGGTTCAGGGCTATCGCGATGGCGTGCTCGACGTCGCCACCGCCGTGCGCCGAGGCGAGTCGGTGCTGCTGCACTGCGCCGCCGGCATCGGCCGCACCGGCACCACCGCGGCGTGCCTGCTGAAAGCCCTGGGCCTGTCGGTCGCACAGGCCCTGCGGGACGTACGCAGCGCCGGCTCCAGCCCGGAGAGCGCTGGGCAGTCCGGCCTGATCGACCGCTTCTGACCCTGCCCAAGGCCGGGCAGTGCACAGCCTGGTTCCTTTGGGGGCCCGGCACGGTGCATGGCCGCAAGCCGACATGGGTCGGCGCCGCAGCTGTCAAGCGCCGCTTCGCTTGGACTTGGCGCGCGCCGCACCGGCCCGGCCCCGCACTTTCCACTGCTGCAGCTGCTCGCGCCGCTCCAGCATGGTCATCGAGTCCCGGCGTGCCTCGCGTTGCAGTTTGTGGAAGCTGCGCAGCCGCTCCTCAGGCACGGCTTCTCGAACCGCGCAGCCCGGCTCGCCCTGGTGGCGGCAATCCCGGAAGCGGCAACCCATGGCCGCCGTGGTGACATCGCCGAAGGCCGCGTCCAGCTGCTGCACGTCGTCCACATCCAGGCGCAGCGCGCGCAGGCCGGGCGTGTCGATGACGCAGGCGCCGCCTGGCAGCAGCCGCAGCGTCCGGGCGGTGGTGGTATGGCGGCCACGGCTGTCGTCGGCCCGCACCGGCCCGGTGTCCTGCAGGCGTTGACCGGCCACCGAGTTGGTCAGGGTGCTCTTGCCCGCTCCGCTGGAGCCCAGCAGTACCACCGTGCGACCGGCCTGCAACCACGGTGTCAGCGCCTGCGTGGCCTCGATATCGCGGCCGTCCAACGCGAAGACGGGCACCCCTTGCGGGACCGCCGCCTCGGCAAGGGCGACACGCCGCGTCAGCTGGTCCGGCGCCACCAGGTCCGCCTTGCTCAGGATCAACACGGCTTCCAGACCGGACAGTGCGGCCAGGGCCAGATAGCGGTCCAAGCGACGCAGGTTGAAGTCATGATCCAGGCCCATCACCAACCACGCCGTGTCCACGTTGCTGACCAGCACCTGCCGGCGCAGCCCGCCGTTGCCATCACTGATGCGACGCGACACCTGCCGCCGCGCCGGCAGCTGGCGCGCCACCCACCAGCCGCCGCCCGGGTCGCGGGACAACAGCACCCAGTCACCCGAGGCCAGTGTGTCGTCACCGTCGCGCAGGGCGTGTTGCAGAGCCGGCAGCAGCCGGGCGGCGCAGGCCCGATGGCCGTCATGCAGCAGCACCTGGTCGCGCCGCACCTCGATCACGCGGCGCAGGGGCGCCGCATCTTGCATGGCCTGATGAAGATCGGCATCGGTGGCACCGATGGCGCGCAACGCGGCCGGGTCGTTCTCAAGAGAATGAGCTTCGTTCATTGGTATCGATTCGCTGTGGCCGCCTGCCCGCTTGCGCGTGCGGCGGCGTCATGCCGATGGCGCCAGCGGCCCGATGGGGCCGAGGCGGTCCAGGGAATGGTTTCGTCGGAGCCGGCAGGCGGCGCCGCGACAGCGGATCGATCAGTGTCAGTGGCCGGCGGCCTTGGGGAGGCCGCGACCGACGCGCCCGGTGGTCAACACCAGGACGCGCACCACGCTGTCACGCTCGGGCCTGTGCGGCCGACGAGGCAATGTCTTGGGCTTGTCGTTCCATGGCTTGCCTCCTATGCGTGGATGGTGGGGATGCCCAAGCGCGGAAAGGCCGCGTCAAGGCTGTTGGGGCGCGCAGTTTGCGCCCGGCGGGGGCGTGCCGTCAACCGTACCGTGCGGCCATTGCGATCCGTGGTCACTGCGGCATACCCGCAGACATCGACATGGCACACGCCACCAAAATCGCCATCCATCGACCCCAACGACGGCGGCACGATGTTGAGATTGATCGACCGACGCTCCTGGATGCTGGGCTCCCTCGGTGGTGCGCTGGGTGGTGCGATGGGTGCGCTGTCCGGTTGCACGACGGCACCGGTGGCACCGGTGGCACCGGTGGCACCCGTGGCGCCAGCGCCAGGTCGCGTGGCCGCCTTCTCCGCATCGCCGCCCAACGGCCGGGTTCCCGCCGGCTGGGCCGAGTTGTCGCTGCGCCCGGGCAAGACACCCACGCGCTACACCGCCGTCCGCGACGGCAGCCGCACGGTGCTGCATGCCCGCGCCAGCCAGGGCGCGTCCGCCTTGCAGGCATCGGTGAACATCGATACGTCAGGCCAGCCGCGGCTGCGCTGGAGCTGGCGTGTGGCGCAGGCGCCAGAGCTGGCCTCCGTGAGCCATGCCGATGACGACGACGCGCCCGTGCGCCTGTTGATCGGATTTGACGGCGACCATGCCCGGCTCAGCGTGCGCGACCGGCTGTTGTTCCAGCAGGCCGAGTTGTTCACCGGTCATCGCCCACCGTTTGCGACCTTGGCCTATGTGTGGTGCGGCCGCACGCCACCGCTGACGGTGGTCTCGAACCACCGGACGGGCCGCCTTCAGTACAAGGTCATCGAGTCGGGCATGGCCAGCGTCGGACGTTGGCAGCACTACGAACGCAACCTGGTGGCGGACTATCGGCTGGCGTTCGGCGGCGAGCCTCCCGGGCGCGTCATCTCGGTCGGCGTGCTCACCGACAGCGACGCCACCGGCTCGGTCTTCGAGGCCTGGTACGGCGACATCAGCATCAGTGCCTGACCTTACCGGCTGCGGCATGGCCGGACCGCCGGATGCAGCCCGGGCCAATGAAACCTGGACCCTGATCCATGCCGACGCGCAGCTGCTGGTGGTGTCCAAGCCAGCCGGCCTGCTGTCGGTGCCGGGCCGAGGCCCCGACAAGGCCGACTGCCTCAGCGCGCGGGTACAGGCGCAGTACCCGGATGCGACCATCGTGCATCGGCTGGACCAGGCCACGTCCGGCCTGATGCTGCTGGCGCGCGGTGCTGATATGCAACGCCGGCTGTCAGCAGCCTTCGAGCAGCGCCAGGTGGACAAGCGCTATGTCGCCTGGGTGTCGGGCCGTCCGCTGACCGACGACGGCGAGATCCGTCTGCCCATCGGCGCCGATTGGGCCGATCGACCCCGGCGGCGCATCGACACCACGGCCGGCCGCGCGTCGCACACCATCTGGCGAGTGCTGCGCCGCGAGCCC
>JBJXHB010000403.1:0-5084 GCA_046160725.1 Aquabacterium sp.
GGATGGCCCGCGACGCCTGCGCCGCTCTGGTGCTGCACGGGGCGGCCTGCGTGGACGAAGGCGACGCCGCCGCCTTCGCTGATCTGTTCCCGGTGGACGGTGTGCTGGTGCGGCCCAACGGTGCCCCGCTCGTTGGCCGCACCGCCATCCGCGACGCGTATGCCCTACGTTCGGCCGATCGCCTGACGCGGCACGTGGTCACCAACCAGCGGGTCATTCTTGACTCAACCGACCGGGCCCGGGTTCAAAGCCTGGTCACGCTCTGGGGCGGCTCCGCAGTCGACACCGCTGGCCCGCAGGGCCGGCCGACCACGTCCGCTCAAGTGCTGGGAGAGTTCGACGACCTGCTTTCTCTCACGCCTGACGGCTGGCGAATTGCCCGCCGTGAGGCGCGTTTCCTCTTCCACACGACCTGACCATCATGGCAACCATCATCGGCGGCATCGGCACTTCGCATGTGCCCACCATCGGCGTCACCTACGATAAGGGGCGTACCCAGGAACCCGCATGGGCACCCTTGTTCGATGGCTACAAGCCGGTGGCGCAGTGGCTGGAGGAGAAGAAGCCCCACGTGCTGCTCTTCTTCTACAACGACCACGCCAACAGCATCTTCTTCGACTTCTACCCGACCTTCGCCATCGGCATCAGCCCGAGTTTCGAGCTGGCCGATGAAGGCGCGGGCACACGGCCGCTGCCGCCCATCAAGGGGCACACAGACCTCGCCATCCATGTCGCTGAGTCGCTGATCAACGACGAGTTCGACATGACGGTCTTTCAGGATCGCCCGCTCGATCATGGGCTGCACTCGCCGCTGCCGCTGATGTGGCCACACCGCCCCGACTGGCCCGGCGCGGTGGTGCCCATTCAAGTGAATGTGCTGCAGCACCCGCTGCCATCGGCGCTGCGCTGCTACAAGCTCGGCCAGGCCGTGCGGCGCGCGGTGCAGGCCTACCCCGAGGACCTGAAGGTGGTGGTAGTCGGCACCGGCGGCCTGTCGCATCAGATACATGGCGAGCGCACCGGCTTCAACAACGAGGCATGGGATCACCAGTTCGTGGAGTGGCTGGAGAAGGATCCGTCGCGCCTGACGCGGCTGACGCACACCGACTACATCCGCCTGGGCGGAGCAGAGGGCGCCGAGGTGATCATGTGGCTGGCCATGCGCGGCGCACTGGGTGACAGCCTGCGCAAGCTGCACCAGAACTACTACCTAGCCACCACCACGGCCATGACGGTGGTGCTGTATGAAGAACTGGGCCTGAAGGTGGCGCCATGAACCGGCAGCTTGAAGGCATCGAGAGGGTGGAGGGAACCTACCCCTTCGACCTCAAGGTGAGCGTCCGGGCTTTGAACCTGAACAGGTTTTTCTGGGAACTTCGCCGGTCCGATGCGCGGCAGCTGTTTCTGGACGACAGCAACGAGGCGTTCCGCCGTGCGGGCCTCAGCGCTGAAGAGCAGGCGCTGGTCCTGGCACGCGACTGGATCGGTCTGGTGCGCTATGGCGTCAACTTCTTCGTGTTGGAGAAGTTTGCGCGCGTGGTGCGCATCTCCAACCTGGAGGTTTATGCCGCCATGCGCGGCGAGACGCTGGAGGCCTTCCTGAAGACCCGCCGAGTGCCTGACGCCCGCTGAGCCGCCACGCCGATTCGAGAGGCATGCGCCCGCCCTTGCGCCACGTCGCGTCGACCAACGACTAGCCGCACCGGCGCGACGGCGGCGGCGGCAGCAGCGACGGCGGCCGGCGGCAGCGCCGGCCGCGGCGCCAAGCATCAACCGCGAATCAGCGCGCCAGCAACTTGTTGAAGTCGGTGTTCAACTTGCCGAGCGCACCGTCGATGGCGGCCCTTCGCGCGCTGATCCACTGCTGCTGATCGGCCGTCTGCTTCTTCGCCAGCGCCAGCATCCGCGTCATCTCAGGCATTTGCGGCCCGCCGGTGGTGCGGCGGTTCTGCACGATGGCCACCGGGTTCAGCGTCGATCGGAACTCCGCCTCGCTCAAGGGCAGCTCGTTCGGCGCGCTTTGCTCCTTGACGGCGTCGCGATAGATCCTGCGCGCTTCCGCGTACGGAAAGTCCAGCGGCTTGATGTTGTGGGCCTTGGCGTGTTTCACCACCTCGGCGGCGAAGTGGTGGCCCATCCGAAACGGCAGCTTGTACTTGCTCATCAGCACATCGGCGAGTTCCTGCGAGGCCGTCCAGTCGCTGTTGATCTCTTCGAGTGCGCGCTCGGGGCTGATGACAAGGGAATTCAGGATGCGGTCGAACCGCTTGAGGAACGAGACCGCGCTTTGCACCATCTCGGTGTTGGCGCTCTCCTCCTTGGGGTCCTGCATGCCGGGCGTGATGTTGTGGGCGCGCATGATGGGCCCCATCGCCAGCGCCAGTGCTGAGGACACCTCGCGCCGGGTCTCGGTCAGGAGGATGGGGTTCTGCTTCTGCGGCATGGCGCTCGATATCCGCACGTTCGTTCCGCGCGGCTGCAGCAGGATCCAGGGCCGTGTCTGCCCATATTGGGCCATCACGTCCTGGATGAAGTGGCCCACGTGCAGGCCGATGCTGGTGACGATGGCCGCCACCTCCACGGGGTACTCGCTCGCCGAGATCTGCGAGGCGTCATAGGCGTTGTCGACAATCGCCGGGAAGCCCAAGTACTCGGCCATGCGCGTGCGGTTCAAAGGCCAGCTGCTGCCGTTGAGGACGGTGGTGCCCATGGGCGAGCGGTCGATGCGTGCATAGGCCTGCCGGATGCGCTGCGCATCGCGCTCGAATCCGGCGGCGTGGCCCAGCAATTGATGGCCCAGGCTGTTGGGCTGTGCTTGCACCCCGTTGGTGTAGTTGGGCACGATGGTCTGCGCGTGCTCCGTGGCCAGGGCCACGAGGGAGGTCGAGGCCTTGTTGAGCTGTTCGGCCAGCTCGAGCAGGTTGTCGCGCATGATGGCCGCGCGGTAGGTCGCGAACATGTCCTGGCTCGAGCGGCCGGCGTGCAGCAGGCTGGCCTCCTGCCCCGCGGCGCGGATGAGCAGCGGCTCGAACTCGATCACCCTGAACGGCCGCTTGGCCCCCGGCTGCGCGCCGTCTTCCAGCACCTTGACCAGGCCCGCCGCGATCTTCGGCGCCAGGGCCTTGTCCAGCAGGCCCTCCTCGGTATTGATCACCGCGCTGGCCTTGTTGATCTCGCCCAGCCAGAAGAACTGATCGCGCGGATTCGCCTTCTGGGCGAACGCACTCGTCGCGAGCAGTGAACTCGCCAGCAACCACGAAAGCTTGCGGCCCATGCGCATGGGTGAACTCCTCCATTTCCGGCCCGGGAGGGGCTGCGGTCACGCGATTCTGCATGGCGTGTTGAGCGTGGCGGGCAGGGTCGTCGCCCCGCGGACGATCGGATTGCGCTGCGCTGTACGAACCCAGTAGCCGACGGCGGGCTACGCTTGGCCCGAGACCGCCTGCGACCACCGCCGCGCCACCACGCCATCAACGAACCGCCCGAATGCATCGAGCAGTGGCGCGCCGTCGAACGCCGGCCCCTCCAGCATCGCCAGCGCCTGCACCGTCGCTTCCAGCGTCGAGACCTGATCAGCACGCCGTGCCGCGCGGATGGAGCGGTAGCGCGTCGGCGCCGGCACGTCCAGCGCCAGCCGCGGCAGCGCGGCCAAGGCCGGGTGCTCGAGAAGCATGCGCAGGCTCTTGCGCCACGTCGCATCGATCACCACCAGCCGGACGGGCGCGCCTGCAGCAGGGTGGCCCGCAGCGTGCTCCGGAGCCGGCGGCGCGGGCGCGGCAGGCACGTCCGGGTACAGCAGCCACGTCTGCCGCCCAGGGCGCTGCAGCAGGGCCTGCAACACCTCGGGCGCAAAGCGCTCGCCGACGCACACCTTGCAGTGCGCCAGAGACAGGCGCAGCAGCGCCACGCTGTTCTTCGCCTGCCGCTGTTCCTGCGGGTGTTGCAGCACCAGCACCTCGGTGCGGTGGGTGGTCGGCCGCGCCAGCGCGCAGATGCAGGTGGCCTGCGGGCGCAGGCAGCGCTGGCAGGCCGCGCGGCGGAGGGTGGTGGGCGAAGGGCCGTTCACGCGGGCATGGTCGCACGCCGCGCCTTCGCCCAAGCCGCGCGCCCGCCGTTGCCGTGACACACGAGCCGCCACGGTGCCTTCTTGCGTTGACATCCGGTTGAAAGGCTGCCACGGTCGGCGTACGCTGCATTGGACGTGAAGGCCAGTCAGCGAGGCGATCGGGTCGCGTGGTGGGCATCCAGCCCGTCAGTCGGCCGTTAGGCGGCACGCCTCGCCCTGGTGGGGAGGATCAACGATGAATACGTTCGCTCTCAAACGCGCAGGCCGTGCCCTGCTTCTCTGCGCAGGCCTCCTGGCCGCCTGGCTTGCGCCCACGGCGCCGGCCTGGGCGCAAGTACCCAGCACCACGCGCGTGGACCTGGCCACCCCTGCTGCTTACACGGCGGCGCCGGGCGCCAACGTGGCCATCACGCTCAACTGGTATCGCGTGCCGATGGCAGCGAACTATCTCCAGTTCATGCACCTCGTGGGCTCCGCGGGGCAGACCTGGTCGGTCGATGACCACTGGACCACCTCAGCCACCTGGGCCGCGGGCGCCTTTGCGCAGACGCGCGCGATCGCCTTGCCGCAGGGCCTGGCTGCGGGCACCTACGACATCCGCGTCGGGCTCTCCGGCGGCAACCCCTGGGCCGACCTCGCGCTCCTCATGGGCTCCGGGGTCACCGACCCCGGCAACGACCGCCGCTACAAGGTCGGCACGCTCACGGTGTCGTCCGGCACGGCCAACGTCGCGCCGCAGATCACTTCGGCGCCGGAGACCACGGCGCGCGTGGGCGTGGCCTACAGCTACCGGGTCACGGCCACCGATGCCAATGGCGGCACGCTGACCTTCTCGTTGCCTACCCGGCCTTCCGGCATGACGATCAACGCCACCACGGGCCAGATCGCCTGGACACCCACCGCTGCGCAAGTGGGCAACCGCGCCGTCACGGCGCGCGTGGTGGACCCCGGCGGCCTCGCCACCACGCAGTCGTTCACCGTCAACGTGGTGGCGGCCACGACCAACGTCGCGCCGCAG
>JBJXHB010000404.1:0-4898 GCA_046160725.1 Aquabacterium sp.
CCCTTGACTTCGCTCCAGGGGCCACCCGTCGCACTTGGCTGGGAACGTCGGTGCGAGGCGGGCAGGTCAGGGGTGGGCTGCCCATGTCGGCTTCGTCCAGTGCTTGCAGCGAGACGGGCAAGCCTGCTCAAGCGGGCCGCCCAGGGCACGCATCTCAGGTGCGCCAGACGCGCGGCGCCACGGCCGGCAGGCCCCAGGCCAGCGGACGCCAGGCGGCCCAGACGGCGTTCATCAGCGCCATCGCCGGCTCGACGCCCGGGGCCAGCAGGCGCAGCACCACGCCGCGGTCCTGCAGCGCCGTGGCGCCCACACGCAGGCCGGCGCCGGCGGGGCCGTCGGCCAGCTCCCGCGCGGCTGCCAGCAGCGCGTCCAGCAAGGCGGCGGGCTGGGCACTGCCGGCGGCGAACCACTGGGTGCCGACGACCGGCTGGCCGTCCAGACCGAGCGGCGATTGCAGCAGCCGGTGGTCGTGGCCGTCGATGACGCCGCGCTCCAGCCACAGGCCGGGCACCTCCAGCTGCTGGCCGATGCGGCCGCGGTCGAAGGCCTGTCCGGCGCGCGGCAGGCCCAGGGCCAGCAAGTCGCGGCCCATCATCTGCGCGCCCGGTGCCAGCGTGAAACGGGCCCGGTTGTCGGCGCGGCAGCCGGGATGGAACAGGGTTTCCAGCGGCAGCCACTCCAGGCGCGCACCATCGTCGAGCACGGCCTGCACCGACTGCACCGCGCCGGGGCCGTCGCTGCGATAGAAGCGTGTCGCGCCGGGTGTGGTCAGCAGGGCATGGCTGCCGGAGCGAAGCCGCAGCGCGATGTCCAACGTGTCGCCGCCGACGATGCCGCCGGGCGGATGGACGATCACATGGTGGCAGGCCGGGTCGCGGTCCGGGTACAGCGCCTTCAGCACCCGCAGCGGGCCGCTGTGCCGGTCATGGCCGACCGTGCGGCGGCCGTCGTGACGATAGTCAAGGCTGAGATGCGCCGCCCAGGCCTTGCCGGCTATGGCGGCCGCGTTGGCCTCGGCCTCGCGCCGATTTTGAGCGCGCTCATGGTCGATCACCCCAGGAGCAGCCACTCGCGCCGACCGCTCAAGCCCGTCTCAGCGGCGGCGCTCAGACTGCCTGCGAGCCGCGGTGGGCCCAGCCGGTGATGCGCTTCTCCAGCATCGAGAAGAACTCGTACATCACCATCGCCATCACGCCCACCACCACCAGCCCGGCAAAGGCCAGGCCCATCTGCATCGCGCTGCCGGCGCTGACCAGCAGGTAGCCGATGCCCTCGTTGGAGGCGGTCATCTCCGACACCGTCGTGCCGACGAAGGCCAGCGTGATCGCCACCTTCAGCGAGCCGAAGAAATACGGCATCGACCGTGGCAGGCCGACCTTGACCAGCACGTCCCAGCGCTTGGCCCCCAGCACCCGCAGCACGTCCTCCAGCTCGGGCTCCAGCGTGGCCAGGCCGGTGGCGATGTTGACGGTGATGGGGAAGAACGAGATCAGGAAGGCGGTCAGGATGGCCGGGCCGACGCCGATGCCGAACCACACCACCAGGATCGGCACGAAGGCCGCCTTGGGCAGGGCGTTGAAGGCCGTCATCAGCGGATAGACCGCGGCATAGGCGATGCGCGAGCTGCCGATCAGGAAACCCAACAGCACGCCCACGACGATGGCGATGCCGAAGCCGGCCAGCGTGACCCAGAAGGTGCGCCACGCATGGTGGGCGATGACGCCGCGGTACTCGACCATCTGCTCGGCAATGCGCGCCGGCGACGGGAAGACGAACTCGCTGACGTTGAAGACGCTGCACATCACCTGCCACAGCAGCAGCACCACCGTCAGCAGCGCCCAGGGGGCCCAGGTCTCGATCGTGCGGCGCTTCATTGCGGCACCCCGGTGGTGGCGTTGCCGACGGGCTGGCGCATGGCGCCGATATGGCCGCGCAGCTCATGCACGATGTCCGTGAAGGCCGGCGTGTAGGTGATCTCCAGGTCGCGCGGACGCGGCAGGTCGATCTCGCGCCTGACCACGAAGCGGCCGGGGCTCTTGCTCATCACATACACCGTGTCGGCCAGGAACACGCTCTCGCGCAGGTCATGCGTGACCAGGATGACATTGAACTTCTGCTGCGCCTGCAGGTCGCGCAATGCGCACCACAGCTCCTCGCGGGTGAAGGCATCGAGCGCGCCGAAGGGCTCGTCCAGCAGCAGCATCTTGGGTTCGTGCACCAGCGCGCGGCAGATGCTGGCGCGCTGCTGCATGCCGCCCGACAGCTCCCAGGGGAACTTGTCCTCGTAGCCGGCCAAGCCCACGCTCTGCAGCAGCTTGCGGGCCTTGTCCTGGTACTCGTCGCGCCGCGCCTTGAACGACGAGCGATAGGGCTCGACTATCTCCAGCGGCAGCAACACGTTCTCCATCGTCGTCCGCCAGGGCAGCAGGCTGGGCGCCTGGAAGGCCATGCCGGTGATCTTGAGCGGCCCGTTCACCGCCTGGCCGCCGATGTGGATGCTGCCGCGGCTGGGCATCTTCAGGCCGGTGGCCAGCTTCATGAACGTGCTCTTGCCGCAGCCACTGGGGCCGACGATGGCGATGAACGCACCCTCGTCGACCTGCAGCGTGATGTCCTCCACCGCGAAATGCCCCTGCGCGAGCAACTCCTCGTTGTAGGCCAGCCAGACCTGCTGGAAGTCGACGAAGGACATGGCGCCGTCCTTACTTCTTGGCCGGGGCTGCCGGCTTGGCGGCGCCGAAGATGTCGCGTTCGGCCGCGCTGGGCAGGAAGCTGCCGTTCCAGATGGCGTCCGGGTTGACGCGGGTCTTGGTGGCGAAGGCGTCGGACACCTGGCTGGACATCAGCGACAGGCGCGGCCCCTTGATCTCGCCAAAACCCTCGGCCTTGGCATCGGGCGTGGCGATCGACGACTCGATGGCCAGCTTCAGGCGCCGCTCCTCGAGCTCGCTGTTGATGATGCCGTCGCGCTCCTTGACGATGCCTACCGCTGCCTTGGGGTCGGCGATCACCGCACGAGCACCCTTGGTGAAGGCCCGCAGGAAGGCCTTGACCGCCTCCGGGTTCTTCTTGAGGAACTCCTCGCTGGCGATGATGGCGTTGCCGTACAGCTTGACGCCATGGGCCGGGTACATCATGACCGCGATGTCCTCGGCCTTGATGCCGCGGGCCTCGAGGTTGAGCAGGCTGGTGAAGTAGAAGCCGGTGATGGCGTCCACGTCGCCGCGCGCCAGCATGGTCTCGCGCAGGGGCGGGTCCATGCTGACCCAGTTGACGGCACCGATGCCGTTGGCCTTCTGGAAGATCGGGAAGGCGCGGCGGCCGGCGTCGAACACCGGCGCGCCCAGCTTCTTGCCGGCCAGGTCGGCGGGCTTGGTGATGCCGCTCTTCTTGAGCGAGAACACCGCCGCCGGCGTGTTGTTGTAGACCATCATCACCGCCACCGGCTTGTTCGGCGCCGTCGGGTTGTTGGCATGGAACTCCATCAGCGCGGCCAGGTCGGCAAAGCCCATGTCATAGGTGCCGGAGGCCACCCGGTTGACGGCATTGCCCGAGCCATTGCCGGCATCGACGGTGACGTTGACCTTCTCGGCCTTGAACAGGCCCTTCTGCACCGGCAGCAGGAAGAAGGCGCTGGGGCCCTCGAAGCGCCAGTCCAGCTGGAACTTGATCGGCGTGTCCTGCGCCTGCGCGGGCAGCGCGGACAGGAGGGCGGCACAGGCCAGCGCAGCCAGGCTGGCGCGGCGGGTGAGTTGGCGCAGGAACATCGGTTGTACTCCGGATGGGTCAGGCAGAGGAGGGGGCGGGGGAGATGGTGGGCCGCGGTCGTCGGGCTGCAGCGTCGCGGGCGATTGTGCAAGTCCCGTGCCGCGCCCGGTGTCGGGCTTTGCACCAACGCGGGGCACGGGTTTCGGGTTCGACAGCTTTGCGCGCCGGTCATGGATGGCAGCGCGGCCGGGTCGGCCCGTGGTCTTGCGGGCGGCTACGATGCCCGGATGATCATCGTCCACCATCTCGAGAACTCGCGCTCGCAGCGCGTGCTGTGGCTGCTGGAGGAACTGGGTGCACCCTATGAGGTGCGGCGCCATGCCCGCGACCCCGAGACCATGCTGGGCCCGCCCGCGCTGCTGCGGGTCCATCCGCTGGGCAAGTCCCCGGTGATCGTCGACGGCGACATCGTCGTGGCCGAGACCGGTGCCATCGTGGAATACCTGCTGGACCGCTTCCCGGCCGGCGACCTGCGGCCGGCACCCGGAACCGAGGTCCATCGGCGCTGGCGCTACTGGCTGCACTTCGCGGAGGGCTCGGCCATGCCGCCGCTGCTGCTGAAGCTGGTGTTCGACCGCATTGCGGCGGCGCCGGTGGCGTTCTTCGTCAAGCCGGTGGTGCGGGCGATCGTCGGCAAGGTGATGGCGGGCTTCGTCACGCCCAACCTCAAGAGCCAGATGGACTTCATCGAGCAGGAGCTGGCCACGCGCGACTGGCTGGCCGGCCCGCAGTTCACCGCCGCCGACATCATGATGAGTTTTCCGCTGGAGGTGGCCGTCCAGCGCGCCGGGCTGGACGGCCGCAGGCCCCGGCTGCAGGCGCTGGTGCAGCGCCTGCATGCCCGGCCGGCCTACCAGCGGGCCTTGCAGCGCGGAGGGCCCTATGCCTATGCCGATGCGATCTGAGCGTCCACCGGTCGTGCGCGTCTTCGCGGGCCTGCTGGGGCTGCTGCTCGCGGCCGCGCCCGGGCCGTCCGCTGCGCAGGTGCCACCCGGCGCGGACACCGTGGCCGGCTACCGCGCGGCCCATGCAGCGGCGCACCACGGCGAACCAGGGCTATGAGCTAGACCTGCGTGGCAATGCGATGCAGACGCTGTGGGAGAACCGGGAGAACCTGCCGGGGTTCGTCA
>JBJXHB010000405.1:0-8252 GCA_046160725.1 Aquabacterium sp.
CGTCTCCTCGAAGCCGGTCTGGCGCATGCCCAGCGGGCCGAACAAGCGGCGCTGCAGCACCTCCGCCAGGCGCACGCCCTCCAGGCGCTCGACCATGCAGCCCAGCACGTCGGTTGAATAGCCGTAGCGGAAGGCGGTACCCGGCGCTGCCGCCAGCGGCAGCTGCGCCAGGCGGGCCAGCAGCGCCGCGCTGTCCAGGCCGGCGCTGCCCGGCGCAAGCCCGGCCGCCAGCCAGGCCGCGCGCACGGCAGCGTCGGCAATCTCGTAGGGATAGGCCAGGCCCGAGGTGTGGCGCATCAGGTCGCGCACCGTCGGCGCGCGCGGCGGCGGCTGACCGTCGGGCATGCGCAGGGCCGTCAGGGCCGGCAGGTAGGCGTGCACCGGTGCGTCGATGTCCAGCCGGCCCTCGTCGGCCAGCATCAGTGCGGCCAGCGTCACCATCGGCTTGGTCAGCGACGCGATGCGGAACCGGACGCCGTCGTGCATCGGCGCGGCATCGTCAGGCCGGATCACGCCAGCGGCGTGGCGCGCCAGGACGCGCCCGCTCGCCTCGACATGGGCCAGCGCGCCGGGGCAATGGCTCTCGGCGATCTGGTGCTGCAGCAACTGGGCGATGGCGTCGGTCATGGCGGTGACGGTACCGCAGCCGACTGGGACACCCGGGCAGGCGCGCCGCCGACAATGGCCGCCCGTCCATCCCGTGGAACAGCGGCGCGACCATGACACATGACTTCAAGAACCAGGCGGTCCTGATCACCGGTGCCGGCGGCGGCATCGGCCGCGCCACAGCGCTGGCCTTTGCCCGGGCCGGCGCCCGCCTGATGCTGGCCGACATCGGCACGGGCGGCGGCGAAGACACCGCTGCGCTGGCGCGGGCTGCGGGTGCCGAGGTGCACTTCCGCACCGTGGACGTCACCCGCGAGGCCGACGTGGCGGCCATGGTCCAGGCCACGGTGGCCACGTACGGCCGCCTGGATTGCGCCTTCAACAACGCCGGCATCGAAATCGAGAGCGGCCGCATCACCGACTGCGACGAGTCCACCTTCGACCGGCTGATGGCCGTCAACGTCAAGGGCGTGTGGCTGTGCCTGAAGCACGAGCTGCGGCAGATGGAGCAGCAGGGCGCCGGCGCGGTCGTCAACACCGCGTCCGTCGCCGGGCTGGTCGGCGCGCCGGGGCTGGCCACCTATGCCGCCACCAAGCATGCGGTGGTCGGCCTGACGCGGTCCACCGCGGCGGGGTTTGCGCGGCAGGGCATCCGCATCAACGCGGTTTGCCCGGGCGTGATCCGCACCCCGATGTATCAGCGCTGGGTCGATGCCGACCCGGCCGCCGCGCCGCGGGTGGCGGCGCTGCATCCGGCCGGCCGCATCGGCGAGGCCGACGAGGTGGCGCAGGTGGTGCTGTGGCTGTGCTCGCCGGGCGCGTCCTTTGTCACCGGCCTGGCCCATGCCGTCGACGGCGGCATGACCGCCGTCTAGGTCGTCGTCGTCCCCTGCACCGCCCCGTCGTCCGCACACCGGAGCCCCGCATGATCGAGCATCACATCGACATCCCCACCGCCGACGGCGCGATGAACAGCTTTGTCGTCCATCCGGACGAGGGCGGCCCCTTCCCGGTGGTGCTGTTCTACATGGACGCGCCGGGCAAGCGCGAGGAGCTGCACGACATGGCGCGCCGCATCGCGGCCGTCGGCTACTGCGTCGTGCTGCCCAACCTGTACTACCGCCGCACGCGCGACTTCTGGCTGCAGGAGCGCACCGAGGACAACCTGAAGGTGATGTTCGCCCACATGGACTCGCTGACCCGCGCCACCGTGCTGTGCGACACGCAGGCGATGCTGGACCATGTCGACCAGCTGCCCGCTGCCGACGCCCGCCGCATCGGCGCGGTCGGCTACTGCATGAGCGGGCCTTTCGTGGTCTGGGCCGCCACCGGCTTCCCCGACCGGCTGGCCTGCATCGCCGGCATCCACAGCGCGCGCATGGTGACGCCGCAGCCGGACTCACCGCATCTGATGGTGCGGCAACTGGGCTGCGACAGCTATTTCGGATGCGCCGAGAACGACGTCTGGGCAAGCAAGGCCGACATGGCCCAGCTGGAGGCCGGCCTGCATGCCGCGCCAGGCCCGTGGCGGCTGGAGTGGTATCCGGGCACCGAGCACGGCTTCGTCTTCCCCAAACGGGCGATCTACGACAAGCCGGCGGCCGAGCAACATTGGCAGCGGCTGTTCGCGCAGTGGCAGCGGTGTCTCCGGGTCGGGTAGGCCGTTGGCTCGCAGGTCGGTGACGTGCGCCGCTTTCAACGTTGGGCTGACGCCATCCTGCTGCACGGAGTGCGGGTTGGTAGGCCGTGTTGGACTTGAACCAACGACCAAAGGATTATGAGTCCTCTGCTCTAACCAGCTGAGCTAACGGCCCGTGTCACGAAGGCCGCGGATTGTAGGGACGGGGCCGCGGCTACTTGACAGACAACGCGTTGCCGACCAGGCGCGCCGTGATGTCGACGATCTGCACCATGCGCTCGTAGGGCATGCGCGTCGGGCCGATGACGCCCAGGGTGCCGACGATGCGGCCATCGACCTCATAGGGCGCGGACACGACGCTCAGCTCCTGGTAGGGCACGAAGCCGCTCTCGCCGCCGATGTAGATGCGCACGCCCTCGGCACGGCTGGAGCTGTCCAGCAGCCGCATCAGCTGGGTCTTCTGCTCGAACAGGTCGAACAGCTTGCGCAGCGAGCCCATGTCGTGGCCGAAGTCCTGGACCTGCAGCAGGTTGCGCTCGCCAGAGACGACCACCTGGGACGCGTCGTCGTGCAGCGCGTCGGTGCCCATCTGCACCGCGGCCTGCATCAGCTGCGCGATCTCGCTGCGCAGGGCGTCGACCTCGGTCAGCAGCCGCTCGCGCACCTCGTCCAGCGCCATGCCGGCGTAGTGGGCGTTGACATAGTTGGTCGCCTCCTGCAGCTGCGACGGCGAGAGGTCGTTGGGCGTGAACAGCACCCGGTTCTGGACATCGCCCTCGGGCGACACCAGGATCAGCAGCACGCGGCGCTCGCCAAGACGCAGGAACTCGATGTGCCGGAAGGCGCTGGCGCGCTTCGGCGCGGTAATCACGCCGACGAAGTGCGACAGGCTGGACAGCAGGTTCGCGGCCTGCGCGATCACGCGTTGGGGTTGGTCGGGCTGCAGCTGCTCGCGGGCGGCGGCCATGTCCGGCGCGGTACCGGCCAAGTCGCGCGGCTGCGCCGTCAGCATGGTGTCGACGAACAGGCGGTAACCCCGCGCCGTCGGAACACGGCCGGCCGAAGTGTGCGGGCTGGCGATCAGGCCGAGCTCCTCCAGGTCCGCCATCACGTTGCGGATGGTGGCCGGGGACAGCTCCAGCCCCGAGGCGCGCGACAAGGTGCGCGAACCCACGGGCTGACCGTCTGCGATGTAGCGTTCCACCAGCGCCTTGAGCAGCGCGCGGGCTCGGTCGTCGAGCATGGTGGGCCGATTCTATGGAGCCCTCGATCCGCCGGCGCCGTGCAAAACCCCTGTGGTCAAATGAAACGCATGGGTGGGCGATTCCGGCACGCAGCGCTGGTGGGCAAGCACCAGGCAGAGGGCATCCGGCCGATGCTGGAGGACATTGCCCGTTTCCTGGTCGACCAGGGGCTGGAGGTCTCTCTGGAGGCCGCCACCGCCCAGTCCAGCGGCATCGACGACCATGGCGCGCTGACGCCGGCGCAGATCGGCACCCAGTGCGACCTGGCGGTGGTGGTCGGCGGCGACGGCACCATGCTGGGCATCGCGCGCGAGCTGGCCCGCTACGACGTGCCGCTGATCGGCATCAACCAGGGCCGCCTGGGCTTCATCACCGATATCCGGCTCGACCAGTACCGCGACGCGCTCGGCCCGATGGTGGCGGGCCAGTTCTGCGAGGAGCGTCGGGCCATGCTCAGCGGCGGCGTCTGGCGCGACGGGCGCTGCATTTTCGACGGCCTGTCGATGAACGACGTGGTGGTCAGCCGCGGTGCCACGGCCAGCATGGTCGAGCTGCGGATCGATGTCGACGGTGACTTCGTCGCCAACATCCGCGCCGATGGTCTGATCGTCGCCTCGCCGACCGGCTCCACGGCCTATGCCCTGTCGGCCGGCGGGCCGATCCTGCATCCCGGCATGGGCGGCATCGTGCTGGTGCCGATCGCGTCGCACACCCTGTCGAACCGGCCGATCGTGCTGCCCGACTCGGTGCAGCTGAGCATCACCATCGTGGCCGCCCGCGACGCGTCCGCCAATTTCGACATGCAGGGCCTGGCCAGCCTGTTGCACGGCGACCAGGTCCGAGTGCAGCGCAGCCCGCACCAGGTGCGCTTCCTGCACCCGCAGGGCTTCTCCTACTACGCCACGCTGCGGCGCAAGCTTCGCTGGTACGAGGGCGTGGTCTGACCGGCCGCAGGCGTCACCCATGCTGCACCGTCTGACCCTGCGCGACTTCGTGCTGGTGCGCGAGCTGGCCCTGGACCTGCACGCCGGCTTCACCGTGCTGACCGGCGAGACCGGTGCGGGCAAGTCCATCCTGGTGGACGCGCTGCAGTTGGCGCTGGGCGCGCGTGGCGACGCCGGTGTCCTGCGCGAGGGTGCCCAACGCGCCGAAATCAGCGCCGAGTTCGACAGTCCGCCCGCCCTGCGCGGCTGGCTGGACGATGCCGGCTTTGCCGACGACGGGCATCTGCTGCTGCGCCGCGTGATCGACGCCCAGGGTCGCAGCCGCGCCTGGATCAACGGCAGCCCAGCCACCATCGCCCAGCTGCGCGAGGCCGGCGAGGCGCTGGTCGAGATCCATGGCCAGCACGCCTGGCAGGGCCTGACCCGGCCCGAGGTGGTGCGCGGCCTGGTGGATGAGCGCGCGGGCGTCGATGCCAGTGCCCTGGCCCAGGCCTGGCGCGATCTGCAGTCGGCCCAGGCCGGCTTGGCCCGGGCCGTTGAACGCGGCGATGAGCAGGCCCGCGAGCGCGAGCGGCTGGCCTGGCAGGTCGGCGAGCTGGACAAGCTGGCGCCGGGCGAAGGCGAGTGGGCCGAGCTGACCGCCGAGCACACCCGGCTGGCGCACGGGCAGGCCCTGCTTGATGCCGCCCGCACGGCACTGGACGCGGTGGCCGAGGCCGAGCCCAGTGCCCAGGCGCTGGCCGATCAGGCCGTGGACGCGCTGTCGCAGGTGAGCGGCCACGATGCCCGGCTGGCACCGGTGGTCGAGGTGCTGCAGGCCGCCGTGGCGCAGCTGCAGGACGCCGCACACAGCCTGGGGGCCTACCTCGGACGCACCGAGCTGGACCCGCAACGGCTGGCCGAGCTGGACCAGCGCATCGCGGCGTGGCACGGCCTGGCCCGGCGCTGGCGTTGCGCACCGCAGGCATTGCCGGCGCAGCTGGCCCAGTGGCGCAGCGAGCTGCAGGCCCTGGAGGCCGGCGCCGAACAGGCGCGGTGGGAGCAGGCGGTCCAGGCCGCCCGCAGCCGCTGGACGGCGCTGGCGGCCGAGGCCACGCGCTTGCGGCAGCAGGCCGCCGGCCCGCTGGCCCAGGCCGTGACACAGGCCATGCAGGGCCTGGGCATGGCCGGCGGCCAGTTCGAGGTCGCCTTCCTGCCGCAGGCCCAGCCCCAGGCCTTCGGCGCCGAGAGCCTGGAGTTCCGTGTCGCATCGCACCCGGGGGCCACGCCCAAAGCCGTGGCCAAGGTGGCGTCCGGCGGCGAGCTGTCGCGCTTGGCGCTGGCGATCGCGGTCACCTTGCGCCAGCGCGGCGGCGCTGCGACCTTGATCTTCGACGAGATCGATGCCGGCATCGGCGGCGCCGTGGCCGATGCCGTGGGCGGCCAGATGCATGCGCTGGGGCGGCATGTCCAGGTGCTGGCGGTGACCCACCTGGCCCAGGTGGCCTCGCAGGCGGACCACCATGTCATGGTGAGCAAGCGCAGTGCCGACGGCCAGACCCAGAGTGAGGTCCGCCCGGTCGCCGGCGAGCCGCGCGTGGCCGAGATCGCCCGCATGCTCGGCGGCGCACGCGAGCCCGGCACCAGCCTGGCCCATGCCCAGGCGCTGCTGCGCAACGGTGAGGCCGCGGCCCGTGGCTGAGACCATCCCCGGCACGCCGACCCGCGACGTGGTGCTGGTCACTGGCATCTCCGGCTCCGGCAAGTCCGTGGCCTTGCACGCCCTGGAGGACGCGGGCTACTTCTGCGTGGACAACCTCCCGCCGCAACTGCTGCGCGAGTTCATCCGCCTGGAGCAGGAGCGCGGCACAGGCCGCATTGCGGTGGCGGTGGACGTGCGCACCACGCGCGCGCTGCCCGAGCTGGCAACCCTGGTGCAGCAGTTGCACGGTGAGGGCGTGCGGATCCGGCCGCTGTTCCTCGATGCCGACACCGATGCCCTGATGCGCCGCTTTTCCGAGACGCGGCGTCCGCACCCGCTGGCCAATGCCGCCGCCGAGACGCCGGCCGGCGAGGAGCAGCGCGCGCTGCTGGATGCCATCAAGCTGGAGCGGGACCTGCTTGGCCCGCTGCGCGACGCCTCGACGGTGATCGACACCAGCCAGCTGCGCCCGGCCCAGCTGCGCAGCTGGGTGCGCGACCTGGTCGGCGGCGTCGCTGCCTCGCTGACCCTGGTGTTCGAGTCGTTCGCCTACAAACACGGCGTGCCGCTGGACGCGGACTGGGTGTTCGACGTGCGGATGCTGCCCAATCCGTACTACCTGCGCGAGCTGCGTCCGCTGACCGGCCGGGACGCGGCTGTGGCGGCCTACCTGGACCAGCAACCGGAGAGCGCTGAGATGCTGGGCCAGATCGAGGCCTTCCTGCGGCGCTGGCTGCCGTCGATGGAGGGCGACCAGCGGGCCTTCGTCACCGTGGCCATCGGCTGCACCGGCGGGCAACATCGCTCGGTCTACATGGTCGAGCGGCTGGCCTGGGCCTTTGCCTCGCGGGGCGCGACGCTCAAGCGTCACCGCGAGCTGGATGCCGCGGACTGACGGCCTGGGCGGCGGCCGGATGCCTGCCGCCGCCACCTGGGACGCGTTGCCGCTCTTCCCGCTGCAGGCGGTGCTGTATCCCGGCGGCCTGCTGAACCTGAAGGTCTTCGAGGCCCGGTACCTGGACCTGATGTCGGCCTGCCTGCGCAACAGCACGCCGTTCGGCGTGGTGGCGTTGCGCAGCGGGTCCGAGGTCCGCCGGGCCGACGCCCCTGTCGCCCTATATCCCATGGGCACGCTGGCGACGATCCAGGCCCTGGATGCACCGCAGGCAGGCATCCTGACCGTGCGTTGCCTGGGCGGCGCCCGCATCCGGGTGACCGAGCCTCGGCAGGATGCGGCCGGGCTCTGGCGCGCCGCTGCCCAGGCCCTGCCGGATGACGTGGCCGCTACGCCGCCGGCGACATTGCAGGCGGCCTGCACCGCCCTCGGCCATGCCATCGAGGCCCTGGCTCGCCAGGGCAGAAAACCGTTTGCCGAGCCCTACCGGCTGGACCACGCCGGCTGGGTGGCCCATCGCTGGTGCGAGTTGCTGCCGATCCCGCTGCTGGCGCGCCAGCGCTTGCTGGAATTGGACGATCCGCAGCAGCGGCTGACCCTGGTCGAGCAGTTCCTGCGCGGTCAGGGCGTGATCGGCAACGCCGGCTGATCGCTCCCGACTCGGCCCAGCGCCCTGCTGCGTCAAACCGGCGGCGGGGAGTCGATCCAGCGGCGCACCGGTGCGGGCAGCCCCAATGCCAAGGCGTCCGCCTGGCTGAACCAGCGGGCCTGCGACGGCAGCAGGCCTTGGATATCGGCGGACTGGGCCGTCGTCAGCCGTGCGGGCAAGTGCCAGCGCAGCGGCAGCAGTTCCAGGCGCCGGTGGGTCAGGTCATGGGTCACCGGTTCGAGCACCAGGCCCCGGCCCGGCCATGTCGCCACGGCCCGCTGCAACGTCGGCAGGTCGTCCCAGACCGGCAGGCACCACAGGCCACCCCAGATGCCCTTGGCCGGCCGCGGGTGCAGCCACAACCCATCGCGCTGCTGCAGCCAGAGCAGGGCCAGCGTTTGCGTACGCCGCGACAGGCGGCGCGTCTTGACCGGCAACCGCGTCGGGTCACCCTGCAGCCGGGCCACACAGTCGGCGGCCACCGGGCAGTCGCCGCAACGCGGCGCGCGCTGGGTGCACAGGGTGGCACCGAGGTCCATCAGGCCCTGGGTGTAGGTCTCGATGCCATGCCGCGGCAGGCGGTCCTGCGCCAGG
>JBJXHB010000406.1:0-2715 GCA_046160725.1 Aquabacterium sp.
ATAGTGGTTGGCGTCCAGTTGCCCGCTGTCGCCCCGCAACCCGATGTGCAGCATGCGGCGGCGCGGGTCGTACAGGCAGCTGAAATCGGCCTCCAGCGCCAGCCGGCGCGCACGGGCGGCCAGGCCCAGCAGCCGGCTGCCCAGCGCTGCCGGATCGGCCTGCATGTCGAGCAGGGCCGATTCCAGCGTGGCCAGGTGGTCGTGCAGCAGCCACAGCGGACCGCCGTCGTCAGTGTCGCCCTGGCCCAGGTGCAGGTCATCGAGCTCGATCCGCGCGGCGGCCAGCAGGCGGCGCAGGTCGGCCGTATCCCCACCGGGTTCGGTGCCAGCAGCGGCTGGCCAATGCCGAGCCGTCAACTGTGACAGCGCCTGCAGCGACGGCGCGGCGGCCAGCACCGGCTGCAGCGGTCGCAAGCGCCATGCCGCGCGCATCAGCGCGGCGTCCAGCCCGGTCTGGCCGGCGACCGGTGCGACATCGGCCGCCAACTCGCAGGCCCGCGCCAGAGCCAGCAGGTGGGCCGAGCAGTTGCCGCTGTCCACGGTGGACACGTACGACGGCGGCAGCACCGCCAGGCTGCGCGTGTCGTACCAGTTGAACAGATGGCCGCGGTGGCGCTGCAGCCGGTCTACCGTGTCGAGCGTGGCGGCCAGGCGGTCGGCCATTTCGCAGCGACCGATGAAGCCCAGCTCTCTGGCGCAAGCCACCGCCAGCAGGTACAGCCCGATGTTGGTCGGCGACGTGCGGTGGGCCACCTCCAGATGCGGCAGCATCTGCACGTTGTCGGGTGGCAGGTGGTGGTCGTCGGGACCTACATGGCGTTCATAGAAGCGCCAGGTGTCGCGCGCCAGGTCGCGCAGGTAGTCCTGGCTGTCTGCATCCAGCCGCTCGCGCTGCGGCCGTGGCCGTGGCCGGCTGACCAGCCACACCCACAGTGGCGATCCCGCCCACACCGCCAAAAGCCCGGCCAGCACCGGCCCCTGCACGTTCGCACCGAGCAGCCCGGCCAGCCCGGAGGCCACCGCCAGCCCGGCAGCCGTGCACGGCACGCGGGCGTGCTGGCGCAGCACGCCCCGCAGGTCGTGTCGCACCGCCGCCTGGGCCACTGCACTCGGAGCCCATTGCAGCAGCAGCCGGCGCGACGCCGTCTGCCGGTAACAGGCGCGGACGATGGCGTCGCCGTACATCAGCGCCTGGTCCAGCAACATCGCCAGATGCCACAAGGGCGTGGCCAGCGCGCGCCCCAGGTCACTCAACGCGGCGCGGTAGAAAGGCCGCAGCGCCAGGTCGTCGCGGCTGGGCGCCAGCCCGGCCAGCGCCCCCAGCAGCGGGCCGGCGCCGTAGGCCATGACCACCACGGCCAGCACCCAGCCTGCACCAATGACGCCACTGACCCCCACCCACAGCAGGAGCAGGACGGACAGCGGCGCCACCAGCGAACGGCGCAGGTTGACCACCATCTTCCAGCGGGTGATCATCGGCACGCCGTCACGGCCGGCGCGGCGCCGCACGGGCAGCAATTGCCAGTCACCGCGTGTCCAGCGGTGCAGTCTGGCGGCCGCCACGTCAGCATGCAGCGGTGCGTCTTCCAGCACCGTGATGTCGCTGACGCCGGCGCAGCGCGCGAGGTTGCCCTCCAGCAGATCGTGGCTGAGCACCTGCGCCTGCGGCAAACGATCGACCAGCACGGCGCGCGCCGCGGCGATGTTGATCAAGCCCTTGCCGCAGAAGGTGCCTTCGCCGAACAGGTCCTGGTACAGCTCGGAGCTGGCAGCGCTGTAGGGGTCGACGCCGGACTGTCCGGCAAACAGCGCGTGGAAGGTGGTCATCGTCTCGCCCAGCGGCAAGGGCGTCACCACGCGCGGCTGAAGAATGCCGTAGCCCCCCACCACGTGGCGGCCGGTGGCGTCCAGCCGAGGCTGGTTCAGCGGGTGCGCCGCCATGGCCACCAGCGCGCGCAAGCGCCCTGGCGGCAGGTCGGTGTCGCTGTCCAGCGTGAGCAGGTGGCGCATGCCCGGCGCAGGCTGCGACACGGGGCCCAGGTCGATGAACGGAGAGGGCCCGCCGTCGCTCAGCCACTTGATCAGCTGCTCGAGCTTGCCGCGCTTGCGCTCCCAGCCGATGTAATGGCCTTCGCTGTCGCTCCAGCAGCGCTTGCGATGCAGCAACAGGAAGCGCGGCAGGCCTTGCATCGTGCCCGGGTGGCGCTGGTTCAGCGCTTCCAGGCCGGTGCGCGCGCGCAGCAGCAAGGGCTCGTCGGCGGGCATCGACTCGGCCACGGCATCGGTCCAGTCCGAGAGCAGCACGAACTGCGCCTCGGGTTCTGCATTCGCCAGGTAATGCTGTTCCAGCTGCGCCACCAGCGCATCGACACTGCTGAGGTGGGTCAGCATCGCCGGCACCACCACCAGGGTGCGGTGGGCGGGCTCGATGCCGTCGGCCATCGCCAGCCGCGGCAGGATCAGCGGGCGCAGCGACTCGGCCATCAGCCGGTTGATCACCGCCACCACCGTTTCGCTGGCAGGTGCCAGCAGCAGCAACGCCGTGACGGCCAGCATCCAGCCCGGCAGCTGCAGGTCGGCTTGGCGGGCCAGCAACCAGGCCACCGAGGCCACGGTCAAGACCAGCAGCAGCGGCAGGTAGACCACCGTCGCCAGCCGTCGCATGCGGCGACTGCCACCACGCGGCCAACGCCTCGGCGGCAGCGACAGGGCCTG
>JBJXHB010000407.1:0-2824 GCA_046160725.1 Aquabacterium sp.
CGGCGCCGGTGGTGCCGGCGGCGGCGCAACCGGTGGCGGTGGCGGCGCGATCGTGACAGGCGCTGGCGGCGGGGCCACCGTGGTGGTGGTGATCGCCGGCGCCGGGGTCGGCGGCGGGTTCACGTTCACCTCAGGCGGCGGAACGAAAGACGGCGGCGGCGGCGCGAACTTCGGCGGCGGCGGCAAGTTCTCGGGCGGCGGCGGGGGAGGCGGCTTCACCTCTTCGATGATCTTGGTCTCGATCGGCGCCTTGATCACTTCGATCATGCGCTGCGCCAGACCTGTGACCAAAGCCCATCCGAGCACCAGATGCAGCGCAAGGACGATGCCGATGCTGACAGCATGCTTGCCCGGTTGGCGTTGTTGCTGGGCGAAATCCACAGTGCAGAAACCTCCAGAAGGCCCGCGTCCGCGTGGGACGCGCGCATCGCATTCGAGTTGTTGGGTCGCCTTGTGAGCGGCCGCGGCCAGATGCCGGAAAGCCGCGGACTATACCCGCGTTGTTTCGCGGCTCATTGCGGGTAGCACCCTATCGCCACGCTCTGTGACAGGTGCTTTCTGGGGCCTGACCGCGGAGGCTTCTGCCACCCCAAAGTCCTTGCGGCAAAAGGAGTTACGCCAGGTTTCACGGATTCGCAAAGGGGTCGATGCGAACCGAGACGTCCCCCCGAAAAAAGGGGGTCAGCGGCACTCGAAACTGTCGGCCAGGCTGGTGTCGCCGCCGGTGTAGCGCGCAATCTTCGGGTACGGGCACAGCGGGCGTGACAGGCCAGGCAGCACCGATGTGCCATGCGCGACCAGCCGCTCGGGCGGCTGGCCCTGCTCGACCCACGCGACGATGGCTGACAGCGCATCGAACCGGTCGGTGGCCGGTCCGCCTGCGCAGTGGTTCATGCCTGGAACCAAGAAGGTTCTGACAAAGCGTGAAGCGGCTGCCGCGCCATGGGCCTGAGTCACCCGCTGCTGATAGTCCACCGTCTCCAGCGCTGAAAAGACCGGGTCAGCCATGCCATGCACCAGCATCAACTTGCCGCCGCGCTGCTGGAAAGGCCTGAGCAACACCTCGTCCGCGGTGCCGAAGTGACGGTGAAAGCTCTGCATGCGCAGCGGGTCGCGCTCGAAGGCGAAGTTCTGCACCGTCAGGGTCGGGTCGGGTGGGGTCAGGACAACGAAGCTCAGCGCGCCCGAGGTCAGCGTCAGGTGTCGCGCGTCGGGCTCGTCCTCGGAGGCACTGCCCAGGGTCCAGGCGCGCCACCCCGGGTGGGCGATGCCTGGGTCCCAGGGCCAGGCAAAGTACAGCCGGCCGCCGTCGCGGTTGACCGGGCCCGCCATCGCCGTTGCCAAGGCCTGGGCCTGGGCGGCGCTCAGGCAACCGTCGCCACCGTCCGGGCAGACCAGGCGGCGCGGATTGATGCGGCACAGCGCGGTCTCGCCCACCAGTCCGTCGGCCAGGCCATCGGCCGCGTCGCAGCGATCGAGGATCTCGCGCGCCACGCGCTGCAGTTGGGTGTCGGTGAAGGCCGTGGACAGGATGCGCCGGCCGTTGGGGCCGGGGGTGGTGGCCTGCAGAAACTGCTGCACCGTCCAGGCGGCCGCGATGGTGGCGCCGGCGCTGGCGCGCATTGCCGGCGCCTGGGCGATCACGCCATCGAACAGCTCAGGGAACCGCTGCGTGAACATCATGCCCTGGCGGCCGCCACCGCCGCAGCCGATGAAGTAACTGCGCTGCGGCGCCTGGCCGTACCAGCGTTCGAACAGACTGCGTGCGGTGGTGGCGGTGCGCCAGTGCGCGCGCCAGGCGTGTTCATCGCGCGCCACCGGATCAAGGCCGAAGTTCGGCGCCGGCGACTGATGGCCGGCGTCGGTGCTGACCGCTGCAAACCCCCGCTGCAGGCCGTTGTCGGCCCAGCCCGCCGCGCCGGAGTTGCGCCCCACCGCCATCTGCAACGCGCCGTCGTTGCCGCTGCCGCCCTGGTACAGCAGACGGCCATTGCCCGCTGCCGGCAGGCGCAGTTCAAAGCCGGTGTGGTACGGCTCGCGGTCGACGCCGATGCGCTCGTCCAGCCGCCCGCGCAGCAGGCAGTGGGCAGGCAGGGGCTCGCCCACCTCGCGGTTGTTGTCGGGGTCGCGGGCCCGCATCAGCCCGGCAGCGACCCATTCGGTACTGGTAATGCGCAAGCGGTCGGCGCGGTGCTGCGCCAGGGCGGTGCAGCGCGCTGGCGCGTCGCGCACTGTCGCCGGCACCGAGAGGTTCGCATTGGCGGTGTGGCTCAGCGGGCTACAGGCCAGCAGCAAGGGCAGGGCGGCCAGGGCGGCCAAGGCAGGAGGGGCAGGCTTGAACATCGGCCGCCATGCTAAGTCGGCCGCGCAGGGGTCATGCGAGACTGCCGGCCGCAACAGGCCCCAGTTGGAGCCAGGAGTCTTGAAGATGAAGGTTTGCATCGTCGGCGCCGGTGCCATCGGCGGGTTGATCGGGGCTCGGCTGGCCGCGACCGCGCAGGCATCGGTCAGCGCGTTGGCCCGTGGGGCCACCTTGCAGGCTTTGCTCCAACACGGCTGGCGGCTGCGCATGAACGGGGACTTGATCCAAGGCCCTGCGCAGGCCTCTGACCGGGCTGAAGACCTGGGCGTGCAGGACCTGGTGGTGATCGCGGTCAAGGGCCCGGCGCTGTCGGGCCTGGCGCCGGGGCTGCGGGGCTTGATCGGCCCCCATACGGTGCTGCTGCCGGCGATGAACGGTGTGCCCTGGTGGTTCAGCCAGGGCGTGCCGGGCCTTGGGGACGAGCCGCTGCAGAGCGTGGACCCGGGTGGCGCCATCGCCAGG
>JBJXHB010000408.1:0-16715 GCA_046160725.1 Aquabacterium sp.
CCGACCACCGCCCGGAGCAGGCGATGGCCCGGCCGGCCTTCGTGCTGGACGGCAGCGCGGCCGCTGCGGCCGATGTCCCGCCGGCGGCGCTGGCGCGCCCGGTGTGGCTGCTGCCGCAGCCGCAGCCCCTGCCCGAGCGTGCGCACCAGCCCTGGCTCGACGGCGGCCCGCTGCAGCTGGCCGCCGGCCCGGAGCGCCTGGAAGCCGGCTGGTGGGACGGCAGCGGCGCGGCGCGGGACTACTTCGTCGCCGTGGCCGGTGACGGCACGCTGGTCTGGGTCTTCCGCGAGCGCCTGCCGCCGGCCGAGGGCGGTGGCTGGTACCTGCACGGCCGGTTTGCGTGAGAGCCGTCAGGCCTCCAGGCGCCGCGGCCGCAGCGCAGGCCATCAAACCATCAAGCCAGCCCTACCACCCCCACCACCGCACCGACCGCGATCGGCCACAGCGGCCCCAGGCGGGTGCGCAGCATCAACACCGTGGTGCCCAGCACCAGCGCCACGCCGCCGGGCCGTGCGGTGGCATCGCCCAGCGCCGGCTGGGCCAGGATCCAGCCGGTGGCCAGCATCAGGCCCACCGTCAGCGGTGCCAGGCCGGCGGTGAAGGCGCGCACCGCCAGGGTCTCGCGGTACCGCTGGCCCAGCCGTCCCGCCAGCAGCGCCAGCGTGGCCGAGGGCAGCAGGCTGGCGCCCAGGGTGACGGCGGCTCCGGTCAGCCCATACAGGTTGTATCCCAGCACCGCCACGAACAGCAGGTTCGGCCCCGGCGCGGCCTGGGCCAGCGCCACCGACTGGCTGAACGCCGCGTCCGTCAGCCAGCCCTTCTCGCCGACCAGCCAGCGGTGCATGTCGGGCGCGGTGGTCAGCGCGCCGCCCACCGCCAGCAGCGACAGCATCAGGAAATGCAGCGCCAGCGCGCCCAGGTCGGCTGCGGTCATGTCGCCTGGCCGGCCCGGCCCGCAGGGCCACCAGCGGCGCCGCGGCCGCCACCAGGTGCCGCCCCGGTGCTCATCCGTTCCGCCTCTCGCCGCGCAGCCTCCAGGCCGCCCAGGCCATGCCGGCGCCACCCAGCACCGCCACCGCAGCGACCATCGGCCAACGCAGGCCGCCGACCAGCAACAGCGCCGCGCCCGCCAGGCCATAGGCCAGCGGCCGCCCGAGTGGGCTGGTGCGCAGCGTCACGGCCAGCTTGCAGCCGGTGGCCAGCAGCAGGCCGGCGGCCACGGCCGCCATGCCGCGCAACGCGCCGGCCACGGCGGGCACGTCGCGCCAGCGGGCGTAGGCGGCGGCCAGCAGCAGCACGATGACCAGCGGCGCAGCCACCAGGCCCGCCGTCGCGGCCACGCTGCCGCGCCAGCCGAAGTGCCGGTCGCCGAAGATCACCGACAGGTTGATGACATTCGGCCCGGGCAGCACCTGGCTCAGCGCCAGCAGGTCGACGAACTGCTCACGCGTCAGCCAGCCCTCGACCTCCACCAGTTCGCGCTGCGCGACCGGCAGCACGCCGCCGAAGCCCTGCATGGCCATGCGGTTGAAGACCACGAAAAGCCGCCAGGGCGAGGCCGGCGCGCGCGTCGCCGGCCATGCGGGTGGCAGCGGCTCAGCCATGGCCCGGCATCGCCTTCAGCCGTGGCGTGGCCCAGGCGCTCAGGCCGATGGCGGCCAGCATCCAGGCCAGCCCCGCAAAGGGCAGGGGGGGCCAGCCCGCGGTGGCCAGCACCGCGCCGCCGATGCCCGCGCCGGCCGCCTGCCCGAAGTACATCGCCGCGCTGTTCAGCGCGATCGATGCGGCCGACCAGGCCGGCGCAGCGCCGGCCAGCCGCGCCTGCTGGCCTGAGTTGCTCGCAAAGCAGCCCAGGGCCCAGGGTGTGGCGATCAGCAGCAGCAGCGTCAACGTGCCCGCCAGCGGCCACAGCGCCAGACTGGCGGCCATGCAGCCCAGCAACATGGCCACGCTGCGGTGCGGCCCGACGCGCGCCATCAGCGGCGCCAGTGCCAGGTTGCCGGCCAGGCCGACGATGCCGAACCAGAGGAAGAACAGGCCCAGCCCGCCCGGGCCGGCCTTCAAAACCTGGGTGAGGTAGGGTGCGAAGTACGCGAAGACCGTGAACTGTCCGGTGGCGCTGCAGGCGGTCACGGCCACCAGCGCCATCAGGGCCGGGTGGCGGAACAGTGCGCGCCAGTCCGCCCAGCGCAGTGCCGGCGGTCGCACGCCGTCGGGCAGCGCCCGCCAGACCCACAGGCCGGCGCCGGCGCACAAAACGGCCACGCCGCCAAAGGCCACGCGCCAGCCCCAGGCCTCGGCCGCATAGGCCGCGGCCGGCACGCCGACCACCGCCGAGATCGACCAGCCGATGAAGATCGTCGCCAGAGCCCAGCCGCGTCGCTCGGGCCTGGCCATGTGGGTGACGGCCGCCGCGGCCTGTGGGGTGAACAGCGCCGCGCCCAGCACGGTGACCGCGCGCACCACCAGCAGCAGCGCATAGTCGTCCAGCAGCGTGGCCAGCGCATGGCCGGCAGCCATCCAGGCCAGCGCCAGCGCCAGCAGGCGGCGCCGATCGGTGCCGGAGAACACCGCCGCCAGCAGCGGCGCGCCCAGCATCATCGTGAAGGCCGCGGCGCTGACCAGCTGACCCGCTGTGGCCACGCTCACCTGCAGCGAGCGCGCCAGGTCGCTCAAGGCACCCGCGGTGACCATCACGGCCACGCCGCAGGCCAGGTTGCCCGCCAGCAGCGCCCGAACGCCGCGGTTCAATGCCGCGTCCGAGACCGGCACGGCCAGCGCCGCGGCGGCCGTGGCCGCCGGGGTCACCTGATCACCCGCAGCGCTTCTGGATTGACCAGGTTCTGGGGGTTGTTGCCGATGAAGTTGATGACGTTGTCGAAGGCGGCGCTGAAGTACTGCTCGTAGCTCTCCTGCTCGACATAGCCGATGTGCGGCGTGCACACGGCATTCTCCAGGCGCAGCAGCGGATGGCCCGGCAGGATCGGCTCGCTCTCGAACACATCGACCGCAGCCATGCCGGGGCGTCCGCGGTTGAGCGCGGTGACCAGTGCGTTCTCCTGCAGCAGTTCGGCCCGCGAGGTGTTGACGAACAGCGACGTGGGCTTCATGCGCAGCAGGTCGTCCAGCCCGACGATGCCGCGGGTGGTGTCGTTCAGCCGCAGGTGCAGGCTGAGCACGTCGCTGGCCTCGAAGAAGGCCTCGCGGCTGGGCGCCGGGATGGCGCCGTCGCCGGCGGCGCGCTGGCGCGACGTTTCGCTGCCCCAGACCGTGACGTGCATGCCGAAGGCGCGGCCGTAGCCGGCGACCAGCTGGCCGATCTTGCCGTAGCCCCAGATGCCCAGCGTGCGTCCCTTCAGCACCGTGCCGAGGCTGAAGTTGGGCGGCATCGATGCCGCCTTGAGCCCGGATTGCTGCCAGGCACCATGCTTGAGGTTGCCGATGTACTGCGGCAGGCGCCGCATGGCCGCCATGATCAATGCCCAGGTCAGCTCGGCTGGTGCGGTCGGCGAGCCCACGCCCTCGGCCACGCCGATGCCCATGCGGGTGCAGGTCTCGATGTCGATGTGGTTGCCGATGCGGCCGGTCTGGGAAATCAGTTTCAGCCTGGGCAGCTTCTCCAGCAGCTGCCGCGGAAAGTGCGTGCGCTCTCGGATCAGGACCAGGATGTCGGCGTCACGCAGCCGGACCGACAACTGACCGATGCCCTTGACCGTGTTGGTGAAGACCTTTGCGTTGTAGGGCTCCAGCCGCGCCGCGCACTTGAGCTTGCGCACCGCGTCCTGATAGTCGTCGAGGATGATGATGTTCATGGCGTTGCCGGGCATTGTGCCGCCAGGGCCGTGGCCCCGAGCGCGGCCGGTACCATGCGGCCGACACGAAACCCGTCGGCCAGACACCCTGGCGGACCCCAATGGAGCCATCAAGATGAGTGAACCCATGTACGAACACAGCGTGCCGGTGCTGCAGCGCCAGCTGGGCTGCCTGCTGGACTTCATGGACAAGGCGGAGGCGCATGCCAAGGCACGCGGCTTCGACGTCAACCTGTTCCTGCAGACCCGCCTGACGCCAGACATGCTGCCCTTCGTCAGCCAGGTGCGCATTGCCAGCGACGCCGCCAAGGGTTGCGTGGCCCGCCTGACCGGCGTGGACAACCCGGTGTTCGAGGACAACGAGGCCACGATGGACGACTGCCGGGCCCGCGTGCGGCGCACGCTGGACTTCATCGGCTCGGTCAAGGCCGATGCCTTCGCCGGCAGCGCGCAGCGCACCATCACCATCCCGCTGCGCAACCGCGAGCCGGTGGTCTTCAATGGCGAGAATTTCCTGCGCCACTGGGCGCTGCCGAACTTCTTCTTCCACGTGACCACGGCCTATGCGCTGCTGCGCCATGGCGGCGTGCCGCTGGGCAAGGGTGATTTCCTCGGCGGGAACTGAGTCCTCGTTGGGCGGCCCGCATGCGGACCGCCCGCTGGTGCCTCAGGGCACCAACGGCCGCCAGGCGCTCAAGGCGCCGACATCCGGAAACACCTGCTGCAGGATGCGCTCCAGCATCTGCCGGTGGTGGCGCCCGGACCCGTCGTCCGGCAGCGCCTCGAAGACCAGGCCGCGCAGCAGCCACAGATCGATCGGGTCGTCGGCCTGACGCACCTGGTGCCGCAGCCACGCGCTGCGTTCGCCGGCCAGTCCTGCAACGGCATCGATGAACAGCATCTTCATGGCCACGAAGGTGCGCCGCGCGGCCAGCCGTGCCAGGCGCTCGATCGGCAGGCCGGCCGGCTCCTGAGCCTGCGCCATGGGCGTGGCCAGTCCGGCTTCGATGTGCCAGCCGGGGTCGGCCATACGTGGCGCAGGCAGCGCGCTCATTGGCGTGCCTTCGCCCGTGCGGGCTGCGGTATGAGCGCTTGGGAGCGGCCCGGCGCGCTCATTGGCGTGCCTTCGCCCATGCGGGCTGCGGCATGAGCGCTTGGGAACGGCCCGGCGCGCTCATGAGTTCAACGGCGCCAGGCTGGACCGGGGCGCGCGGGTCGGGAAGTGGCGGTTCAGCTGGGCCAGCTGCTGTTCGGCCTGGAGTTGGCTGCATTGCAGGGACAACTGGCCGTACAGGGAAGACCGCAGATGCCAGAGCTCACGCAGCGAGCGGGCGCGCTCGATACGGCCACACAGCAGCTGAGCCTCGTCACCGGACAGCGGCCTCAGGGCCGACAGGAAGTCCTCGCGCGCCTTGGCCAGCCGGTTGACCGGCTGCGAGGCCTGTGGCCAGCCGAGCGGGGCGCTGTTCAGCCAGCGTTGCAACCGACCCCAGAGCGTCACCGACGACGGCCACAGGGCGGGCGGGCAGACCTCAATACGGGAGTTCAGCGTGCTGGGGCCGGCTCGCCGGTGGCGGCGTGACCAGATCGGATGCATCAGGGACATGGGCATGACATCGGCCTCGTGCATCGTGTTCTGAAGCCCATTGTTCGAATTCCTGGCCTGTGCGTTCGGCCGATCAGGACGGGCAACCCGGGGCAGTTCCGATGCGTTGGGGCCGTCCATCGGCTAGGCTGGTCCGGACCAAACCCAAGGAAATGCTCATGCGTTGGCTGCGAAGAGGGGCCCTGTTGTTGCTGCTGCTGGTGCTGCTGGCGGGCGTGGCGGCATGGATCTACAGCCGCCTGGCCCTGCCGGTAACGGACGGCGAGCTGCGGCTGCAGGGCTTGTCCGGCGAGGTCCGGATCGAGCGTGATGCTCATGGCATACCGACCATCCATGCGGGCAACCTGCGCGACCTGGCCTACGGCCTGGGCGTGGTTCATGCGCAGGACCGGGTGTGGCAGCTGGAGACCCATCGCCGCATCGGTGCCGGACAGTTGGCGCAGGCCTTCGGCGAGGCGGCGGTGGGCACCGACCGTTTCCTGCGTGCGCTGGGCGTGCACCGTGCGGCGCAGGTGCAATGGGCCCGGGTGCAGGGCGAGCCGCGCACGGCCATCGAGGCCTATGCCGCCGGCATCAACTCCTGGGTCCGCACCCAGATGCGGGCCCGGCCGCCGGAGTTCGTCATCCTGGGCCTGCAACCGGCGGAGTGGACGCCGGTGGACAGCATGGCCTGGGGGACCATGATGGCCTGGGACCTGGGCGGCAACTGGTCCGCCGAGATGCTGCGGCTGCGGCTGGCCCAGCGCCTGCCGGTGGACCGCATCAACGAGCTGCTGCCGCCCTATCCCGGCGAGCCGGTGCCGGCCACGGCCGACTATGGCGCCGTGTATCGACAGCTCAAGCTGGCCGCCGCCGATGGTGGCCGATCCACCGCGCTGGCCTGGGCGCGCCTGCCCGAGATTGCCCCGCCATCGGGCATCGAGGGCGTCGGCTCGAACAACTGGGTGGTCTCGGGCAGCCGCACCACCACCGGCAAGCCGTTGCTGGCCAACGACCCGCATCTGAAGCTGTCGGCGCCGGCGTTGTGGTACTTCGCGCGGCTGAAGATGCCGGGCATGGAGGTGGCCGGCGCCACAATGCCGGGATTCCCGATGGTGGTGCTGGGGCAGAACCAGCACATCGCCTGGGGCTTCACCAACACCGGCCCGGACGTGCAGGACCTGTACATCGAGCAGGTCAAGGCCGACGACCCGGCGCAGTACCGCACGCCCGAGGGTTATGCCCGCTTCGAGACCTCGCAGGAGGTGATCCAGGTGCGTGGCAAGCCCGATGTGACGATGACGGTGCGCCGCACACGGCACGGCCCGGTGATCTCCGACGCCGGCCAGCATGACGACGCGGTCGGACCGAAGTCCGGCCATGTGCTGGCCCTGCGCTGGACCGCGCTGGATGCGGACATCGACCCGTTCAGTGTCGGCCTGGCCATCGGGCGCGCGGACAGCGTGGATGCCTTCATTGCCGCAACCCGCGATGGCTGGCAGGTGCCGATGCAGAACATGGTGGTGGCCGACCGTGCCGGCCGCATCGGCCTGGTGCTGCCCGGGCGCGTGCCGGTGCGCCGGCCGGACAACGACCTGAAGGGCCTGGCACCGGCCCCTGGATGGGATGCCCGCTACGACTGGGCTGGCTGGTTGCCCAAGGAGGCGTTGTTTGTCGAGCGCGACCCGGCCCGTGGCTGGATCGCTACCGCCAACCAGCGCACCGTGCCGGCGGACTGGCCGCATTTCCTCTCCAGCGACTGGGCGCTGCCGTATCGCCAGCAGCGCATCGAGCAGATGCTGGAGTCGCGGCCGAAGCATTCGCTGGCGGACCTGCGCACGATGCAGGCGGATGTCCGGTCCCTGGCGGTGGCGGGGCTGCTGCCGCACCTGCTGGCGGCTCGGTCGACCCATCCACTGGCTGCGGCGGCTCAGCGGGCCTTGAAGGGCTTCGACGGACAGATGGCGGCCGATAGCGCGGCACCGTTGATCTACTGGGCCTGGCAGCGGCAGCTCGCGCGGGCGTTGGTGGCCGATGAGATCGGCGAAGGCTTCGATCAGATGGCGGGCAACCGAAGCTTCCGCGACGCACTGGAGCCGATGCTGGCGACCGGCGGGGCCGGCTGGTGGTGCGACGACAAGGTCACGCCCGCCATCGAGACCTGCGCATCGCGCATCGACCTGGCTTTCACGCTGGCACTGGAAGAGCTGCAGCAGCGCTTCGGCCCGGATGTGGGCACCTGGCAATGGGGCCGGGCCCACCAGGCGCGGTCCGAGCACCGGCCGTTTTCCAGCGTCAAGCCGCTGGCGCGCTGGTTTGAGCTGCGCACGCCGGTGGGTGGTGACAGCTTCACGGTCAATGTGTCGCGTGTCGGCCTGGCCGCCGACAAGACCACCGGCGAGCGCTATCTGGACGAGCACGGCCCCAGCCTGCGTGCGCTGTACGACCTGGCCGAGCCGCGCAACAGCCGCGTCATGCACAGCACGGGCCAGAGCGGCATCCCCTGGGCCGCGCACTACCGCAGTTTTGTCGCGCCCTGGGCGCGGGTCGAGGATGTCGCCCTGTGGGGCGAGGGCCCGCCGGTGTCGAGCCAGGTGCTGAAGCCGGCGCCCTGACGGGCGGCCGTGGCTACATCAGCATGGTGTTGCGGATCAGGCCGACGGCAATGCCCTCGAGTGCGAAGTTCTCGGTGCCCAGCGGCACATGGATGGTCTCGAAGTCCGGGTTCTCGGCGATCAGCTCGATGCCGGCCTTGGTGCGCCGCAGTCGCTTGACCGTGACGTCGTCGCCGAGCCGGGCGACGACGATCTGGCCGTTCTTGGCGTCCTGCGCCTTTTGCACCGCGAGCAGGTCGCCGTCCAGGATGCCGGCGTCGCGCATGCTCATGCCGCGGACCTTGAGCAGGTAGTCCGGCTTGCGCGGGAACATGCCGGCCTCCACGACATAGGACTGGTCGATGTGCTGGGCCGCCAGGATGGGGCTGCCGGCCGCGACGCGACCCACCAGCGGCAGCGTCAGCTGCGACAGCCCCGGCAGGGGCAGCTGGAACTGCTTGCCGCGGGCCGCCAGAAGGGCGCGCAGGGCGTCGCCCTTCAGGCGGATGCCGCGCGCTGTGCCGCCGACCAGCTCGATGACGCCCTTGCGTGCCAGGGCCTGCAGGTGTTCCTCGGCGGCGTTGGGCGACTTGAAGCCCAGTTCGGCAGCGATCTCGGCGCGGGTCGGGGGCGCGCCGGTGCGGGCGATCTTGCTCTGCACCAGGTCGAGAATCTGCTGCTGCCGATCAGTGAGCTTGGGGCCTTCGTTCATGGAGTCTCCGTGCGAGGATGCGGGGCAGGGCTGAGCTTTTGTACAGCCACTGTATTTTTATCCAGAATCGAGGAGGAACGCAATGCCTCAGGCGGAACGTGTCGTCGTGGTGTTGGGCTGTGGCGGCACCATCGCCGGTCGTGCCGGCCGAGCCGATGACCATGTCGGCTACCGGGCCGGCACGCTGGCGGTGTCCGATCTTCTGGCCGGCGTACCCGTGCCGACGGGCGTGACGCTGCAAGCCGAGCAGGTGGCCCAGCTGGACAGCAAGGACATGGATGCGGCGACATGGCAGCGCCTGGCCTTGCGTATCCGGCATCACCTGGCGCGCGCGGATGTCGCCGGCGTCGTGGTCACACATGGCACCGATACGCTGGAGGAGACGGCCTACTTCCTGCACCGCATCGTGGCAGCGCCGCAGCCTGTGGTGCTGACCGCAGCCATGCGGCCGGCCAGTGCACTGTCGCCCGACGGGCCGCAGAACCTGGCCGATGCCGTGCAGGCAGCTGCGGACCCGCGGCTCGCCGGCGTGGGCGTCATGTTCAACGGGACGCTGTTCGCGGCGGTGGGCTTGCGCAAGGTGCACGGCTACCGCATCGACGCCTTCCAGGGCGGTGAGCTGGGCCCCAGGGGCGTGATGGCCAATGGCGTGCTGCAACTGGCACCGGGCAGGCCGACGCAGGCCCTGCATGACGCGCCGGCGCTGGCGGCCGACCCGGCACAGTGGCCGTGGGTCGAGATCGTGACCAGCGGCGCCGGAGCGCGTGCCGACGTGGTCGACGCCCTGGTCGCACGCGGCGTGCACGGGCTGGTCCTGGCCGGCACTGGCAATGGCACGTTGCCAGCCGCCTGGGACGACGCGATCTGGCGCGCGGTCAGCGCAGGTGTCGCTCTGCGGCGGGCGTCGCGCTGCCAGTTGGGCGGCGTGGTGGACGGCCAGGCCGATGATGAATCCGGCCGACCGCCATCGGTCGGGTCACTGACGGCGGTGCAGGCCCGGGTCGAGCTGATGCTGGACCTGGTCGCCAGCCGCGCGGCGGCGTGACCGCTACCGCCGGAACACCGACTGCAGGATGCGGCTGCCGGTGCCGACCGGGTCGGCGCGGATCTTCTTTTCTTCCTCGCCGATCATGAAGTACAGCCCGTCCAGCGCCTTGCGGGTCACATAGCGCTGCACGTTGGCATCCTCGGGCTTGACCAGGCCCAGGCCATCGGCCTTGGCCGCCACCGCGTTGTAGCGCTCGGCCAGCTTCACCTTCTCGGTGGCGCGGGTCACGATGGGCAGGAACTGCGTGCCCAGCGGCACCCGGGTCTTGTCGGCAAAGTACTGCGTGACGGACGTGTCGCCACCGCGCACGATGGCCAGGGCGTCCTGGGCCGTCACGGCGCGCGCCGCCTGGACCAGGATCTGGCGCGCCTGCGGCACGGCCGCTTCGGCCGCGCGATTCATGGCCGTCAGCAGTTCCTCGACCTTGGGGCCCTGGCCGATGGCCTTCAGCAGCTTTGACGCGCTGGCCAGGTGTCCCGGCAGCGGTATGCGCACCCGGCTGTCACCGAGAAAGCCGTCGCTGCGGCCCAGCAGGTCGACTGCGGCCCCGGCGCCCCGTTCCAGCGCGGCGCGGATGCCCTGGGCGGCATCGGCCTGCGACAGCGCATGCCCGGGCGGGCTCCAGCCGCCCAGGCCCAGCAGCGCGGCCCAGGGCAGGGCCTGCAGAAAGTGACGGCGGTCATGCATCGGCGGCTCCGATTGGAAGACGTCGATCATCGCTGCGGCGGACGCCTGCCACAAGCGCCGGCCGCGTCCGGAGCGGGGCGCCTGGGCGCGCGCCTGCCCGGCGCCCGATGTCAGGCCGTGCGCTGACGGCGGCGACGCGCGCCCACTGCCACCGCGGCCAGACCACCGGCCATCAGGGCCCAGGTACCGGGCTCCGGTACCGGAGCCAGATAGTTGCCGAGTTCGTTGGCGCTGATGCGGTAGGCATGCAGCACGCCGGGCAGCAGCGCATAGCTGCCATCGGTCGGCACCTCGGTAGCTGCACCGGTGCAGCCGACGGTCAGGCCGAGCGGGCACTGGATCGAGCCGGCATAGGGATCGGCGTCGGAGAAGCGGAACCAGACATCGAACTGCACGTTGCCCTGGCCCTGCGTCACGCTGTAGTCGTTGTCGGTGCCGGCCAGCATCAGGAAGCTGCCGTCCGCGAGCTTCGGCCCGATCGCCAGGCCCTCCCACTTCTCAGGCGACTTGCCACCCAGCGCCGCCAGCGTGTCGGCATCCAGGTCGATGATGCGGGCGCTCTTGGTCACTGCGGTGAAGGGTGCGCCCGAGTCGAGGTCGATGCCGGCCACATCGGTGGCGCCGGTGATGTCGATGCGGTAGACCTCCTTGTCGGCGGTGGCAAGGTCGGCGCCGACGCCGATGCCGCGGTTGTTGCGCTCGATGACGAAGAACTCATGGTCGTTGATGGCCACCAGGGCGGAGGTGCCCTGGCCCTGGCCCGAGCGCTTCATTGCGTAGGCGTATTGCGCGACGGACTCGCCCGTCATGGTGTCGAACTTGACGATGCGGCTGACCGACCCGTTGCCGCCACCCTCGTCGAGCATGGCACTCTGCAACATGGCATAGGCGTAGCGGCCATCCGGGCTGATGGCCAGCCCCTCGAAGCCGCGGTTGGTGCGCTTGCCCGCGTTGTTGCCGGTGTCACCGGCGTAGTTCGGCACGCCGGTACCGGCGTTTCGGGGGATCAGGTTGCCGGGCGTGGTGTAGCGGCGCACCAGGTTGCCGGACCGGTCGAACTCGATCAACGAGGGGCCGTATTCATCGGACACCAGGAAGTTGCCGTTGCGCGGATTGATGACGAAACCTTCCGGATCCAGGGCATTGCCCAGGACGTTGCCGGGGTTCGGCGCCAGGCCGTTCATCGCGACGCCGGCGTTGCGGAACTTGACCGTCTGCTCGATCCGGAAGTTCGAGATGGCCCCGGTCTGGGCGTCCACATCCAGCGAGAAGCGTTGGACACGCGTCTCGTAGTCCAGCGTGCCGCCGCCAGGACCGCGGTCAGAGAGCCCCCACCATTGCTTGCGCACCGTGTCGTAGTAGATGTCGGAGAAGTAGCCGACGCGGCCGGTGTTGGCGCCGGTGCCGCCGGACAGGTCGAGCATGGCGCCGTCCAGGGCCAGCCCGTTGACGAAGGTGGGTGCGGCCTGGGCCGTCTGGAAGGCAGCGGCCAACAGGGCCGGCAGCAGGGAACGTACGGGGAGGCGAAAAGCCATGACGGAATCCTCAGATCGGCTGGATGGAGTGGACTCGGGACTGTCACGAATGCATGTGACGGTCTCGTGACGTTCGGCCGTCCGGCCAGCGCGCCCCCCCCCCGATCCAGGTGGTGGCGAAAACCCGAGGCCTCAGTTAGCGGCTCAGAGCCTCGATCTGCTCGTTGAGCTCCAGCCAGCGCTCCTCCAGCATCGCCACCTCGGCGGCAATGTGGTTCAGCCGCCGGCCGGCATCGGCAATGGCCGCGCCGTCCAGCGTGGCGCCCGAGAGTTGCCGCTCGATCTCGGCCCGCTCGCGGGCCAGGCCCTCCAGCCGCTTGTCGATGCCAGACACCTCCACCCGCAACGGCCGGGTGCGGTTGGCCAGATCGGCCCGGGCCTGGGCCGATGCGCGCCGGTCGTCGCGTCGCTGGCCGCCGGCGGCTGCCGTAGGTGCAGGGGCCGGGCTGGCGGCGACCGGTGTGGCCGCAGCCGCCGCAGCGGGCGCCCATGCGGTGGTCCTCGGCAAGGGCGGCGGCTCGCCGCCCCGCGCGTTGGCGCGGGCCACGTCCAGCAGCCAGCGCTGGTAGTCGTCCAGGTCGCCGTCGAACGGATGCACGCCGGCGCGTGCCACCAGCCAGAACTCGTCGCAGACCTCGCGCAGCAGGGCCCGGTCATGGCTGACCAGCATCACCGTGCCCTCGAACTCGTTGAGCGCGATCGACAACGCCTCGCGGGTGGCCAGGTCGAGGTGATTGGTCGGCTCGTCCAGCAGCAGCAGGTTGGGCCGCTGCCAGACGATGGTCGCCAGGACCAGCCGCGCGCGCTCGCCGCCGGACAGCGTGTGCACCGGCTGATGGACCATGTCGCCAGCGAAGCGGAAGGCGCCGAGGAAGTCGCGCAGTTCCTGCTCGCGCGTGCTGGGCGCCACCTCGCGCGCAAGGCGCGTCATGCGCTGCAGCGCGGTGTCGTCCGGCGCCAGCAGGTCCAGCTCCTGCTGGGCGAAGTAGCCGATGGTCAGGCCCTTGCCCTCGGTCAGCGTGCCGGCCAGCGGCGCGATCTGGCGCGAGATGGTCTTGACCAGGGTGGACTTGCCCTGGCCGTTGGCCCCCAGGATGCCGATGCGCTGTCCGGACAGCACGATGCGCTCGACACCCGGCAGGATGACGACCTCGGTGCCGTCGTCGGTGTGATAGCCGCAGCGCAGGTCCTGCATCACCAGCATCGGGTTCGGCAGGCTGGCCGGCTCGCGGAACTCAAAGTCGAAGTCGCCGGCCGTCATGACCGGCGCCAGCCGCTCCATGCGCGCCAGGGCCTTTACTCGGCTTTGTGCCTGACGGGCCTTGGAGGCCTTGGCCTTGAAGCGGTCGATGAAACGCTGCAGATGGGCGACGCGCTCCTGTTGGCGCGAGAACGCGGCCTGGGCCAGCAACATGCGCTCCGCCCGGGCCTCCTCGTAGGCGGTGTAGTTGCCGGTGTAGCGGGTCAGCGTGGCTTGCTCCAGGTGCAGCGTCACGCCGGTGATCGCGTCCAGAAACTCCCGGTCGTGGCTGATCACGATCATCAGCCCGCCGTAGCGTTTGAGCCAGCCCTCCAGCCAGACCAGGGCATCCAGATCCAGGTGGTTGGTCGGTTCATCCAGCAGCAGCACGTCGGACGGGCACATCAGCGCCCGCGCCAGCTGCAGCCGCATGCGCCAGCCGCCGGAGAACTGGTTGACCGGCGCAGACAACGCGTCGACCTTGAAGCCCAGGCCCAGCAGCAAGGCCTGGGCGCGGGCCCGGGCATCGAAGGCGCCGGCCTGCTCCAGGCCCAGATGCGCGTCGCCGATGGCATGGCCGTCGCCGCTGGTCTCGGCCTCGGCCAGCTGGGCCTGGGCCTGCTGCAGCGGGACATCGCCCTCGAGCACGAAGTCGGTGGCGGCCAGGGCGGTCTCCGGCATGTCCTGAGCCACCTCGCTGAAACGCCAGCGCGGCGGCATCTCGACGTCGCCGATGTCGGCGTGCAGGCGCCCGGCCAGCAACGAGAACAGCGATGACTTGCCCTCGCCGTTGCGCCCGACCAGGCCCACCTTCTCGCCCAGATGCAGGCTGACGCTCGCACCCTGCAGCACCACCTTCAGGCCGCGGCGCAGCGTGACGTTCTTGAACTGGATCATGATCGTTGGTTCAGGCGCCGGGCGCCCAGGATTCACGGGTCAGCAGCAGGACCTGGTCGTCGCCCGCGCTGGTGGACAGCCAGACCGGGTTCAGGCCGGGAAAGGCGGCCTCGAAGTGCTGGCGCTCATGACCGATCTCCAGCACCAGCACGCCGCGTTCGGTCAGGGCGGCCGGCGCGTCGGCCAGCAGGTCGCGGATGAAGTCCATGCCATCGCTGCCGCCGGCCAGGGCCAGCGCCGGCTCTGCGCGGTATTCGGCCGGCAGGGCGGCCATGGAATGGGCGTTGACGTAGGGTGGGTTGCACAGGATGAGGTCGTAGCGCCGGCCTGCGACTGCGGCCAGGCCATCGCCCCGGTGCAGCGCAATGCGTCCGCCCAGTTGATGGCGATGCAGGTTCAGCGCCGCCACCGCCAGCGCATCGCTGCTGAGGTCGGCGGCATCCACCCGGACCTGCGGCCAGGCCATGGCGGCCAGGACGGCCAGTGCCGCACTGCCGCAGCACAGGTCCAACACGTCCTGGGTGTGCTCGTCCAGCCACGCATCGAGCGTGCCGTCGGCCAGCGGCTCTGCGATCAGCGACCGCGGCACAATCACCCGCTCGTCGACGGTGAAGGGCACGCCCTGCAGCCAGGCCTCGCCGGTCAGGTAGGCCGCCGGACGGCGGCTGGTAACGCGCTCGGCGATCAAGCTGTCCACGGCGTCGCGTTGGGCCGCGCCGACCGCGTCGCCGGCGTGATCGTCCAGGCCGTCCAAGGGCAGGCCGAGGCGCCACAGCACCAGCCATGCCGCTTCGTCGAAGGCGTTGGCGGTGCCATGCCCAAACGAAACGCCCGCCATTTCCAGGCGGGCGCTTGCGGCGTCGATCAACTGCTGCAGGGTCATCGTCGGTGGCTCATGGCCGTGGCCCAGCGCCGCCATGACCGCCCTGGCAGTGGTGGCAGGCCATTGCTGCCAGCGTCGTGCGGAACATCGTCGCGGTCATCGGGTGGCGGTGATCGGCGGCAGCCCGGCCAGGCCGGCCAGTGCGGCCAGCTTGCGCGTGCCTTCGGGCCAGACGTCGACCGTGAAGTCGGCATAAGTGCCGACGTCGGGCTCATCGCTCTTGGTGGCCGTCCGGGCCACGGCCTGGGCGGGTTCGTTCTGCAGCCGCCACATCAGGTTGGTCGGCGAGTCAGCAAAGGCCAGGCCCTCGTCACGCGACACCACGTCCAGGTTGATCAGCCGTGCGATGTCGTGCTCGAAGGTCTGCGAGCCGTCGGCCAGCGACTTCTCCATGGCCTCCTTGACGCCCGGGAAGTCGCCCTTCTCGATCATCTCCTGCACCAGCTTTGTATTGAGCAGAATCTCCATGGCCGGGACGCGGCCGCCGGTGTTGGCGCGCAGCAGGCGCTGGGACAGGACCGCGCGCAGCCCGGCGCCAAGGTCGCCCAGCAGCACCGGGCGCTGCTCAGGCGTGTAGAACGACAGGATCCGTCCCAGGGCGTGGTAGCTGTTGTTGGCATGCATGGTGGCCACCACCAGGTGGCCGGACAGGGCATAGGACAAGGCCGAGGTCATGGTCTCGCGGTCGCGGATCTCGCCGATCAGGATGCAGTCCGGCGCCTGCCGCATCGCGTTGCGCAAGGCGATCTGCAGGCTCTCAGTGTCGCGGCCGACCTCGCGCTGATTGACCACCGACTTCTTGCTGGAGAACAGGAACTCGATCGGGTCCTCGATGGTGAGGATGTGTCCGGTGATGTTGCGGTTGCGCCACTCGAGCATCGACGCCATGGTCGAGCTCTTGCCGGTGCCGGTGGCGCCCACCATCAGCACCAGGCCGCGTTTCTCCAAAATCAGCGAGCCGAGCACCTCAGGCAGGTTCAGGGACTCCAGCGTCGGAATCACATGCGGAATGTGCCGGAACACCGCGGCGATGCTGCCGCGTTGCTTGAAGGCCGACAGGCGGAAGCTGCCGACGCGGTCCAGGCCGACGGCCACGTTCAGCTCGCCGGTGTCGTCCACCTCCTCCAGCTGGCGTGGCGTCAGCAGCTCGGCCAGCAGTTGGCGCGGCTGCTGCGGCGTGAGGATCTGGTCCGACAGCTGCAACACCTGGCCGTGGATCTTGATCAGGATCGGCATGTTGGCCGACAGGAACACGTCCGACGCGGACTTCTCCGCCATCAGGCGCAGCACCTTTTCCATGTTGCCGCTCATCGTGATCCCCTTGCAGGTCAACGGCCCGGCCGCCGGCGGCCGGGCCTGGGTTCAGGTCCGCAACAGCTCATTGATGCTGGTCTTGGCGCGGGTCTCGGCCGTCACGCGCTTGACGATGACCGCGCAGTACAGGATGTGGCTGCCATCGACCGCCGGCATGGAGCCGCTGACCACCACCGAGCCCGCTGGTACCCGCCCGTAGCCCACCTCGCCCGTCATGCGGTTGTAGATCTTGGTGCTCTGGCCGATGTAGACACCCATGCTGATGACCGAGTTCTCCTCGACGATCACGCCTTCGACGATCTCGCTGCGCGCGCCGATGAAGCAGTTGTCCTCGATGATGGTCGGGTTGGCCTGCAGCGGCTCCAGCACGCCGCCGATGCCCACGCCACCGGACAGGTGCACGTTGCG
>JBJXHB010000409.1:0-2704 GCA_046160725.1 Aquabacterium sp.
CCACGGTGGCGCAGGAGCCGCCGATGTTGAGCGTCTGCATGCGGCGCGCACCGTCGATCTGGCATTCGCCCGCCTGGCCCGTGACCTGCCGGGTCGCGTCGAGCAGCATGCGGGTTCCGGTCGCGCCCACCGGGTGCCCGCAGCCGATCAGGCCGCCGCTCATGTTGATCGGGCAACTGCCGCCGCGCTCGATGCGCCCGTCCTCCACAGCCTGCCAGCTCTGGCCGGGCGCGGTCAGCCCCAGGTGATCAATGGCCATGTACTCCGTGGTTGTGAAGCAGTCATGGGTCTCCACGCCGTCCATGGCCTCGATGCCGGATACGCCGGCCCGGCGCCAGGCATCCTCGATCGTCTGGCGAAGGTGCGGAAACACAAAGGGCTGACCCTGGCTGCGGTCGAATTTGTCTTTCAGGCGCAGACCGGCGTTGCGATGCCCCCACCCAGCGATGCGGGCCGCCCGGGGGGAGCCACCATGGCGGTGTCGATGCTCCTCGGCAAATCGCGCGGATGCCAGCACGACCGCACAGGCGCCGTCGGTGATTTGCCCGCAGTCCTGTCGACGGGTGCCGGGTTCGATCACCGGGTTGGCCTCGTCGTCGTCCGTGAAGCTCAAGGGATCGAACTGCCACTTGCGCGTCTGCGCCAGCGGGTTGCGCCTGGCGTTGCCGTAGTTCAGCTCGGCGATGCGGTTCAGGTGGCGACGGTCCAGGCCGTACCGGCGCTCATACTCCATCGCGAGCAGGCCAAAGGCCGCCGGCCACATGAAGCGGCAGTCGATGTCCTCGTGGCCCTGCCAGGCGGCGGCGTTCTGGTTGGCGCTGCTCTCGTCGCCGGGCAGGTTCTTCAGCTCCTCGGCGCCGACGATCAGCGCGCAGCCGTAGCGGCCGGCCTCGATCTCGGCCATGGCCGACAGCACGGCAAGCGACGCCGATGCGCACGCGCCCTCGTGGCGCATGGCCGGCACGCCGTACAGCTGCGGCACGACCTGCGCCACCATCGAGCCGAGATGCGCCTGTCGGCGCTGGATTTCGCCAAAGGCATTGCCGACATGGATCGTGTCGATGGCGTCCGGCTCCAGGCGCGCGTCGGCCAGCGCGCCCAGCGCGGCCTCGCGGATCATGTCGCTCAGGTCCTGGCCATGGCGCGACCAGGCCTTGGCGAAGTCGGTCTGGTGGCCACCGAGGATGTAGATGGGTGCTGAGGGCATGGGGGCTCCAGAGTCTTGCGGTGGATCGATGGGTTGGGTGTACCGATTCCTCAACGCCGGTCACTGCCGTGGCTTGGCCGGCGCCGATCGTGCTTGACGACCAGGACGGCGATGCCGTCAGCCTCGGGCCTGTAGATGACGGTATAGGGAAACCCGGCGATCGGGAAACCGCGTCGTCCCTTCATCCCAGCCCACTGCGCAGCCGGGCCATGGCGTCGTCGAGCCCAATGGCTTCGACCGTGCCGGCGTCCAGCTCGGCCTCACGCTGCGCCGCCAGTTTCTCCCAATCCGCCTCGGCCTCGTTGTCGACTTCCAGGCTGGCGACCAGCCGCTCCAGCAAGCGGCTGCGGTCCGCCTTCGACAGGCGCATCACCTGAACTTGCAGGGACTCCAGCGTGGACGACATCGTCGCGCTCCTTTGCAAAGGATCGATTTCGCAGCTTGCCACAGACGAGACTTCACAGGCCCTCGAGGCAAGTGGGCGGTCAACGGGGCGAGTTCCAGTGCGGTATCCGCCCCGCCGCCATCCAACAGCCATGAAAGCCCGTCGGCACATGGCGAGGCAGCGCCACCTGGGCCACCGGGCCGAGGCCCAGGTCGCGGGCATCCAGGATGTCCAGCGTCTGCTGCTGCGTGGCGGCGTTGAACTGGAAGGCGATCACATAGCCGTGGTCCTCGGCAGCGGGCGCATCGGCGGCGGCGAACCAGGGCTCGCTGTACCAGCTGTGCTCGGCGCTGTCGGTCCAGCTCGACAGCAGGGCGCCGGAGTCCAAGTCGTACTTGCGCAGGCCGTTCCACTGCAGCGTGGACTGCTCCATCTGGTCGGCCAGATAGCCATAGCGCGTGCGGCGGCCGGTGAGCGCGGCGTTGCAGGTCGGAAACTCGACATTGCGGTCCGGGTCCAGGCAGGCCTCCTCGCTCTCGCCCGTGCGCAGGTTCATGCGCCAGCGCCACAGCCGCGCCGTCATCTTGAGCTCCGCCACGTTGCGCGCGGTGCGCGGGGCGTCGATGCCGCCGTCGGCACGCAGCGCCGGCATGTAGCGGCAGGCGACCATGGTGATCCAGTCGCCGTCCTCCCAGGCGTTGACCACGTGGTACAGGAAGCAGGGCGTGAAGTCGAACCAGCGCACCTCTTCGCTGCGGCCCAGGCGCGGGATGACGCCAAAACGTGTCGGCAGCTCAGGGTGGAAGTCGATCTTGTGGCGGCCCAGCGCCATGGCCTGCGGGTCGTGGAACAGCGGCAGGTCGTGCACGATGCTGTAGTGCTCGGTCACCGCCATGTCGTGCGGCAGGCGCGGACCGGGCAGGGCGATGGGCACGTGGTGCCGCAGCGCACCGTCCGGCCCCAGCACGCCGTAGTGCATGAAGGGCGGCTCGTTGCCGTAGTCGAAGAACATCAGCTCGCCGGTGATCTCGTCGACCTTGGCATGGGCGCTGATCTTGCCGCCGGTGCTGCGGATGGCGGCCTGCCGGCCCAGCGTCTGCAGCGTGACGGGG
>JBJXHB010000410.1:0-3019 GCA_046160725.1 Aquabacterium sp.
CGGAGGTGGCTGGCCGGCGCCCGAGGCTCGCGCCGACGTCGCGAGGTCGGGTCCCCGCTACGCCACCGCCCGCATCGCCTGCACGCCTCGCACCCACTTCGCAAACGCCGCCATCTGCGCAACCACGAAGCCGCGCGTGGCCTCGTCGGTACAGGCACCGGCCGCATCGAACTTGGTCTGCGCATTGCCGATGAAGACCTCGGGCTTGGCCATCACCAGCAGGCCGGTGGCCGTCAGCGTGCGGCGCAGGTCGTACTGAACCCGCGCGCCGCCCAGCGGCCCGCCGGAGGCGCTGAGGATGGCCGCCGGCATGCCCGCTAGGGGCTGGTCCGCGCCGCGGGTCACCCAGTCCAGCACGTTCTTCAGCCCGCCCGGCAGCGAGTGGTTGTACTCGGGCGTGCAGACCACCAGGCCGTCGGCGCCGCGCAGCTGCTCGCGCAGGGCCTGCACCGCCGCGGGCCGGCCCTGGGCCTCGACGTCGCCGTCGTAGACCGGCACGGCGCGCCAGTCGGCGATGGTCAGTGTCGCGCCATCGGGCAGGCTGGCCGCGGCCAGGTTCAAGGCCATGCGGTTGTAGGACGCGGCACGCAGGCTGCCGCACAGGCCGATCAGGTTCATGGTGGTCATCGGGGATACGGGTGGGTGGGCAAGCGGCCGGTCAGGCCCAGCTGACGCTGGTCAGGTCGTTGGCAAAGATCGGCGAGCTGGCCCACAGGCCCTTCAGGCCGCGCCGCGACACCGCCACCTGGGCCGGGTTGAAGATGAAGACATTGGCGCAGTCGGTGGCCAGCTGGCGCTGGATGTCGCCGTACAGCTTGACGCGCTGCGGGCCCTTGGGCGCCTCGGCCATCCTCTGCACCAGGGCATTGAAGGCCGGGTTGCGGTAGCCCCAGTAATACTGCGGGTTGGCGTACTGGATGAAGTCCAGCGGCTCGACGTGGTTGATGATGGTGAGGTCGAAGTTGCCCTTGAAGGTGCCGCCCAGCCACTGCGCCCACTCGACGTTCTCGAGCTTGGCATTGATGCCGACCTTGGCCAGCATGGCCGCGATGACCTCGCCGCCCTTGCGGGCGTACTGCGGCGGCGGCAGGGTCAGGGTCAGGTTCAGCGGCGTGGTGATGCCGGCCTCCCTGAGCAGCGCGCGCGACTTGTCCGGGTCGAAGGCATACATCCCGGTCAGGTCCACATAGCCCAGGTCAGTGGGCGCGGCATGGCTGCCGATCGGCCGGCCCAGTCCCTCCAGCACGCCGTCGATGAAGGCCTTGCGGTCGATGGCATGGGCCAGCGCCCGGCGCACCCGTACGTCGTCCAGCGGCTTGCGCTGGTTGTTGATGGTCATGATGCCCTTGCCGGCGGTGGAGCCCATCTCGACCGTGAAGCGCTTGTCGGCCTGGAACTGCTTGAGGTTCTGTACCGCGCCGAAGCGCGGCATGCCGTCGATGTCGCCGGCCAGCAGCGCCGCGACCTGGGCCGCCGGGTCGTTGATGAAGCGGAAGCTGGCGCGCCGCAGCTTGATCTTGGCGGCGTCGCGGTAGCCGTCCCAGCGCGACAGCGTCACCGCCGAGCCCTTGGCCCAGTTCTCCAGCTTGAACGGGCCGGTGCCCACCGGGTTGGTGTTGGTCGAGGCCGCGCTCTTGGGCGACAGGATGACCGCGGTGTTCTCGCCCAGGCGGAAGGGCAGCGTGCCGTCGGCGTTGTTGAGCGTCAGGATCACCGTGTCGGCGCTGGGCGTGGCGATGGACGAGATGTTGTCGAACACCGCGCGCTTGGCCTTGTTGGTCGAGCCCTCGGCCTTGGCCCGCTCGAAGCTGAAGCGCACCGCGGCCGAGTCCATCACCGTGCCGTCGGAGAACTTGACGCCGGGGCGCAGCCGGAAGGCATACACCTTGCCGTCCGGGTCGCTGGACCAGTCCTGCGCCAGCAGCGGCGTGACGGCGCCGTCCACGCCGATGCGGGTCAGCCCCTCCAGGATGTTGTAGTGGACGATCTCGCCGATGGCCGCGGCGGCGCCGGTGGTCGGGTCCAGGCCGGTGGGCTCCAGCACCATGCCGAGCGTGACCTGGTCCTTGCGCGTCTGCGCGACGGCCTCGCCCAGGAGCAGCGGAGTGGCGGCCGCACTGGCGGCCAGGGCGGTGAAGTGGCGGCGTTGCAGGGACATGGTGGGCTCCGGTGGAAAGGGGTTGGTCTTGGGTGTCGAAGGGCCGGTCGGGTCGGATCTCAGGTGGCGGCCACCTGGCCGCGCACGTCCTCGGCCCTGTGGCAGGCGGCCTGGTGGCCGTCGGCCAGCGGGCGCAGGGCCGGCGCCTCGCGCAGGCATCGATCCTGCCTGAACGGGCAGCGCGCCGCAAAGGGGCAGGCCCCGGGGGTGGCGGCATCGGGCGGCGGTGGCTCCACCGCAGGCGCCCTGGCATCGACGCCGCCGGCGGCGCGCGGCCGCTCGCGCGGCACGGCGGCCATCAGGGCCCGGGTGTAGGGATGCGCGGCCTGGCGGAACAGCACATCCGGGCTGCCCTGCTCGACCACGCGGCCCTGGTACATCACCGCGACCACGTCGCACACCAGGTTGACCACGGCCAGGTCGTGGCTGATGAACAGGTAGCTGACGCCGTAGCGCTCGCGCAGGTCCAGCATCAGGTTCAGCACCTGGGCCTGCACCGACACGTCCAGCGCCGACACCGGCTCGTCGGCGACGATCAGTCGCGGGCGGGTCACCAGCGCGCGTGCGATGGCGATGCGTTGGCGCTGGCCGCCGCTGAACTCGTGCGGATACTTCTCCAGGTCGGCGGCGCGCAGGCCCACCGCGTCCAGCACCTCGGCCGCGCGCTCGCGGCGCTGCGCGGCGCTGGGGCCGCCAGCCGCCAGCAGCGGCTCGGTGACGATGCGCAGCACCGGCGCGCGCGGGTTGAGCGAGCCGAATGGGTCCTGGAACACCATCTGGAAGCCGGCCCGGGCACGACGCAACGCGGCGGCGCCCAGCGCGTGCAGGTCCTGGCCGTCGAACAGCACCTGGCCCGACGTG
>JBJXHB010000411.1:0-6344 GCA_046160725.1 Aquabacterium sp.
CGTCTCGCGGTCTTCGGCGCTGGACAGCACGACCACCGGCAAGGCCGGGTGGCGCTGGCGCCAGGCCTTGATGGCCGGCACACCCGACAGCCCACGCAGGTTGAAGTCCAGCAGCAGCAGCTCGAGCTCACTGTCCCGTTCCGCGAGGGCAAAGCCCTCGTCGCAATCGGCCGCCGTCAGCACCGTCACCGACTCGGCCAGCGCTTGCACCACGTGGCGCACGGCTTCGCGGATCAACGAATGGTCGTCCACGACAAGCAGTTTCATGAGGCCAGTGTAGGGACCGCAGGCGCCCTATTCCACCGGTCAGCCCTGCCCCTTGGTACCGGCCCTTTCGGGCCGGGCGCCGAGCCGGCCGGGGGCCCGTGCGCCGCCCGCCGCGGCGGCATCCTGTCAGCCCCTAGAACGCAGCCCCCACGGTCACCGCACGCGGCCTACATTGCCGGCACAACCCCACCGGAGGACCACCATGCCCGCACTGAATGTCCAGCAATACCAGAAGAGCCTGGAAAAGGCCATCGAGCGCTGGGAGACCAAGACCAAGGCGGCGGCCGACAAGCTGGCCAAGATCAACGAGGCGATCAAGACGCTGGAGGAGCAGCTCGAGTGCGCCACGCCCGAGGGCGAGAAGCAGATCAAGCCCAAGCTGGAGGCGCTGAAGAAGGCGCGCACCAAGGTCGGCGAGGAGGTGGAGGCCGCCAACCTGTCGCTCAAGGTCGAGTTGATGCTGATCGAGCCGCCGGCCATCACCGAGAGCAACAAGAAGGACTTCCTGAAGCTGCCGGGCGTGCTGGACACGCTGGTCAAGAAGGGCGGCATACCGCTGGGCAAGACCGGTGTGGTGCTGAAGCCGGACATCGAATTCGACTTCAAGAAGGGCACGCTGAAGAAGGCGCTGATCGAGCTGAAGTTCGACTGGTAGGGACACTCGCACGGCCCTTGGCGCCGGGGATGCTCCGGTCCGCGGAGAATGCGGCATGCGAATCGCGATCACGGGCGCCGGCGCGGTCGGCGGCTACTTCGGCGGGCTGCTGGCCCGCGCCGGCCATGCCGTCACCTTCATCGCGCGCGGCGCGCACCTGGCGGCCATGCGCGCGCCGGGCCTGGTGCTTGAAACCCCCAACGGCCGCCTGGTCGTTGACACGGCGCGCTTCGTCGAGCAGCCGGCCGAGGCCGGCGCCTGCGACGTGGTGCTGTTCGCCGTCAAGGCCTATGACATCGAGCGCGCTGCAGCGCCGCTGCAGCCGCTGGTGGACGGGGGTGCCTGCGTCGTCTCGGTGCTGAACGGCGTCGACCACCAGGACCGGGTCGCGTCGGTGCTGGGGCCGGGCAGCGTGCTGGGTGGCCTGGCGATGGTGTCGGGCGTGATCGTCGAGCCGGGCGTGATCCGCTACACCTCGCAGATGTCGGGCCTGCGCTTCGGCGAGCCCGACGGCGCGATGTCGGCGCGCGCGACGGCCTTCCGCGATGCCTGCCAGGGCGCGGGGTTCTCGGCCGACCTGGTGCCTGACATCCGCGCCGCGCAATGGGCCAAGTTCGTCGGCCTGGCCACCAACGCCGCGCTGACCTGCCTGTGCCGGCTGCCGGCCGGCTACCTGTACCACGATGCCGACATCATCCCGCTGGCCACGCGGGCGTTCGCCGAGGTGGCGGCGGTGGCGCAGGCCGAGGGCATCACGCTGCCGGCCGACATCGTGGCGCGCAGCCTGGCGCTGCACCAGTCGTTTCCCAAAACCATGTACGCGTCGATGTACCACGACCTGGCGCGCGGGCGGCCGCTGGAGCTGGACAGCTTCTCGGGCCATGTCGTGCGCCGTGGCCGCGCCCTGGGCGTGGCCACGCCGGTCCACGAGATGGCCTGGCTGGCGCTCAAGCACTACCTGCACGGCACGCCGGCGCCGCTGGGCTGACGCCCGCAGCCCGCCCCTACTGCCGCCCCATCTCCGCCTGCCCGATGGCGTCGCCGTCCAGCGGCTCGGGCGCGTCCAGGGCCACGGTCACCTTGTACAGCTTGACGCCGCGCAGGCGGTTGGGCGCCTCGTAGTGGCCGACCGGGCTGCCACGGTCCAGGCCGATGTCCAGCCCGCTCCAGCTGATCATGCTGTTGAAGCCGACCCGCGCCGTCAGCGAGCCCACCGGCTCGTCACCGTGCAGCAAGGTCGCGGTGCGGCTGGCGCGCACGTTCGGGTCCACGCTGGGCGGCAGGTTCGGCAGCCGGACCCACGGGCCCATGTCCATGCGCAGGCCCAGCACCTGGTGCCCCGCCGCCACCGGGCGCGGGCTGACCAGCTCGTGGTGCACGCCGCCGATGTTCATGTCGTGCACCAGGTGGCCGTCGCGCAGGTAAAGCGTGTAGCCGCTGGTGGCGTCGCCATGGGCCAGCAGCACGCCGTTGGCGCTGGCCGGGTCGTCGACGCGCACATGGGCGGCGATGCGGTAGCCGCGGCCGCGCACGTCCGGCGCCACGTCGGTGGGCAGGTGGCCCATGCCGGCATGGAAGGTGAACAGCCGGCGCTCGCCCTGGTAGCGCAACGCATTGGCGGCAAAGCGCGCACCGAAGCGGTCGTCCAGCGGCAGCACCTGGTGGGCCTCGGCCTGGCGCCACCATTCGGCGATCAGGGCCTGCAGCCGCTGTGGTTCCGCCGCGGCCCGGTCGTCCACCTCGGCAAAGTCGCGGTCCAGGTGGTACAGCTCCCAGGTGTCGGCGTCGAAGGGCGTACCCGGCGGATGGAAGGCCACGGCCTTCCATCCATCGGCCCACAGGCCGCGGTGGCCGAACATCTCGAAGTATTGCGGCCGCGTCCGCGCCGGCGCGCCAGCGTCGCGCAGCAGCGCCGCAAAACTCTCGCCCTCGAAGCCCGCCGCCGCGGCCGGCCCCACCACGCCGGCCAGGCCCAGCAGCGTGGGCGCCAGGTCCACCGCATGCCGGAAGCCATGGCGCAGCTCGCCGCGCGCAGCCAGCCCACGGGGCCAGCTGATGACCAGCGGGTCGCGGATGCCACCGCCGTGGGTGTTCTGCTTGTAGCGCCGGGCCGGGGTGTTGGACGCCATGGCCCAGCCCAGTGGGAAGTTGCTGTGGGTGTCCGGGCCGCCGATGTCGTCGATGCGCGCCAGCTTGCGGGCCAGCGGCTCGGGCATCAGGTTGAACGGGCCCATCGCGTTGACCATGCCGTGGTGGCCGCCCTCCTGGCTGGCCCCGTTGTCGGACAGCACCAGCACCAGCGTGTCGTCGCTCAGGCCGGCGGCGTCCAGGAAGGCCGTCAGCCGCGCCAGGTGCTGGTCGGCATGGTCCAGCATGGCGGCATAGGCGCCCTGCAGCCGTGTGTACAGCCGGCGCTCGTCGACGCCCACCGTGTCCCAGGCCGGCACGCCGGTGTTGCGCGGCGGCAGCGGCGTGCCAGCCGGCACCAGCCCGAGCGCGATTTGCCGTGCCAAGCGGCGGCGGCGCTCTTCGTCCCAGCCGTGGGCGAATTGCGCGTCGTAGTGCAGGATCAGGTCGCGCGGCGCCTGGTGCGGCGCATGGCAGGCGCCCAGCGCCAGCCAGGCCAGCCAGGGCTTGTCCGGCCGGTCGGCCTGGTGGTCCGCGATCATGCGGATGGTCTGGTCGACCAGGTCCTCGGTCAGGTGGTAGCCGCTGGCATGGGTGCCGGGAGGATGGATGTGGGTGTTGTCCTGCACCAGCTCCGGCGCGTACTGGTCGGTCTCGGCATCGAGAAAGCCGTAGAAGCGGTCGAAGCCGCGCCCCAGCGGCCAGCCGTCATAGGGCCCGCCGGGGCCGGTCTCGGTCAGCGGCGTCACATGCCACTTGCCGACCATGTAGGTGCCGTAGCCGGCGCCGCGCAGCAACTCGGCCAGCGTCGGTGCGTCAGGGGACAACTTGCCCCGGTAGCCCGGAAAGCCGGAGTCGAAGTTGGCCAGGCAGCCCATGCCCACGCTGTGGTGGTTGCGCCCGGTCAGCAGCGCGGCACGCGTGGTGCTGCACATCGCCGTGGTGTGGAAGCCGCTCAGGCGCAGGCCGCGCGCCGCGATGGCGTCGATGGTGGGGGTGCGGATGGCGCTGCCGTAGCAGCCAAAGTCCGAGAAGCCGACGTCGTCGAACAGCACCACCAGGATGTTGGGCGCGCTGGCCGGCGCCCGCAGCGGTGGGGGCCAGTGCGGCGTTGACTCGGCGACGGTGCGGCCGATGGTGCCGGCGAAGGGTGGGCGGGTCATGGCGGCACCTCAGGCATCGGGCCAGGGCGCGGCCTCGACCACCGGGAAGCTGAGCTGGAAGCGGTCCAGCAGGCCGAAAAAGACGGCCAGCCGGCTGGCGTCGCCGCTGATCTGCAACTGGCCCGCGGCGATGGCCTGTGGCGGCGCGAGCGTCTGCATCAGGATGGCGTCCAGCGTGCTGCGGTCCAGCGTGAGTGACGCCGCGGCGGCCGGCGCGGCCGCGACCTGCAGCGCATGCAGGGCCCCGTTGACGATCTCGACCAGCCAGTGCTCGCCGCGGTCCGGAAAATGCCAGGCCAGGTTGAACGCCATGCCGGCCGCCTTGCCCGCGTTGAGGCGGATGGCCAGGGTGTCGAACATGGCCTCGCTGCTGAGGGCCGCCACCAGCGCAAAACCGGCCCCGGCGGGCGCCGGCTTGGGCGGGCCGTTGCGGTACTCGTGCGCGCCCAGCAGGAAAGCATTGCGCCAGGTCGCGCTCTCGGCCTGGAAGCCCATCTGCTCCAGCGCCGCGGCGGCCAGCGCGCGCGCGCCGGCATGCTCGGGGTGGGCATACACCGCATGCTTCATCACCTCGGCCACCCAGCGGTACTCGCCGCGCTCGAAGTCCGCCTGGGCCCGTGCAACCGCGGCATCCACGCCGCCCATGTAGGCCATCATCTTTTTGGCCTGCGGCACCGGCGGCAGCGCGTGCAGGTTGGCCGGGTGGCCGTCGTACCAGCTCAGGTAGCGCTGGTAGATGGCCTTCACGTTGTGGCTGACCGTGCCGTAGTAGCCGCGGTTGTGCCATTTGCGGCTCACGCCCTCCGGCAGCTTCAGGCCCTCCGCGATCTCGGCCGGCTTCAGGCCATGGTTCATCAGCCGCACCGTCTGGTCGTGCAGCACGCGGTACAGGTCGCGCTGCTCGGCCAGGAAGCGGCGCGCGTTGTCGGCGCCGAAGGTCGGCCAGTGGTGCTGGGCCAGGATGACGTCGATGCGGTCGCCCCAGCGGTGCAGCGCATGGTGCAGGTACTTGGCCCAGGCCAGGGCGTCGCGCACCGCCGCGCCGCGCAGCGGGCAGACGTTGTGCAGCGTGTGGTTGGTGTTCTCGGCCAGGTCCAGCGCGCGCTCGGACGGAAAGTAGAAATGCATCTCGGCCGGCGCCTCGGTCTCCGGCGCGAGCTGGAACTCGATGGTCATGCCGTCGATGACATGGGTCTCGTAGGCCTGCGCGATGGTCAGCGTCGGCGCAATCAGGCTGGGCCGGCCCATCGGCAGCACCTTGCCCAGGCCGGCATCGACCTGGCCGGCCGGGCCCTTGGGCAGGGTCTGGCCGAACTGGAACTGCGAGCGGCGCGACATCGGCACGCCGGCCAGGACGTTCTCGGCCACCGCGGCCTGCATGAAGCCGGCCGGGGCGATGATCGCGCAGCGGCCGGCGTCCACGTCGGCCTGGGTCGTCAGGCCGCCGACACCGCCGAAGTGGTCGCCATGGCTGTGGCTGTACATCACCGCCAGCAGCGGGCGCCGGGCCTGCGGGTCGCGGTGCTGCCGGTACAGCGCCAGCGACGCGGCCGCCGTGGCCGGCGTGGACAGCGCGTCCAGCGCGATCAGCCCGGTGTCGCTTTCGATGAAGGTGATGTTGGCAATGTCCAGGCCGCGCACCTGGTAGATGCGGGGCGTGACCTGGAACAGCCCGTGCGTGCGGTTCAGCCGCGCCTGGCGCCACAGGCTGGGGTTGACGGTGGGGGCCGGCGTCTCGTCGTCAAGGAAGGCATAGGGCTTCATGCTCCACACCAGGCCGCCGTCGGGACGCCGCACCTCGGCGTCCTCGACCGTGCCGATGAAACCGCGCATGGCCTGGGCCGCGTCGTCGCCGTCCTCCGGCGGCAGCTCGGCCTGGACCAGGCGGTGGAAGTCGAGCGTGGGGCCGTAGGCGGTGGGTGGGTTCATGGCGGGCTCGTTGGTCGGCGCGTGTGCGCCGGGGTGGACTAGGACGTGGGCGACGACAGGGTCTGCAGGGCCGGAAACACCGCGCGCCCGTCGGCCAGCTCCGGGCGCGGCCAGTAGGCGCGCATCGACAGCCGGAAGGCGCCGGCCGGCGCCGGCAGCCAGGTGGCCCGGGCCCCCGGGTCGGTGGGTTCGGCATGGCTGAT
>JBJXHB010000412.1:0-2952 GCA_046160725.1 Aquabacterium sp.
GACAGCAGCCAGGGATGGTCGTGGCCCTGCACCACCTGCAGCACGTTGCGCGGCAGGTCCTTTCGCGCCACGTACCAGGGTGCATGGTCCGCGCCGCCGCGGGCCGCGCCGCGCTCCTTCAGCCCACCGATGCCCAGGCCCTGGCGCTGGCCCAGGGTGTAGAAGCTCAGGCCCAGGTGGCGGCCGACGACCCGGCCACGGGCGTCCTCGATCACGCCCGGCTGGTGCTGCAGATAGCGGTTGAGGAAGTCGCGGAACGGCCGCTCGCCGATGAAGCAGATGCCGGTGGAGTCCTTCTTGCGCGCGTTGGGCAGCCCGATCTCCGTGGCGATGCGCCGGACCTCGGTCTTGCGCAGTTCGCCGACCGGGAAGCGGGTGCGCGCCAGCTGGGCCTGCGTCAGGCGGTGCAGGAAGTAGCTCTGGTCCTTGGCCGGGTCCAGGCCTTTGAGCAGCTCGTGCCGCGCGCCGGCCGGCGCCATGGTGTCCGCCCCCCGCCGCACCCGCGCATAGTGGCCGGTGGCAATGCCGTCGGCGCCCAGCCGCATGGCGTGGTCCAGAAAGGCCTTGAACTTGATCTCGGCATTGCACAGCACGTCCGGGTTGGGCGTGCGGCCGGCGGCGTACTCGCGCAGGAACTCGGCGAACACGCGGTCCTTGTACTCAGCGGCGAAGTTGACATGCTCGATGTCGATGCCGATGACATCGGCCACCGCGGCCGCATCGATCCAGTCCTGGCGCGACGTGCAGTGCTCGTCATCGTCGTCGTCCTCCCAGTTCTTCATGAACAGGCCGACCACCTCGTGCCCCTGCTGCTTGAGCAGCCAGGCGCTGACGGCGGAGTCGACGCCGCCGGACAGGCCGACGACGATGCGGTGGAGGGGGGTGGACATGGGGTGCAGGGCTGGGGCAGCGATTGTGCCCAGCGCGGGGGCTTGACGCTGGCCGCCGGATGGACCGCGCCTCAGGGTAGGGGCCGGGCCGGACCTTGTCGGGGCGCCGGGGGACGCCGCTGCGGCAACTCGTCTCAGCGGCCGCAAAGCGCAGCGGCCAGCAGGTCATGGGTGAGCCCGCGGCCCTGCCAGACCTCGCCGAAGTCGACGTCGCCGCGGTTGGTGAAGACCACCAGGGTGCGATCCAGGTCCGGGGCCAGCAGATTGCGCACCTGCACGCCGTCGATGGCGCCGCGCCGCTCGACCAGCGACACGTTGCCCGTGCAGCCAGGCAGCGGCACGGCATAGGCCCACACGCCCAAGGCGGCCTGGCCCCAGCGCGGGTCGCCACGCCAGTAGACGGCCTTGTCGGCGGGGGTGAGCAGCGTGTCACCCAGCAGCGCCTGGTTGAAGGCGACCAGCTCGCGGGCGCTGCCGACCAGGGCGCCGGCAGCGCCATAGCCGGCCAGCGCCGGTACCGGTGCGCGCTGTCCCGGGGCAAGCCAGGCGGTGATGTCGTCGCTATCGCCGGCCGCGCTGGCCAGGCGCAGCGTGGTCAGCCCCAGCGGCACCGCGATGCGCTGCTGGACCACGGCCTCGAACGGCTGGCCGGTGACGGCCTCGACCACCGCCCCCAGCACTTGGGTGTCGCAGTTGTTGTAGTGGAAGCGCGCGCCCGGCGCCGCGCGGGCCGGACCGGCGCAGCGGCCCAGGGCCTGGCGCAGGTGGCGGCTGGCGCCCGCGGGCACGGCAGCTCGTGGTGTGGTGCCCGGCGTCACGGCCCGGGGCGATGCCGGCGTGTCCTCGGCATACGGATCGTGGATGCCGCTGGTGTGCTGCAGCAACTGGCGCAGCGTCACTGTGGCCAGCGGCGTGCCGGCGACCTGCGGCCCGAGGTGCCGGTCGACACGGTCGTCCAGCGCCAGCCGGCCCTCGCGGGCCAGGCCGGCGACGATGACGGCGCTGACCTGCTTGGTCACCGACGCCCAGCGCCAGCGGGTGGCCGGCGTGAGCTCGGTGCCGGGCGGTGTGTCCGGATGCGCCAGCACCCGCGCATAGCGCAGCGCGCGCCGGTCGGCCACCAGCACGATGCCGCTGAAACCGCTGGCCTGGGCCCTGTCGAGCACGCCGTTGATGGCCGGTGCGGTGGGCTCGCTGCCCGCCGCCGCCATGGCAGCCGCGGGTGGCGGGTGGGCCAGGGTCAGCGACGCGAGCAGCAGCAGGCCCGGCAGCAGGCCCCGTCGGCCGGGCGTTCCGCCGGTGCGACGGGCAGCTTCGCGGGGCGGCGTCACAGCGGCCCCGGCAGTGCGTCGGCGTCGTACAAGGCCATCTGCGGCGGCGCCACCGCCAGGGCGGCGATCTCGCGCACGAAGGCGCGTGAGGCCGGCACCCGGAAGTGCGCGTCCAGTGCGACGCGGTCGGCCCAGCGCTCCACGAAGACCAGCCGGCCCGGATCCTCGGCGTCGCGGTGCACGCCATGCTCCAGGCAGCCGGGCTCGGAACGCGAGCGTGCGACATGGACCTGCGCCAGCGCGAGCGCGGCGTCGACGGCGGTGGCGGCTATTCGCACGCTGCCCAGCACGATGATCATGGGGAGTCTCCAGGGAATGTCGGTACCGGCGGCGCCCGGCTAGGGCGTCAGCGGCGTGGGGTTCGTGACGGCATCGGCATCGGACACCGCGTGGCGGTCGGCGCCGTTGCCCACCCAGCGGTAGCCATAGCGTTGTGCCGGCCAGTCGCCTACGGCAGCGATCTGCAGCGCCACGGCTTCCAGGGCCGGCAGGTCGGCGCTGGTATGCGGCAGGTTCACCGGATGGTTGGGCGCGCTGAGCGTGCCATTGGATGTCTGCAGCGTGATGTCGCGCCGCAGCAGGCGCAGCGCATAGCCCACCACGTAGCGCGCACGGCGGTCCATGGCGCCGCTGGGTGCGTCCTCCTTGGTCACGTTGCGCACCACCTGCACCGTGGTGATGTCGGCAAAGGCATGGGTCCGGCTCAGCAGGCCGATGGTCAGGCCCAGGAT
>JBJXHB010000413.1:0-12998 GCA_046160725.1 Aquabacterium sp.
CGGGGACACTGGCCTTCCACCAAGGCCACCATGACGAGGCCCGCACCCTGCTCGAACGGGCAGCGGCCAACGGCGTGCGGTCCAAGCTCTTTGACGGCCTGACGCTGTTGCTGCTGGCGCTGCTGCGCCACGACCAGCGCGAAACCAAGCCGACGGCTGCCATGGCGGCCCACCTGAAGTCGTTCGCTTCGGCTCGCCCCGACGCCATGCGGCTGCAGCGCCTGCGCGAGGCCGGCATGGCGCTGCAACTCTCGGTGGTGGGTGACGTCGCCGGCGCACAGGCGGTCGCGCAGCGCCTGCTAGACCTGGCCGACACCGACAGCTGTGACATGGAGACCGTGCTGGTCTGCCTGTGGCTGGCGCCGCGCCTGAAACTCCTGCCGGACCATGCCTTGGCAGAGACGGCCTATCGCTGGGCGCTGCGATTCAGCACCTCGCGTGCCACCACCGAGGCGCTGGTGTCCGCCGTGCGCGGCCACGACGACGCCATGGCGCATGTGCGACGGGCACATGGCGAAATCCAGGCTCTGGCCGAACGGGCGATGCAGTACTCGCTGCGCGGCGCGCCGGCACAGGCTGCGGCATCGCTGGCTGACGACGGCGAGCGCACGCGCAACGCCAAACTGATTGAGCTGGGGCAGCAGGTCCTGCGCCGCCATCTGGCCGAAGACCCGCATGCCCGTGTGCTCGGTGACCGCTTGAGCGCGGCACAGCAACGCTGGTGCCACACCGCCGCCCATATCGCCGGCATGCTTCGCAGCCAGCGGACGCCGGGCGGGCTGGCCCTGCGCGGTTGAGTCCTTCGGCTGCGCCTGGGGCATTGGCTCCGGCCCTGACACCTGTCGATGCCCCGAGCGCAGCCCGGCCCTGCCGCGATCAGAACAGCTGGGCCTGACCGGCTGGCCCTGGGGCCCGGAAGTGTGAGAAGTCCAGCACTGTGCGCTCGGTGCGATAGCCCAGCCGGGCACAGGCCTTGTCGAATCGTTGACGCAGGAGCGACGCCCACACCCCGCTGCCGCGCATGCGCTGCCCAAACGTTGCGTTGTAGTCCTGGCCGCCGTGCATCTCCCGGACGCGCGCCATCACGCGGTCCGCACGTTGTGGATAGTGGGTCTGCAGCCATTGCTGGAACAGCGGGCTCACCTCCAAGGGCAGCCGCAACACGATACTGAAGGCGCTGCCGGCGCCCGCATCGCGCGCTGCCTCGAGGATGCGCTCCAGCTCGGGCTCGTTGATGAAAGGGATCATCGGTGACACGCTGACGCCGACGGGGACGCCGGCCGCTGCCAGGCGCCGGATCACCTCCAGCCGGCGCCACGGCGCAGCCGCCCTGGGCTCCAGGATGCGGGCCAGCGAGTCGTCCAGCGTCGTGATCGACACATAGACCGCAACCAGGCCCAGCCCGGCCATGGGCTGGAGGATGTCCAGGTCTCGCAGCACACCCGAGCCCTTGGTGATCAGCGAGAACGGATGATGGGCCCGGCTCATCACCTCCAGCACACCACGGGTGATGCGCAGGCGTCTCTCGACCGGCTGGTAGGCGTCGGTCACCGACCCGATGTTGAGGTAGCGCGGCCGGTAGCTGCGCGCGGACAGTGCGGACTCCAGGCAGGACGCTGCGTTGACCTTGGCCACAATGCGGGTCTCGAAGTCCAGGCCGGGCGAACCACCGAGCCAGCTGTGGGTAGGCCGTGCGTAGCAGTAGATGCAGCCATGCTCGCAGCCGCGGTACGGATTGATCGACAGGTCGAAGCCGATGTCCGGTGAGTCGTTCTCGGACAGGATGGAAACAACGGTTTCCTCGCGCACCTCGGTGCGGATAGCGACCGCCTCATCCTGGGCATCCAGCTCCAGGCTGCCCCAGCCGTCGTCCTCGGGCTGGCGCTGCGCCACCGTGAAGCGGTGCGCCGGATTCCAAGTGGTGCCGCGCCCGCGCTGGGGCAATGGCGCCAGGCCGGGATCAGGGACGACAGGGATCACAGGGCGCTGCACAGACATACTGGTAATTTATCCAGTATTCGGTATTCTGCCAAGTGCCACGGCGTGCGCGACGCCGGCGCCGCGGAGGCGCGTCAGTACATGCCGTCGCTCATGTCGGAGGACAGGTTGTCGAAGCGCGTCAACGGCTTCAGGAACGTGAGCTTGACGGTACCGACGGGGCCGTTTCGCTGCTTGGCCAGGATGATCTCGGCCACGCCGGGTTCCTTGGACTGTTCCTTGTTGTAGTAGTCGTCGCGATAGATGAACATGATGACGTCGGCATCCTGCTCGATGGCACCGGACTCGCGCAGGTCACTCATCATCGGCCGCTTGTCGGTACGGGACTCGACACTGCGATTGAGCTGGGACAGCGCGATGACCGGGCACTGCAGCTCCTTGGCCAGCGCCTTCAGGCCACGCGAGATCTCGCCGAGCTCGGTGGCACGGTTTTCATCGCCGGAGCTGGAGCCGCTCATCAGCTGCAGGTAGTCGACGACGATCAGGCCCAGCGTGCCGCCGAACTGGCGCGCCATGCGGCGCGCGCGGGCACGAAGTTCGGCCTGGTTCAGCGCCGCGGTTTCGTCGATATAGATGCTGGCCTTGGCCAACCGGTCCACGGCGTCGGTGAAGCGCTCCCAGTCCTGGTCCTTCAGCGTGCCCTTGCGCAGGAACTGCTGGTCGATGCGCCCGAGCGAGCCGACCAGACGCATGGCCAGCTGCGACGCACCCATTTCCATCGAGAACACCAGCACCGGCAGACCTTCCTGCACGGCCACATGCTCGGCAATGTTCAGCGCAAATGCCGTCTTGCCCATCGACGGACGCGCCGCCAGCACGATCAGGTCGCCGCGCTGCAGTCCGGCGGTGTAACGGTCCAGGTCGAAAAAGCCGCTGCGCACGCCGGTGACCTCTTCGCCGCCGTTCTCGCTCAGCTCGTTGACCCGATCGATCAGCGCCGGAATCAGCTTGTCGATGCCAATGAAGCCCTGGCGGGTCCGCGAGCCCTCCTCACCGATGGCCAGGATGCGGCTCTCGGCCTCGTCCAGGATCTGCGAGACGGCACGGCCCTGGGTGTTGAAGGCCGCCGAGGCAATGCTGTCGCTGGTGGAGATCAGTTTGCGCAGCACCGCCCGCTCGCGCACGATCTCGGCATAGCGCCGCAGATTGGCGGCCCCCGGTACGCTTTGCGCCAGGTCGTTCAGGTATTTCAGGCCACCGACGTCCTGGCTCTGTCCGGCACGCTGCAACTGCTCGTGAACCGTGATCACGTCCGCCGGTTTCCCGGCGCCGATCAGCGCACCGATGCCGGCGTAGATCAGCCGGTGCTCATGGCGATAGAAGTCGCTGTCGGTCAGCAGGTCCGCGGCGCGGTCCCAGGCCAGGTTGTCGATCAGCAGGCCGCCCAGCACGCTCTGCTCGGCCTCGATCGAATGGGGCGGCACCCGCAGGCGCGTGACCTCGTCATCGGTGCCGCGTTCGGAGGCAATCGTCAGGTTGCTCATCAGTCGATATTAGGCGCAGCGGCCGGCGCCGCCTGTGGATGAGGCTGTGCACAAGCCCTGCGCAAGCGGTGGAGATCCCGCAGCATGCGCGGCGGCCATGAAAAAGGCCGGCATCAGCCGGCCCGGGAACGCGAAAGACGTCAGCTCAGTCGACTTCGGCGACCACCATGACGGTGACCTCGGCGACCACGTCGGAATGCGGTGCCACCGACACCTTGTGCTCACCGACGACCTTCAGCGGTCCGGCGGGCATGCGGACCTGCGCCTTGGCAATCGCCAGGCCCTGCGCCGTCAATGCCTCGGCCACGTCATGGTTGGTGACCGAGCCGAAAAGCCGGCCATCGACGCCGGCCTTCTGCGTAATGGTCACGGTCTTGCCCGACAGCTGGTTGCCCAGCGCCTGCGCCGCAGCCAGTTTCTCGGCGGCCAGCTTCTCCAGGTCGGCACGGCGGGCCTCGAACTCCTTGATCGCCGCATCGGTCGCGCGGCGGGCGCGCTTGGAGGGGATCAGGAAGTTGCGGGCGTAGCCGTCCTTGACCTTGACGATGTCGCCGAGGTCGCCCAGGTTGGCCACCTTGTCCAGAAGGATGATTTGCATGTCGTTTCTCCTCGGCCGATCAGAGCTTGTGCAGATCGGTGTACGGCAGCAGGGCCAGGAAGCGCGCGCGCTTGATCGCCGTGGTCAGCTGACGCTGGTAGAAGGCGCGCGTGCCAGTCAGGCGGGCCGGCGTGATCTTGCCGTTCTCGCCAACGAAGTCGCGCAGGATGTCGATATCCTTGTAGTCGATCTCCTTGACGCCGGCCACGGTGAAGCGGCAGAAGCGGCGGCGCTTGAACAGCAACGACTGCTGGTTGCGCTTGGGGCGACGGTCCTTGGAGAACCGGGACTTGGGACGTGAAGTAGCCATGGTGTGAAGCCTCTAGCGTGATGTTCGATCGGTGACGATGGGTCAGTCCAGCTCAGTGACATGGAACAGCGTACCGCGGCCGTTGCGCGCGTTGGCCAGGAAGCCGGCAAACGTGCCGTCGGTTCCCAGCTCACGCGTTTCGACCGTCCGCACCAGCGCCCCGAAGGTGATGGCCCGGATCTGCAAGGAAACCTTGCGGGCCGTGCCGTCCTCGCTGGCCATCGACTCGTGCTCGAGTTGAAAGTCCAGCGCCGGCACACCGGCGGGCGTCCAGCGCGGCGCGCCCCGCTGGACCAGTCGCGCCTGCAGAACCAGCCGGTTCATGGCACGAGGGTCCAGCAGCGCGCGGCTGCCGGCTTGGTCAGTTGCTGGTCTCCTGCGCGGCCTTGCGGGCCTCTTCGCGCTCGACGGACTTCATCATCACCGAGGGCACGGTCTCGGCCGCCGGCTTGGCCACGACCAGGTGGCGCAGCACCGCGTCGTTGTAGCGGAAGCCGGTTTCCAGTTCGGTGAGCGTCGCGTTGGACGCCTCGATGTTCAGGCACAGGTAGTGCGCCTTGGCCAGCTTTTGGATCGGATAGGCCAGCTGCCGCCGCCCCCAATCCTCGACGCGGTGCACCTTGCCGGAAGCGGCGGTGACCAGGGCCTTGTAGCGCTCCAGCATGGCTGGAACCTGTTCGCTCTGGTCCGGATGGACCAGCAGCACGATCTCATAGTGACGCATGTGGACTCCTTGTGGATTCCGTTGATCGGAAGCCGCCCGGCAGCGTCAACGGCCGGTGCGGCAAAGGCGGAACCAATGATTATATGCGGCGCGGGCATGCGGCCACCAGGGCCGCTAACAGATGACTCAACGCAAGGCTGCGAGCCGCATCCAGGTGGCGATCACCGAGTCGGGATTGAGGGAGATCGACGTGATGCCCTCGCTGGCCAGCCAGTCCGCAAAGTCCGGATGATCGCTGGGCCCCTGGCCGCAAATGCCGATGTACTTGCCGGTTGCACGGCAGGCGGCGATGGCACGGGAGATCAAGGCCTTGACCGCCGGGTCGCGCTCATCGAAGGCATCGGCCAGTTGCTCCAGGCCGGAGTCACGGTCCAGGCCCAGGGTCAGCTGGGTCAGGTCGTTGGAGCCGATCGACATGCCGTCGAAGTGCTCCAGAAACTGCTCGGCCAAGATGGCGTTGCTCGGCACCTCGCACATCATGATCAGCTTCAGGCCGTCACGGCCGCGCACCAGGCCCCGCTGGGCCAGCATCGCGGCCACGCTCTCGGCCTGCCGCACCGTGCGAACAAACGGCACCATGATCTCGACATTGGTCAGGCCCATGTCCTGGCGCACCCGCTTGAGCGCCTCGCATTCCATGCCAAACGCGTCCGCGAACTCCGGGTTGATATAGCGTGAGGCGCCGCGAAACCCGAGCATGGGGTTCTCCTCATCGGGCTCGTAGCGCGACCCACCGATCAGCTTCTTGTACTCGTTGGACTTGAAGTCCGACAGGCGCACGATCACCGGCTTGGGCCAGAAGGCTGCGGCGATCGTGGCCACGCCCTCGGCCAGTTTGTCGACATAGAAGGCGCGCGGCCCGGCATGACCCCGCGCCACCGACTCCACGGCCTTCTTCAGCTCAGGATCGACGTTCGGGTAGTCGAGGATTGCCTTGGGATGCACGCCGATGCTGTTGTTGATGATGAACTCCAGGCGCGCCAGGCCGACCCCGGAGTTCGGCAGCTGTGCGAAGTCGAAGGCCAGCTGCGGGTTGCCCACGTTCATCATGATCTTCACCGGGCAGTACGGCATCTCGCCGCGCTGCACGTCGCTGACCTCGGTCTCGAGCAGGCCGTCATAGACGAAGCCCGTGTCACCTTCCGAGCAGGCCACCGTCACCAGCGCGCCGTCGGCCAGCTTGTCGGTGGCATCGCCACAGCCGACCACGGCCGGGATGCCCAGCTCGCGCGCAATGATGGCCGCATGGCAGGTCCGGCCGCCACGGTTGGTGACGATGGCGCTGGCGCGTTTCATCACCGGCTCCCAGTTCGGGTCGGTCATGTCAGTGACCAGGATGTCGCCCGTCTGCACCTTGTCCATCTCGGACAGGCTGCGCACCAAGCGCACCTGTCCGGTGCCGATCTTCTGTCCGATGGCTCTGCCTTCAGCGAGGACCGTGCCCTGCCCCTTCAGCCGCCACCGTTGCTCAACGCGCTGGACCTGGCTCTTCACCGTCTCCGGCCGGGCCTGCAGGATGTAGAGCTGCCCGTCGACACCGTCCTTGCCCCATTCGATGTCCATCGGCCGGCCGTAATGCTGCTCGATGATCAGGGCATAGCGGGCCAGCTCCACCACGTCTGCGTCCACCAGCGCATAGCGGTTGCGCTGCTCCGGCGGGTTGTCGACCGTGCGCACCAGCCGCGCACCAGCCGCCCTCTCCGTGTCGCTGGCGAACTCCATGCGCACCAGCTTGGACCCCAGGTTGCGGCGAATGACCGGGAACTTGCCGGCGCGCAGGCCGGGCTTGTGGACATAGAACTCGTCCGGGTTGACGGCGCCTTGGACCACGGTCTCGCCCAGCCCCCAGCTTGCCGTGATGAACACGATGTCCTCGAAACCGGACTCGGTGTCGATAGTGAACATCACACCGGCGCTGCCCAGGTCGCTGCGCACCATGCGCTGCACGCCCACCGACAAGGCGACGTCGTCATGGGCAAAGCCCTTGTGGACCCGATAGCTGATGGCCCGGTCGTTGTACAGCGACGCGAACACTTCTCGCGTCCGGTGCAGCACGGCGTCGATGCCATGCACGTTCAAGAAGGTCTCCTGCTGGCCGGCAAATGATGCATCGGGCAGGTCCTCGGCCGTTGCGGACGACCGCACCGCAAAGCTGGCCTGCGGGTTGTCGTCGGCCAGCCGGGTGTAATGCTCGCGGATCGCCGCCTCTAGCGCCGGCGGCAGGGCGGCCTCCATCACCCAGCCCCGGATCTGAGCCCCGGCCTCGGCTAGCGCCCGAAGGTCGTCGGTGTTGAGGTCCGCCAGACGCCGCGAGATGCGTTCCGTCAGGCCGGCATGGGCCAGGAACTGCCGGAAAGCGAGTGCTGTGGTGGCAAATCCGCCCGGTACGCGAACGCCGGTCGCGGCCAGTTGGCTGATCATCTCGCCGAGGCTGGCGTTCTTGCCGCCGACCACCTCGACATCGGTCATTCTCAACTGCTCGAACGGTACGACCAGGGCGGTCGCCAAAGGGGTTGAAGACATGGCAGGACTCCGTGACGATGAAAAAGCGGGTCCGGACTGCCCATGCCCAGGCACGGCCGCACGCGGTTGGGCGTGTTGTTCGGTATGCGGTCGTCTGCCATGGGTGTGAGGTTAAGGCGGTGCAGTCGGGTGAATCGGTCGATTCTATGGAGCAACCCTGCGATCATGCGCCTCTGGACCCACCGCACGAGGCCGCCGGCATGCCTGATCGCACAGTGTTCTTTGTCTCCGATGGCACCGGCATCACCGCCGAGACCTTCGGCAACTCAATCCTTGCCCAGTTCTCGGCCCGGTCCCGTCATGTGCGGCGCCCGTTCATCGACACACCCGCCAAGGCCCATGCGGTGGTGGAGGAGATTTCCGAGACCCAGCGCCGCGAGGGCCGGCGGCCCATCGTCTTTCTGACACTGGTCAACGACGAGGTCCGCGACATCGTTGCGGCGGCCGACAGCCCCGGCATGGTGATGGATATGTTCAAGGCCTTCATCGAACCCCTGGAGCTGGAGTTCGGCGTCAAGTCCAACCATCGGGTCGGCCGCTTCTCCGACGCCGCCAAGAGCCAGGAATACCACGACCGCATCGAGGCTATCAATTTCGCGCTTGCCCATGACGACGGCCAGTCGTCACGCAACCTGGAGGCCGCCGACGTGATCCTGTTGGGCGTCAGCCGCTCCGGCAAGACGCCGACCTCGCTGTACCTGGCCATGCAGCATGGTGTGAAGGCTGCGAACTATCCGCTGATCCCAGAGGATTTCGAACGTGGCCGGCTGCCGACGGCGCTCAACACGCATCTGCGTAAGTGCTTCGGCCTGACCATTGACCCGGACCGCCTTTCCCAGATTCGCCATGAGCGGCGACCGGCCAGCAAATACGCATCGCCGGAGAACTGCCGATATGAGGTGCGCGAGGCCGAGTCCATGATGCGACGCCACGGCGTGGCCTGGCTCAGCTCGACCCACAAGTCGATCGAGGAAATCGCCACCACCATCCTGCGCGACATCAAGCCGGACCGCCTGATCTATTGACCGTGCGATGTCTGTGCCGGCCGGCTACAGGCGCTGGCATGCAGACAGATGGCCGCTGCCGCGGCGACGTTCAACGACTCCTCGCCCCCTGGCTGGGCAATGCGCACCAGACGTGCGGCGCGCTGCTGCAACTCGGCCGCGAGGCCCTGCCCCTCATGGCCAAACAACCATGCGCAGGGCCAGGGCAGCGCCTGTGCATGCAGCAGGTCACCGCCATGCGAACTGGTGGCCAGCAGCGGCACCTGCAGCGCCACCAGGTCGGAAAGGTCGGCGTTCTCGATCAGACGCAGCCCGAAATGCGCGCCCATGGCGGCCCGCAGCACCTTCGGCGACCACAGCGCTGCCGTGCCGGGCAGGGCCAGGACCTGCGCAAAGCCCAAAGCCGCCGCGCTGCGAAGGATGCTGCCCACGTTGCCGGCATCCTGAAGGCGGTCCAGCACCACACTGCCCGCCAGCGGGTCCAGTGCCGATGCCGTCGGTGTGGCCACGACAGCGGCCACGCCGGCCGTGGACGGCTGGTCGCCAATCGCGGCGAACAAGGTATCGGGCAGCCGCAGGCAACGTGGCGCAAGTGTCGTGAGCGACCGCAATGCCGGCTGCTCCCAGGCCGACTGCGAGATGACGACCTCAGATGCCCGCCCGCCCCGGGCACCCAGCGCCTGCAGCAGATGCTCGCCCGACAGCCAGACCTCGCCGACCTGTCGATAGGCTGCGGGCTCGCGTGCGAGCCGGCGCAACGCCTGCCAGCGCGGATTGTGCCGCGAGGTGATGTCCAAGACGTTGCTCAAGATCGCTTCCAAGGCAGGTCCACGCCCAGCCCACCCGCTGCTGGGGTCAGGTAGCGTGGTGACGCCACGTCTCCTTGACAAGCCGCTGGCGCAGGAGTCGCTGGTGATGGCGTCGAGATGGGCGCACCCGCTCGGGCCACCGGCCCGAAGCTGCGGCGGTGCGCGTTGCAAGGTCCAAGCCGCTGCAGCGCCGCCAGATGCTCGGGCGTGGGATAGCCCTTGTGGGCCGCGAACCCATAGCCCGGGTAGGCCAACTCCATGCCATTGCACAACCGATCACGATGGACTTTGGCCAGGATCGACGCCGCGGAGATGGCGGGCACCGTGGCATCGCCGCGGATGATCGCCTCGGCGGCCATGGGCAGCTGGGGCAGCCGGTTGCCGTCGACCAGCACCAGCGCGGGCGACAGGCGCAGCCCGCGTACCGCGCGCTGCATGGCCAGCAAGGTGGCGCCCAGGATGTTCAGCCGGTCGATCTCCTCGGCGCTGGCCTCGGCCAGGCACAAGGCCAGCGCATGGGCACGGATCTGCGTGTCGAGCCGCTCACGGCGCGCGGGGCTCAGAACTTTGGAGTCGGCCAGGCCCTTGATTGGCCGCGCGTCGTCGAGGATCACGGCAGCGGCCACCACCGGGCCGGCCAGGGGCCCCCGGCCGGCCTCATCCACGCCGGCCACCAGCCCGCGCGGCTGCCAAGGCAGCCCCAGCTGCTCAGGCCGCGAGGAGCGTCGCAATGGCATCGCCGGCCTTTCGAGCGGTGTCCTGGCGCAGTTGGGCATGCAGCCCGGCAAAGCGCTGGCGCACGCTAGCGACCGCCTCTGGGTGATCCAGCCAGTCCAGCGCCGCCGATGCCAGGGCCTCGGGCGTCGCGGCGTCCTGGATCAACTCCGGGACGACGAACTCGCCAGCCATGATGTTTGGCAGGCCAACCCAAGGCTGATAGGCCATGCGCTTCATGCGCTGCCAGTTCAGCCAGGACATGCGATAGGTGATGACCATCGGTCGACCAACCAGCGCCGCTTCCAGCGTGGCCGTGCCGCTGGCGACAAGAGCCACATCGCAGGCGGCCAGAGCCGCGTGCGATTTGCCATCCAGCACGGTGACCGGCAGGTTGGGCGCCCACCGTTGCTGCAAGGCCGCGATCGCGTCGCGCAGGCCCGGTGCTGCTGGCAGGACGAACCGCGTGTCAGGGCGCTGTGCACGCAGCAGACTGGCGGCACCGAGCATCACGGGCGCTAAGTGCGCAATCTCCGAACGGCGGCTGCCTGGCAGCAAGGCGACCAACGGACCGGTGCCGTCGATGCCCAGCGCGACACGAGACGGCACCGGATCGGGCACCGGCGTGATGGCATCGGCAAGCGGATGACCGACATAGGTCGCGGCGATGCCGTGCGCAGCCAACAGCGGTGGCTCAAATGGGAACAGGCACAACACATGGTCGGCTGCCGCCTTCAGGCGCGCGGCTCGCTCGCCGCGCCAGGCCCAGATGGACGGACAGACGAAGTGCACCGTCTTCAAGCCCTCCTGACGCAACCGCTGCTCCAGGCCGAAGTTGAAGTCCGGCGCATCGACGCCAATGAACAGCGCTGGTCGTTCGGCGATCAGCCGGTCACCCAGTCGGCGGCGGATCTGCAGCAGCTCGGGCAGCCGCCGCAGTGCGTCGACATAGCCGAACACCGACAGCCGCTCCATCGGCGCGTCGGAGCGAAAACCCATCGCCTGCAGTCGCGGCCCGCCGATGCCGTCGGCGATCAGCTGCGGCCAGCGGCCTCGCAGGCCCTGCAGCAGCAGCGCGCCGAGCAGGTCGCCCGAGGCCTCGCCGGCCACCATTCCCACCCGCAGTGGCGCCGCGGCCACCATGGCCGGTCAGCGCAGGATGCCGCGCGTCGCGCCGGCAAGAAAGCCCAGCAGCAGCGCGGCATCCTCAGCCGCCCCCACCTGGCTCGCTGCGAGTGCCTGGTCACGCGCCGCCTCGATCTCGCTGGTCGCCTGCACCAGGGTCAGCCCCTTGCGGTAAAGCGTGCGGTGCAGCTGGCGCACCTTGGCTATGCGTTCGTCAGTCCAGCCGCGCCGCCGCAGGCCCTCGGCATTGATGCCTTGTGCCTGGGCAGGATTGCCGGCCCCAGTGATGAAGGGCGGCAGATCCTGCGCCAGTCGGGTCTGGAAGGCGGTCATGGCATGCGCGCCGACCCGTACGAACTGGTGCACGCCGGTCAGCCCGCCGAGGAACACCCAATCGCCCAGGTGCACATGGCCAGCCAATTGCACCGCATTGGCCAGGATAGTGTGGCTGCCCACCTGGCAGTCATGCGCCACGTGCACATAGGCCATGATCCAATTGTCACTACCCAGACGCGTGACACCCGCATCCTGCACCGTACCCGTATTGATGGTCACGTACTCGCGGATGGTGTTGCGGTCGCCGATCTCCAGCCGCGTCGGCTCGCCGGCGTACTTCATGTCCTGCGGTGCCTGGCCGATCGAGGCAAACGGGAAAAACCGATTGTCGCGACCGATCGTGGTGTGGCCGTCGACCACGCAGTGCGCGGCAAGGCTGCAGCCCTCGCCGATACGCACATGCGGCCCGATCACCGCATAGGGGCCAACCTGCACTGACGGATGCAGCTCCGCGCCCGGATCGACGATCGCGCTGGGGTGAATCGCGCCCATGTCAAGCTTGGACAGAGCTCAGGCGATCTTGCGCATGGTGCACATCAGCTCGGCTTCGACGGCCAGTTCGCCGCCGACCGTTGCGCGGGTGCGGTACTTGTAGATGCCGCCTCGAACACGGTCGATCTCGGCCTCCAGCATGAGCTGGTCGCCCGGCTCAACCGGCCGCTTGAAGCGCGCGCCGTCGATGCCGACGAAATACACGACGGTGTCGTCACCGGGATCATGGTCCATGGACTCAAACGACAGCAGCGCAGATGCCTGTGCCAGTGCCTCGAGCATCAGCACCCCGGGCATGACGGGCCGGCCCGGGAAGTGGCCGCCAAAGTACGGCTCGTTGATGGTGACGTTTTTCACCGCCAGGATGCGCTTGTTCTTCTCCAGTTCCAGGACACGGTCCACCAGCAGCATCGGATAGCGATGCGGCAGCCGTTTCAGGATGCGGTGGATGTCCAGGACGGGCAAGGTCGTCACGATGATCGCTTCTCCAGGGCGCGCAGCCGGTCGCGCAGGCTGTACAACTGCCGCAGCGTGGCCGCGTTCTTCTCCCAAGAGGCATTGTCGTCGAAGGGAAACAGGCCGCTGTACTGGCCCGGCTTCAGGATCGATCGCGTGATCACCGTGGCTGCCGTGACATGGACGTCGTCCACCAGCTCCAGGTGCCCAAGAATGATGGCCCCGCCACCAGCCGTGCAGCGGCGCCCAATGCGCGCCGACCCGGCGATGCCGACGCAGCCCGCCATCGCACTGTGGGCACCGATGCGCACGTTATGGCCGACCTGGACCAGATTGTCCAGCTTGACCCCATCGTCGAGCATCGTGTCGTCCAGCGCGCCGCGGTCGATGCAGGTGTTGGCGCCGATCTCGACGTCGTCGCCGAT
>JBJXHB010000414.1:0-2978 GCA_046160725.1 Aquabacterium sp.
GGCGAGGCGGCACGCGGGTTCAGGTGTCCGACCCTGCACGCACGTTGATCGACATGCTGTCGGCGCCGGCGCTGGGCGGCGGCATTCGCCACGTGGCCGAGATGCTGGCGAACCTGTTCCACGACAAACCCAATGAGGCCGGCAAGCTGGTCGGTTATGCCTCGAAGCTGCAACTCGGGTCGGTCTACAAACGGCTGGGCTACCTGCTGCAGCGCGACCATCCGGACCAACTCGAAATGATCGAGGCTTGCCGCGCGAACCTGTCTGCCGGCTACGCGAAGCTGGACCCGGCCCTGCCGGCCGATCGCCTGGCTACGGCCTGGCGCGTATGGGTGCCGGGCGGTGAGATGCGCGAGCCGCAGCCGTGATCGCCAAGCAGGAAATCATGGCGCTGGCCGCCGAACTGCAACTGCAGGCGCATGTGGTCGAGAAGGACTATGCGCTCGGCTGGTTCCTCGCCGGCATCGCTGCGCATCCGGTGATCGGGCCGCGCTGGGTGTTCAAGGGCGGCACGTGCCTGAAGAAGTGCTACTTCGAGACCTATCGCTTCTCCGAAGACCTGGACTTCACGCTCCAAGACGCCGAACACCTCGACGAGCGCTTTCTGGCCGATGTCTTCGAGCAGATCGGCGAGTGGGTCTACGAAGCCTGCGGCCTTCAGTTGCCGCCCGAAGCGCGCAAGTTCGAGGTCTTCACCAACCCGCGGGGCTCGCGGTCTGCGCAGGGTCGGGTCGGTTACCGCGGGCCGCTGGGCCGGGCCGGTGACCCGCCGCGCATCAAGCTCGATCTGGCCGTCGACGAAGTGCTCGTGCTGACCCCGGTGCGACGGCCCGTCCATCACCCGTACACCGACCTTCCGGACGACGGTATCCACATCCTCAGCTACCCGTTCGAGGAGGTCTTCGCCGAGAAGATGCGCGCCTTGGCCGAGCGACAGCGCCCGCGCGATCTCTACGACGTGGTGCATCTCTATCGTCGCCAAGACCTGAAGCCCGACCGAGGCGTCGTGCGCAGCACGCTCGCGCGCAAGTGCGAGTTCAAGGGCATCCCGGTGCCAACCTACGCCGCGCTGACCGAGCGCCCCGAGCGCACCGCGATCGAAGTCGAGTGGGAGCAGATGCTCTCGCACCAACTGCCGGCCTGCCCGCCGTTCGCCGAGTTCTGGCAAGAGCTGCCGGCGGTCTTCGATTGGCTCAACGAGCGGGCTGCCGTGCCGGCGCTGGCCGCCATCCCCATGGGTCGAATGGCGATGGACACCGACTGGCGGCCCCCGCCGATGGTGCAAGCCTGGGGCGCACGAGCCGGCTCGCTGGAAACGATCCGCTTCGCGGCCGCGAACCACCTGTGCGTCCAGCTGGATTACTCGAAAGAAGGCGGTGAGCGCACCGCACCGACGATCGAACCGTACTCCGTGCGCCGCACGAGCGCTGGCGACCTGCTGCTGTTCGGCGTGAAGGCCGACACCGGGGAGTCGCGGAGCTACCGGCTCGATCGCATTCGCTCGGCCACCGTCACCCACCAGGCCTTCCGGCCACGATTCGCTGTCGAGCTGACCGCGTCCGGCCCTCTGGCCGCGCCCAACCTCGAGCGCGCGCCCAGCATTGTGGCCGAGGTAGGGCGCGGCAGCCCAACGTCCAAAGTGACCCGTACGCAAGCAGCTGCGGGTCTGCGCATGCCGAAGCCCTCAGGCGGCTTCGGCATGTCGTACCCCTTTGCCTGCACCGTCTGCGGCAAGACCTTCAAGCGCAGCACCTACGACGCCACGCTGAACCCGCACAAGAACAAACAGGGATGGCCGTGCCCTGGGCGAATCGGCCATCCGAAGTGAACGAGAACCTATGAATCTGCAAGAACTGCTGACCAAGCTCGAGACGCCGATCGTCATCCGCCCCACGCGGCGCATGACCCAGGGCGAGCTTGAAACCTACCTCGACAAGGCCGCCGACATCCTGCGCGGCAATGCCGACCACTCCGAGTTTCGCGGCTATGTCTTCGCGCTGCTGTTCTACAAGCGCATCAGCGACTGCTACGAGGAGGAGGTCCGCACCCAGGTTGACGCGCTGGCCAAGGCCGGCATGCCCAGGGACCAAGCCATCCTGCTGGCCCGTGACCCACAGAACCACCACTTCACCGTGCCGGAGCACGCGGCCTGGGCCGATGTGGCGCGCACCGCGAAAGGCCAGCTCGGGCAGGCGCTCAACGACGCGATGCTGTCCATCGAGCGCGCCAACGCCCACCGCCAGAACAACTTCGACGGCATCCTCACCGGCAAGATCGACTTCAACAAGCAGGACGAGCTGCCGCGGGACAAGCTGGTCAATCTGATCAACCACTTCGGTAGCCAGACCTTTGACCGGGCCCATGTCTCCGACGACCTCTTCGGCAACGCCTACGAGTACCTGATCCGCAACTTCGCCAGCAAGGCGGGCAAGTCCAGCGGCGAGTTCTACACGCCGGCCGAGGTGGGCTTCCTGATGGCCGAGGTGCTGCAGCCTCGCGCCGGCATGGCCATCTGCGACTGGGCCAGTGGCTCGGGCGGCTTGCTGTTGCAGTGCATCCGCCACGTCAAGAAACACGGCGGCGATGTGCGCCAGCTGCAGCTGCACGGGCAGGAGTCCAACGTCGCCACCTACAACATCTCGCGCATCAACATGATCCTGCACGGCATCCCCGTGTGGGACCACAAGCAGGGTGACAGTCTGCGCGACCCGCGCCACCTCACCGCCGAAAGTCGCCTCAAGCAGTTCGACCGCGTCATCATGAATCCGCCCTTCTCACTGGAGGACTGGGGCTACGACACCGTGGCGGCCGGCGACAAGTTCGGCCGTCTGTCCTACGGCATGCCACCCACGAGCAACGGCGACTGGGCCTGGCTGCAGCAAATCGCCAAGTCACTGAAGGACGCCGACCCAGATACCGGCGCCGGCGGTCAGGGCATGGTGGTGATGTCGCAGGGTGTGCTCTTCCGCGGCCAGCCC
>JBJXHB010000415.1:0-14042 GCA_046160725.1 Aquabacterium sp.
GCCACGCTGCGGGTGCGGCGCGCCTCCACGCCCTGGCGCACCCAGACCTCCTCGGCCGCCAGCAGCTTGTCGGCCCGGGCCTGGGCCAGCGCCTGCGCGGCCAGCTCGCGCTCGCGCTGAGCGTCGAAGGCGGCCAGCGGCGCCGGGCCGCTGTACAGCGTGCCGCGGTCCAGCTCGATGATGCGGGTGGCCACCTCGTCGATGAAGGCCCGGTCGTGGGACACCAGGACCAGCGCACCGCGCCAGCTGCGCAGCAGGTCGGCCAGCCAGGCCATGCCGTCCAGGTCCAGGTGGTTGGTGGGCTCGTCCAGCAGCAGCAGGTCGGGCCGGGTCACCAGCGCCTGCGCCAGCGCCACGCGCTTGCGCTGGCCGCCGGACAACCGGTCGATGCGGGCGGTGCCGTCCAGCTGCAGGTGCTGCAGGGCTTGCTCCACGCGCTGCTCCCAGGTCCAGCCGTCGAGCCGCTCGAGCTGGGTCTGCAGGGCGTCCAGGTCGTCGTCCGGCCGGTGCTGCTCATAGCGCTCGCGCAGCGCGCGCGCCTGGGCCACGCCTTCGGCCACCGCGTCGAAGACGCTGGCGTCCGCGGCAAACACCGGTTCCTGCGCGACATAGACGCGGCGCAGGCCCTGCGCCACCTGCAGCGTGCCGTCATCCACCCGCTCCAGTCCGGCCAGCACCTTCAGCAGCGAGCTCTTGCCACCGCCGTTGCGGCCGATCAGCGCGACCCGCTCGCCGGCCTGCAGCGACAGCGCCGCATGGTCCAGCAGCGGCCGGTCGCCATAGGCAAGCTGGGCATCGGTCAGTGTCAGCAGCGTCATGCGCGGCGGCCCCCGCCGAAAAGGGGGTTCATCCGCCCACCGCCTGCTCCAGCGCCTCGACGAACATCGTCGCAACGTCGTAGCCGGTCTGCTGCATGATTTCCTGGAAGCAGGTCGGGCTGGTGACGTTGATTTCGGTCAGGCTCGAACCGATCACGTCCAGGCCGACCAGCAGCAGGCCGCGCGCGGCCAGCGTCGGGCCCAGGGCCTCGGCGATGGCGCGGTCGGCGGCGCTCAGCTCGAGCGCCACGCCCTTGCCGCCGGCGGCCAGGTTGCCGCGGATCTCGCTGCCCTGCGGGATACGGGCCAGGCAATAGGGCACCGGCACGCCGCCGATCAGCAGCACCCGCTTGTCGCCCTGCGCGATCTCCGGCAGGTAGCGCTGGACCATGATGGTGGTGGTGCCACCGCGGTTCAATGTCTCGACGATGGAGCCCAGGTTCAGGCCATCGGCGCCGACCCGGAAGATGCCCATGCCGCCCATGCCGTCCAGCGGCTTGAGGATGACGTCGCCGTGCTCGGCATGGAAGGCCTTGATGGCCGCCTCACTGCGCGCCACCAGCGTCGGGGCGATGTACTGCGGGAACTCCAGGATCGCCAGCTTCTCGGGATGGTCGCGCAGCGCCGCCGGCTTGTTGAAGACCCGGGCGCCCTCGCGCTCGGCCTGGCCAAGCAGGTGCGTGGCATAAAAGTATTCGCTGTCGAACGGCGGGTCCTTGCGCATCACCACCGCGCCGGCCTCGGCCAGCGCGTATTCGCCCTCGCCGATGATGCTGAACCAGGGCTGGTCGCCGCTGTCGTAACCCGTGCGGGCGCCGGCGCTGGCCATCGCGGCCGGGCTCAGCACGATGCGGCAGGCCTCGCGCGCGACCACCCGGGCGCCGCGCCGCCAGACCAGGTCGGCCGGCGTGCAGGCGGCAATGCCGTGGCCACGCGCCTGGGCCGCCCGCATCATGGCGAACGTGGTGTCCTTGTAGGTCTTGAACGAGGCCAGCGGATCGGCGACGAAGAGGATGTCCATGCAGGGCCTCAGGGTTGGCGGTTCGGTCAATGGCCGCTGTGCGCGGCGGCCGCGCGCGGTGCAGCGGCCGGGCCGGCCTCAGCGGCGGGCGCGCCAGTGTTGCACGGCCAGCGCCACGGCGCCGGCCACCACGCCCCAGAAGGCGGAGCCGATGCCGGCCAGCGTCAGGCCGGACAAGGTGACCAGGAAGGTCAGCACGGCGGCGTCACGGTGGTGGTCCTCTTTCAGCGCCGTCGCCAGGCCGCCGGCGATGGTGCCCAGCAGCGCCAGCCCGGCCACGGCCGCCACCAGGGCCTTGGGGAACACCGCCAGCAGCGCCGCAACCGTGCCGCCGGCCAGACCGAGCAGGCCGTAGAACACGCCCGCCATCACGGCGGCCGGCCAGCGGCGCGCCGGGTCGGCATGGGCCTCGCGCCCCATGCAGATGGCCGCCGTGATGGCCGCCAGGTTGATGGCAAAGGCGCCGAAGGGCGCCAGCACCAGCGTCGTCAGCCCGGTGGCCGCGACGACCGGGGACACCGGCGTGTCGTAGCCGCTGGCGCGCTGAGCGGCCACGCCGGGCAGGTTCTGCGAGGCCATGGTGACCAGGAAAAGCGGCAGCGCCACGCCGACCAGCGCCGCGATGCTGAACACCGGCGCCACGAACACCGGCTCGGTCCAGGCCCAGGTCACCGCGCCGAACTGCAGCCGGCCCTGCGCCGCGGCGACGACGATGCCACCGGCCAGCACGCCGGGCACCGCCCAGCGCGGCCACCCGCGCCGGCCGGCCAGGTACAGCAGCGCCATCGCCCCGACCAGCACCTGGTCGGCCTTGAAGGCGCCAACCGCATCCAGCCCGAAGCGGGCCAGCACGCCCGCCAGCAGCGCCGCCGCAATGGCGTGCGGTATGCGGTCCATCAGGCGCTCGAAGGCGCCGCTGGCGCCGGCCAGCAGGATCAGCGCGCCGCAGACCATGAACGCGCCGACGGCCTCGGGCATGGCCACGCCCTGGGTCGCCGCCAGCAGGGCCGCGCCGGGCGTGCTCCAGGCCGTCAGCACCGGCTGGCGGTAGCGCCAGGACAGGCCGATCGAGGTGACCGCCATGGCCAGGCCCAGCGCGCCGATCCAGGACGCCACCTGGGCCGGCGTGGCCGACAGGGCCTGGGCCGCCTGGAACACGATGGCCACCGAGCTGGAGTAGCCGACCAGCACGGCGACGAAGCCGGCGACCGTGGCGGAGACGGAAAAATCGGCCAGGCGGCGCAGCATGGCGCGCAGGATAGCGGGCCATGCGGATGTGCCCGCGGCGGCACCGGCGCCATCAAGTCGGCACGCGGGATGCCGATAGGTCATCGATCGCCGTCAACGGAGACCGGCCCATGTGCCGTTTCATCGCCTATCACGGGCAGGCCATCTTCCTGGAAGAGCTGATCGCCAAGCCGCAGCACTCGCTGGTGCGGCAGTCGCTGCGGGCCGAGGAGGCACGCACCGTCACCAATGGCGACGGCTTCGGCATCGGCTGGTACGGCGAGCGCGAGGAGCCGGCGGTCTACCGCGAGGTGATGCCGGCCTGGTCGGACGACAACCTGCAGTCGCTGGCGGCCACGGTGCGCTCGCGGCTGTTCTTCGCGCATGTGCGGGCGGCCACCTCCGGCGGCATCGCACGGTCGAACTGCCACCCCTTCCGGCACGGGCGCTGGATGTTCATGCACAACGGCCAGATCGGCGGCTATGCCCGGGTGCGCCGGGCGCTGGAGGCGCGGCTGCCGGATGGGCTGTATGCGCAGCGGCGCGGCGCCACCGACAGCGAGCTGCTGTTCCTGCTGACGCTGGCGCGCATCGACGCCGGCGAGGCGCCGGCAGACGCGGTGCAGCAGGTGTTCGACGCCGTGGTGCGCCTGATGCACGAGCGCGGCGTGACGGAACCGCTGCGCCTGGCTGCCGCCTTGACCGATGGCCGGCGCATGCATGCCTTCCGGCTGTCGTCGGACGCCCATCCGCCCACGCTCTACCGCTGCCAGGGGCCGCAAGGCCTGGTGGTCGCCTCCGAGCCACTGAAGCGCGACGACGACCGCGACGCCGAATGGCTGCCGCTGGCCCACGGCGAGGCGGTCAGCGCGGCGGCGGTGGGCTGAGCCGACGCCGCTGCGACAGCGCTAGCGCCGGGAGCTGCGGCTGGGCAACAGGGCCGTCGCCAGCGCCAGCAACAACAGCCAGGGCCAGCTGGCCGCGCCGCCACCACCGCCGCCGGCCGTCGCCGCGGTGACCGAGATGGCCTGGGTGGTGCTGGACACGCGCCCACTGGTGTCGGTCACGGTCAGGCGCACCGTCAGCGTGCCCGCGGCCGTGGTGGCCAGCGTCGCCGTCGCACCGGTGGTGCCGCCGCTGAAATTGCCGAGGCCACCACCACTGGTGATCTCCCACAGGTAGCTGGCGATGCTGCCGGTGGCGGCGGTCGAGCCGCTGCCGTCCAGCGTGACGGCGGTACCGATGGTCGGGCTGGTGTTGCTGGCGGCCAGCCGCGCGGTGGTGGGCGCCAGCACGATGACGGTGGAATTGACGCTGTTGGTGATGGCAGCGCTGTCGGTGACTGTCAGCCGCAGCGTGAAGCTGCCGGCGCCGGTGGTGGACACGGTGGTGGTGACGCCGTTGGTGGCGTTGAGCGTGGCAATGCCGCCGCCGGACACCATCTGCCACTGCCAGGCGGTAATGGAGCGGCCGGTGAAGGCCGTCGAGCCGCTGCCGCCGAAGGTCACCAGGTCACCCGCCACCACGGTGGCCGGCAGCTGCGAGATCACCGGCGTTGGCGGGTTGGTGGCCACGTTTGCCACCGCAGCGGCGGCGTTCAACATGCCGGCGCCGCAGGTGGTGGTGGTGCAGTAGCACTCCAGTTGGTCCGCATTGCTGGGCGGCGCGCAGGCGAGCACGCCGGGCTCTGCCCCGGTGGTCGGAAAGGTCCTTGCGGTGGCCTGAATGGCGCTGCGCACCTGGGTCGGCGTCAGGCTGGGGTTGGCCGAGAGCATCAGCGCGGCGGTGCCTGCCACCAGCGGCGTGGCAAAGCTGGTGCCCACCGAGTAGTTGACGCTGTCGCTGTAGCTGTTGACCGTCGGCACGGTGGTGCCGAGGTTGACCGTGGTCAGCAGCGGGTACAGGCAGTCGCCGCTGAGGTTGACGCAGTTGCCGGCTGGCGCGGCGATGGCCACTTCCGGCCCGATGTTCGAGTAGCCGACCTTGCTGCCGATGTGTCGTATGCCGGCCACGGCCAGGGCGCCCGCGCAGTTGCCAGGCTGGTTGACCGCATGGCCGGTGTCGTTGCCGGCCGCGGCCACCACGACCACGCCGGCGGCGATGATCTCGTTGACGGCGGTCTGGTAGCTGTTGCTGCAGCTGTTGGACGAGCCCAGGCTGAGATTGAGCACCCTGGCCGGGTTGGGGTTGGTGACCGGGTCGCTTGAGATGCCGGCCGCCCAGCGCATGCCGGCCACGATGTCAGAGGTGAAGCCGCCGCATTTGCCCAGGACCCGCACCGGCAGCACCATCACATTTCGGCCGGCCCCGGCCATGCCGATGCCGTTGTGGGTGGCCGCACCGATCAGCCCGGCCACCTGGGTGCCGTGCCAGCTGCTGTCGCTGACGCCGCAGCCGGCGAAGTCGCCCGATGCGTTCTCGCCCGCGGTGATCCAGTCGCCGGGGTCGCTGGGGTCGGCGTCGCGTCCGCCGCCGTCGTTGGCGGTTTCGACGTCGCTGACGAAGTCATAGCCCGGCAGCAGCTTGCCGGCAAGGTCCGGGTGGTCCAGGCGCACGCCGGTGTCCAGCACCGCCACCACCACGCCGGCCGAGCCGTTGGTGATGTCCCAGGCCGCCTCGGCATTGATCGCCGATGTCGCCGGCGAGGACGGCGCCCGCAGGTACCACTGGCCGACGGTCGGCGTGCCGGTCTGGCCGTCGCGGTAAAGCGGGTCGTTGGGCGCAGCCGCGATGCGCATGCGCTGATCAACTTCCGCATGCTCGATGTCGGGGTCGGCGCGCAGCCGCTGCGCCAGTTCGGCCGAGCCGATGCCGCGCGCGAACAGCACCTGGGTGCGCGGGCCGAGGCCGAAGCCGTCGGTGATGGCCAGGCCGGTGCGGCGGGCCAGCAGCGCGGCCTGGCGCGGGCCCTGCGCCGATGCCTGGGCTCGCCCCTCGGCGCTGGCGCGCTGGGCGCGCATCAGCTCGCTGGTGTCCTTGTAGCGGACGATGACCCGGGCCTTGGCCGATGCCGGCGCCTGCGCCTGCCCTTGTGCGGAAGGCAGCCGTGGCCCGGGCTCGCCGAAGGCAGCACCGGGCGCGAGGCCGAGCGCGGGCAGGCTCAGCAGCAGGGCCGCAGCGAGCTGGCGGGCGGCGCGTGACGCAGCGCGGCGGGGCAGGGACAAGGTCGGCATGGGCGGGACAGCGGCATGGCGTGCAACAGCGCACGCCGGCTGCCACCCCAGGGGTACCAGCCGGCCATGCCATTGTCAGGTGCCGTGGCGCCGCCGCCAGGCTAAGCCGGTGTGAAGCTGTGCGCGGCGGCGGCGAAGTGTGTATCCAGCCGTTTCAACAGCGCTGGAACTGCCGCCGCGCAGCGGCGCTTATCGGCCGATCACGCGGGCCATCTCCAACACCTTGTTGGAGTAGCCCCATTCGTTGTCGTACCAGGCGATGACCTTCACGAAGGTCTTGTCCAGCGCGATCCCGGCCTCGGCGTCGAAGACGCTGGTGCAGGGCTCGCCGCGGAAGTCGGTGGCCACCACCTTGTCCTCGGTGTAGGCCAGCACGCCCTTCATCGGGCCGGCGGCGGCGGCCTTCATCGCGTTGCAGATGTCGTCCCAGCTGGCCTCCCGGACCAGCTCGGCGGTCAGGTCGATCACGCTGACATCGGAGGTGGGCACGCGGAAGGACATGCCGGTGAGCTTCTTGTTCAGCTCGGGGATGACCACGCCCACCGCCTTGGCCGCGCCGGTGGAGCTCGGGATGATGTTCTCCAGGATGCCGCGCCCGCCACGCCAGTCCTTGTTGCTCGGACCGTCGACGGTCTTCTGCGTCGCGGTGGCCGCATGCACCGTGGTCATCAGGCCGCGCTTGATGCCGAAACTGTCGTTCAGCACCTTGGCCACCGGCGCCAGGCAGTTGGTGGTGCAGCTGGCGTTGCTGATGATGGCCTGGCCGGCATACGACCGGTCGTTGACGCCATAGACGAACATCGGCGTGTCGTCCTTGGACGGCGCGCTCATGATGACCTTCTTTGCGCCGGCGTCGATGTGCTTCTGGGCCGTCTCCTTGGTCAGGAACAGGCCGGTGGACTCCACCACCACGTCGGCGCCGACATCGCCCCACTTCAACGCGGCGGGGTCGCGCTCGGCGGTCAGGCGGATGCGCCGACCATTGACCACCAGCGTGGCGCCGTCCACCGACACCTCGCCCTTGAAGCGGCCATGCACGCTGTCGTAGGTCAGCATGTAGGCCAGGTAGTCCGGCTCCAGCAGGTCGTTGATGCCGACGACCTGCACGTCGGGAAAATTCTGCACCGCGGCGCGGAACACCATGCGGCCGATGCGGCCGAAGCCGTTGATACCGATCTTGAGGGTCATGTGGATTCTCCGGTTAGGGTGGATCGAGGAAGGGGAATGCGAGGCGGCCGGTACGCGCCGACAAACCTGCGATCTTCGCGCGCTCGCGACGGTCAGTCGGTGATGGATTCGGCGGGCCGCGGGTGGGCGTTGTGAGTCATGGGCGTTGAGTGGCGGCGCCGGCCATGCGGTAACACGGCACCTCGAATTCGACCGCATCGCCCCAGACGGCGTTCAGCAGGTCAGGGTTCAGGTCGAACTCGGCTTTGCGCAGCCATTCCAGCAGCGGCGTGCGTCGCGGGTCATAGCTGTGAATCTGGTGTACCAGGTTGTCTCTCGGTCGGTAGTAGGCGAAGCGCAGATTGAACGGGCAGGCCATGGCTGTGGAGTCCGCCGGGATGAGCGCCCGCTGGTCCGCCCGCACGCTGCCAAAGATCTGCTGGAATGAAACACCACCCTTGAATCCGATCGCCATGTCCTGGTAGATGAACACATACGTCACGCGATGGACAAGGGGTTGTCCATCGAAGCAAGGCAAGCGCAACCCAGCGGTCCAGCCGCGCACGCCCTTCTGGAGTTCGCGGGTCGATGTGTGCCCGTGCACCTGGACATCCGGGGCTGAGTCAGGCCCGATGAATCGCATCTCGACGAGCACGCGCCCAAGCTCTCCCGCTTTGCTTGCGCGTTCCGGGAAAGCGGGTTTCGACTCGCCGCTCACATGGCGGATGCAGTGAAACAGCTGCCGACGCAACTCGGCGTCGGCATCGACCGGCTGGCCATTCAGGCCGGGTGAGCGATCACGGTTGAAGACATAGTCGATCGTCAGTCGCGCCGGAACCGGCCCCTCGGCCATGCAAGGTGCCCGCAGATGCTGCACGAAGTCGCGTACGCTGGCTTCGAACCGGCGATCATCGTCACCCTCGCGTTCCAGTACCTGCACCCGCGGACGCTCAGCAGGGTCGAAGAAGGACAGCTCCACCTTGATCCGCCCGCTGCGGCGCGCGGAATAGTCGAGGGGCGGATAGACCGGGGCCGACCCTTCGGCCTTCGGGTCCAGCGTCATGCATCGCTGGGCGGGCGACGGCATGTCCACCATGGCCTGGGCCGCAGCGGGCGGCGCACCAGCGAGCAGACCCCATGCTGCCCAGGCTGCCGCCGCAGCGAGCCTGTGGTGGCGGCTCACCGCCGGCGCAGCACGGCCCGCACCGTCGCCACCACGTTGTCCACCGTCAGATGAAAGTGCTGGAACAGCACGCCGCCCGGCGCGCTCTCGCCGTAGCGGTCGATGCCGATGACGGCGGCGCAGCCGTACTTCCACCAGCCGTCGGTGACGCCGGCCTCGACGGCGATGCGGGGCAGCTTGGCCGGCAGCACCGATGCCTTGTAGGCCGCGTCCTGGCGGTCGAACACGCTGGTCGACGGCACCGACACCACGCGCACCGGGATGCGCAGGCGGGCCAGCTCGGCCTGGGCATGCAGCGCCAGGTGCACCTCCGAGCCGCTGGCCAGGATCACCGCGCGGGCTGCGCCGCGGGCACCGACTTCGCTGGGCTCGGCCAGCACATAGGCACCACGGGTGATGACATCGGCATCGGCCTTGGGGCAATAGGGCAGGTTCTGGCGCGACAGCAGCAGAGCGCTGGGGCGGCTGCGCTGGGCCAGGGCCATGGTCCAGGCGACCACCGTCTCGGCGGTGTCGGCCGGGCGCCCGACGTCCAGGTTGGGTATCAGTCGCAGGCTGGCGGCATGTTCCACGCTCTGGTGGGTGGGGCCGTCCTCGCCCAGGCCGATGCTGTCGTGGGTGAAGACATGGACCACGCGGCGCTTCATCAGCGCGGCCATGCGGATGGCGTTGCGGCTGTAGTCGCTGAAGGTCAGGAAGGTGCCGCCATACGGGATGAAGCCGCCGTGCAACGCGACGCCGTTCATGATGGCGGCCATGCCGAACTCGCGCACGCCGTAGTTGATGTGGCGGCCGATGCGGCCGGCCTCGTCGAGCTTGACCGCGCCGTCGGCGGCGATGCGCAGGGGTGGCGTCGACTTCGTGTTGGTGAGGTTGGACCCGGTCAGGTCGGCGCTGCCGCCCAGCAGCTCCGGCAGCGCGGCCGTGAAGTGCTCCAGCGCCAGCTGGCTGGCCTTGCGGGTGGCCACGGTCTCGGCCTTGGTGTGGGCCTCCTTCAGCGCCTGCACCGCGATGTCCGCGAAGTCCGCCGGCAAGTCGCCGGCCATGCGCCGACGGTATGCGGCCGCGGCCTCGGGCTGCGCCGCCGCCCAGGCGTCGTGCGTGGCCTGCCAGCCGGCCTGCGCCGCGGCACCGGCGGCGCTGTGATCCCAGGCGGCGCGCAGCTCGGCCGGGATCTCGAATGGGCCGTACGTCCAGCCCAGAGCCGCGCGGGTCAGCGCGATCTCCTCGGCACCCAGGGCCTCGCCATGGGCCTTGGCGGTGCCGGCGCGGTTCGGGCTGCCTCGCCCGATGGTGGTCTTGCAGATGATGAAGCTCGGCCGCTCGGTGCCGGCCTTGGCTTGGGCGATGGCGGCATCGACCGCGTCCACGTCATGGCCGTCCACCGGGCCGATGACGTCCCAGCCGCAGGCGCGCAGGCGCGCGGCGGTGTCGTCGATGAACCAGGGCGCCACCGCGCCGTCGATCGAGATGCCGTTGTCGTCGTACAGCGCAATCAGGCGGTTCAGCTTCCAGGCGCCGGCCAGGGCCAGGGCCTCGTGGCTGATGCCCTCCATCAGGCAGCCGTCGCCGACGACGACATAGGTGTGGTGGCCGACCGGCGCATGGCCGTCGCGATTGAACTGCGCGGCCAGCAGCTTCTCGGCCAGCGCCATGCCCACCGCATTGGCCAGGCCCTGTCCGAGCGGGCCGGTGGTGGTCTCCACGCCGGGCGTGAGGTCGACCTCGGGGTGCCCGGGCGTCATGCTGTGCAGTTGCCGGAAGCGCTTGATCTCGTCCAGCGGCAAGGCATAGCCACACAGGTGCAACACCGAATAGAGCAGCATCGACGCATGGCCGTTGCTGAGCACGAAGCGGTCGCGCTCGGTCCAGTGCGGGTCGGCCGGGTTGTGGCGCAGATGGCGCTTGAACAAGGCCAGGGCCATCTCCGCCATGCCCATGGGCGCGCCTGGGTGGCCGCTGTTGGCCTGCTGGACGGCGTCCATGCTGAGGGCGCGGATGGCATGGGCCATGCCGCGTTGGAGGTCGGTGCGGGTGTCGGACATGGCGGGTCGGCTGCGGCCGCGGTGGCGGCGTCTGGGGGGTGGGGCGGGTGCTCCGGAGGGCGGGCGGGAACCCGCTCGGAAGGGCGCCGGATTCTACGAGCCGGGCCCGGCGGGACTTGCGCTGGATCAAGGCGCGCGCACCGCCTTGATGCCACCGTGCGCACCGGGGGTGGCAACAAGGCCGCCCCGCCCACACAGGCACCGTCCGGAAACGGGCGCAACCGGACCGTCCCCATGAAACACCTTGCCGAATCCGTGATCCAGGATGAGCATCAGGCACTGGCCGCCATGCTGCGCTCGATACCGATGCTGGTCGACAACTGGGCCCGCCAGGGCGAGAAACCCGACTTTGCGCTGCTGCGGGCCATGCTGTTCTACATCGACGAGTTTCCCGAGCGGCTGCACCACCCGAAGGAGAGCGAGCTGCTGTTCCCCCGGCTGCGCCAGCGCTGCCCGGACCTGACGCCGGTGCTGAACCGGCTGGACCAGGAACATCAGCGCGGTGAGGCGGCCATCCGCCATCTCGAACGTGCGCTCCTGGGCTATGAGGTGATGGGCGAGCCGCGGCGCGAGGCCTTCGAGATTGCGCTGCACCGCTACATCGACGCCTACCTGGAGCACATGTCGCTGGAGGAACGCAAGGTCATGCCCGCCGCCCGCGAGCACCTGACCGAGGCCGACTGGGCGCAACTGGACGAGGCCTTCGCTGCCAACCGCGACCCGCTGACCGGCCATCCGGTACCGGCCGATTACCAGCCGCTGTTCCGCCGCATCGTCACCCAGGCCCCGGCGCCCGTGGGGCTGGGTTAGCGGGCCGGGCAGGTCCAGGCCCGGGCCCGCTGCTCAGCTCGCCAACGGGGCGGTGACGGTCTCGATGCGGGCGACCGCGTCGTCGGTCAGGCGCTCCAGCACCTGCACCGCAGCCAGGTTGGCCTTGAGCTGATCAGGCCGCGACGCGCCGGTGATCACCGACGTCACGTTCGGGTTGCGCGCGCTCCAGGCGATGGCCAGTTGGGCCAGGGTGCAGCCCAGCGCGTCGGCGATCGGCACCAGCCGGCCGACCGCGGCGTTGCGCGGCTCGTCGAGCAGCCGCTCGCGCAGGAAGGCCATGCTGGGCATGGCGCCACGGCTGTCGTCGGGCATGCCGCCACGGTACGTGCCGGTCAGCAGCCCGCTGGCCAGCGGGCTCCAGGTGGTCAGGCCCAGGCCGATCTCGTCATACAGCGGCGCGTACTCATGCTCGACGCGGTGCCGGTGCAGCAGGTTGTACTGCGGCTGCTCGACCACCGGGCGGTGCCAGCCGTGGCTATCGGCCAGCTGCCAGGCGGTGCGGATGTCCGCGGCACTCCACTCGCTGGTGCCCCAGTACAGCGCCTTGCCCTGGACGATCAGGTCGTTCATTGCCCGCACCGTCTCGTCGACCGGGGTGTGCGGATCGGGCCGGTGGCAGTAGATCAGGTCGAGGTGGTCCAGGCCCATGCGCCGCAGCGAACCGTCCACCGCCTGCATCAGGTACTTTCGGTTGAGCGTGTTGCGGCGGTTGACGCCGTCGCCTGTGCCCCGGTCCAGGCCCCAGTAGTACTTGCTGGACACCACATAGTTCAGGCGCGGCCAGCCCAGGCGCTTGAGAGCGGCGCCCATCACCTCTTCGCTGTGGCCGAGCGCGTAGCCCTCGGCGTTGTCGAAGAAGTTGACGCCGGCGTCATAGGCGATGGCCATCATCTCCACCGCGGCGTCCACGTCGACCTGGTTGTGATAGGTCACCCAGGAGCCCAGCGAGAGCACGGACAGGCGCAGGCCGCTATGGCCCATTCGACGGTATTGCATGGTTGGCGAGCGCCGGTTGCGGGCGGCGTCATCAAAGGCGGCGGGACATGCAGCGTAACCGAGCGCCGGCGGGGCGTGGGCGATGACGCCGTGCAAGGCGGTGGGCAATGCCAGCACCCCCGGCGGCGGCCGACGCATGCTGCCTACGTGCTGCTCAGCCGCTGCGCACGCGCACGGCCGCCGCCTGGCCAGCCCGGTGGCCGTGGGTAAAGGCCTCCTCGAATACCGAATAGGCCGACAGGTCGGCATGGGCGACCTGCAGGCGCGACGCCGCACCTGGGTCCGCCAGCGCGGCCAGAGGGCCGCCCGGGGCCGCCAGGCTGCGCCGGCCCGGAACAGGGATGCTCATGGCATGGCCGTATCGGGCGAGATCGATCCGTTGCACCAGCCCGGGCAGGTCCGGGTGCAGGGGGGTCAGCTCATCCAGCACGCGCTGCGCCCAGGGCCGCCAGTCGTCGCCGGCCAGGGCGGCGCGCTGGTCGGCCGGCCAGGCGGAGTACGCTGTCAGCACGGTCGGCCCGGGCCGGGGGTCCAGGCGCTGGTGACCGGCATCGACATAGCCCAGCGTGATGCTGCCGAAGCGCACGTTGTCCCACGCCGGCGCTGCGCCCAGCCCGCCGTCCAGCGGGGCGGCGCGCAGATGCAGGTTGGCCACCAGCCATGGTGCCTGCTGCAGCCCCTGCGCCGCGGCAGCCAGTGCGGGCGGCGCCATGGGCAACAGCCGCATCGCCACCGGCAACGGCACGGCCATCACTACGGCCGCGGCTTGCCAGGACTCCAGGTCCCGAATGCCGCCGCCGCTGCCGGCGCGCTCGGCCAGCACCTGCACGCCGTGCCGGCCGACCTCCACCCGGCGCACGATGCGCCCGGCCTGCACCCGCGGGCCCAGCGGTGCGGCCAGGCGCTGCACCAGCCAGTGGTTGCCCTCGGGCCAGGTGAGGACCGCATCGCGATCGTCGGTCTCGTCGCCCGGCGCATGAAAGCCATGGCGGCTGGCGAAATAGTGCAGCCCGGCCCAGGCCGACACCTGCGCCGCCGGTGCCCCATAGTCGTCGCGGCAGCTGTAGTCCAGGAACCAGCGCAGCCGCTCGTCCGTCAGCCCGCGCGCCTGCAGCCAGGCCGCGAAGGTCTGGCCGTCCAGGTCGGCATGCACCGCGGTCCACGGCGCGCGCGCGGTGGGCGCAGCGAACCGGGCGTCGTGCTGCACCGTCGCCACGGCGTGTGCGAACGCCCGGTACTGCGCCTGCGTGGCCGAAGCCGGGTCCGCCGGCGGCAGCAGGCCTTCGTGCCAGGCGCCGTCGACCCACAGGCGCTCCTGCGGCGCATGGCACAGGTGGCGCTCGTCAGCGGCGAGGCGGCCGTGCTGCATGCGCAGCAGCCCGATCTCCTGCAGCCAGGCGGCGACCTCGGTGGCCTGCGGCCCCGGCAGCGGCAGGTAGTGCACGCCCAGCGGGCAGGCCAGGCCGCCCATCACATGGCCGCGGCTGTTGCCGCCGGCGCTGTCCTCCAGCTCCAGCAACACGATGTCGTCGATGCCGGCCATTCGCAAGGCCCGGGCGGCGGCCAGGCCGGCGATGCAGA
>JBJXHB010000416.1:0-2590 GCA_046160725.1 Aquabacterium sp.
AGGGCCCCGTGGTCGCCGCCCAGGCTGTGCAGCAGGTGATGGTCCTCTGCCGTCAGCCGGTCCCACCAGTCGGCGTGCCGCAGCAGCAACCGCAACGCCAGTTCGGCCGAACCTGTGGGCATGGTTCTGCCGCGCAGGCGCGACACCGTGGTGCGGGTCGACGGTTGACGGACGGATGACGCGCGGGCGCTTGGCTCAGTTGCGGCAGGCTGCCGACTCAATTGCCACATCGATGTCAAGTCGTCGTTCGTCAGTTGTGCAGCGCGCGCCAGGTCCCCCAGCAGTTGTCGCTGCAGCGCGCCATCGGGCAGGGCCTGCCAGAGAGGCCGTGCCATGGCCAGCATACGGGCCCGCCCCTCGGCCGTGTCCAGGTCGCAGTCGGCACCGGCATGGGCCAGCAACTGGCGAGACAGCGGCAAGGCTTGCTCGATGGCCTGCTCGAACGCGGCGGCCCCTTGCTCGCGCACGAAGCTGTCGGGGTCATGCTCGGCCGGCAGAAACAGGAAGCGAACCTGGCGCAGGTCTGTCGCGTGCGGCAGCGCCGCCTCCAGCGCGCGGCCCGCAGCGCGTCGGCCCGCCGCATCGCCGTCGAAGCTGAACACCACCGAATCGGTGACGCGAAACAGCTTCTGGATGTGGTCGGCCGTGCAGGCCGTGCCCAGGGTGGCCACCGCGTTGCCGAAGCCGCTTTGCGCCAGGGCCACCACGTCCATGTAGCCTTCGACGACCAAGGCGAAGCCGCGTTCGCGGATCGCCTGGCGGGCTTCGAACAGGCCGTAGAGTTCGCGCCCCTTGCTGAACACCGGGGTCTCCGGCGAGTTCAGGTACTTGGGCTTGCTGTCGTCCAGCACGCGGGCCCCAAAGCCGATGATCTCGCCGCCCACCGCGCGGATGGGAAACATCACCCGGTGGCGGAACCAGTCGTAGCGCTTGCGCTCTTCAGCCTGCGCGTCGGGGTCGTCGCTGCTGCTGCGCACCAGGCCTGCTTCTTCCAGCACCGGGTCGTCGTAGCTGGGGAACAGACTGGCCAGGCCGCGCCAACCGGGTGGCGCGTAACCCAGGCCGAAGCGCCCGGCAATTTCGCCCGACAGGCCGCGGCCCTTCAGGTAGTCAATGGCTGTCGGTGACGCCTTGAGCTGCGCGCGGTAGTGCTGGGCAGCCCGTTGCAGCACGTCCGTCAGCGACAAGCGCCGCTCAGCCAGGCGCTGCCGGCGTTCACGGTCTTCAGGGCTGACATGCTCTTGCGGCACCTGCAAGCCGACGGACTGGGCCAGCTCGGTCACGGCGTCGACAAAGCTCATGCCCGTGTGTTCGGTCAGAAACCGGATCGCGTCACCGCTGGCCCCGCAACCGAAGCAGTAGTAGAACTGTTTGATCGGGCTGACCGAAAAGCTGGGTGACTTTTCAGCGTGAAACGGGCACAGCCCCATCAAGTTGGTGCCGCCTCGCTTGAGTTCGACATGCCGACCTACCACGTCGACGATGTCGACGCGGGACACCAGGTCTTGCAGGAAACCGGCTGGGATCACCGACGAAGTCTAGCGGTCGATGTTGCTGGCGATGGCGCTGGCCAAATCGCAGGCCATGCAGCAGGCAGGGCGCACCATTCAGATGCTGGCTGATCCAGGTGCTGGCGCGTTGCCCGCGCCGGGCCCGGGGCCAGGGTCGTTGGTGACCGCCGGCGTCAACGCGAACATGCCTTTGTACTGCCGCGCCCAGGCCGCCACCTGGCCGGCCGGCATCGGCGCGGCAATGCCGGTGCCTTGGCCAATGTCGCAGCCAAGTTCAAGCAGGGTGCGGGCCTGGGCGGGGCTTTCAACGCCTTCAGCCACCACCACGCAGCCAAAGGTGCGTGCCAGGCCGATCACGCCTTCGACGATGGCGCGGTCCTGGGTGTCGTCGAGCATGTGGTGCACGAAGCTGCGGTCGATCTTCAGCACGTCGACCGGCAGCCGCTTGAGGTAGGTGAGGGTGGAGTATCCAGTGCCGAAGTCGTCCAGCGAGAAACGCACGCCCAGCGCCTTGCAGCGCGCCATCAGTGCTGAAGTGGCTTCGATGTCGGCGTGGGCTGCGGTCTCGAGCATTTCGAGTTCGAACTTCGGGGCCAGCGGTTCAGGATGGCGGGCCAGTAGTTCGGACAGCCGTTGTGCGAAGTCAGGCTCCTGCAGGTGCCGCGCCGACACGTTCACGCTGACCGAAATGTCCAGCCCACCGCGCCGCCACTGCGAAAGGTGCTCCAGCGCCTGGCCGAACACCCAGTCGCCCACCCGCGCTGACAAGCCGGTGTTCTCGATCAAGGGCAGAAACTGCAGCGGCGCTATGAGGCCATGTTGGGGGTGGTCCCAGCGCAGCAGGGCCTCGAAGCCCAGCACCCGACCGACGCGCATGTCGACCTTGGGCTGGTAGAAGAGCACGAACTCGGCCTGATCCAGGGCTTCTTGCACGCGGCCGATGGCCATGACGCGCTCTTCCGTTCTGCGCCGGTGTTCCGGGTCGAAGAAGAGGTAGCCGTTGCGACCGGACTGCTTGGCACCGTACATGGCGTGATCGGCATGTCGCAACAAGGTGTCGGCGTCGCTGCGGTCGATCG
>JBJXHB010000417.1:0-3027 GCA_046160725.1 Aquabacterium sp.
CGGCCGGCCGGGCCGACCTGTGCGCGGTGGCGCGGCCGCATCTGGCCAACCCGGCCTGGACCCTGACCGAGGCGGCGCGCATCGGCTACACCGGCCAGGCTTGGCCGAGTCAATACCTGTCCGGCAAGTCGCAGCTGGAGGCCGGCTTCCAGCGCGACAAGGCGCAGCAGGCGGCGGCGGTCGCCCAGGCGGCGATGAAGGCACCGCAGGCGGCGGCCGTACCCGGCGTGCCACGCGCCCAGGAGGCCTGAAGTGGCCGTGACCAGCGAACGCAGCGGCACGGCCAGCGGGCCGGCCCACCCGGGCCTGGAGTCCCGCGCCGCGCGCGACGACCACCTGGCGCTGCGGCTGTGGCTGCGGCTGCTGGCCAGCTCCACCGAGATCGAGGACGAGATCCGGCGCCGGCTGCGGGCGCGCTTCGGCATCACCCTGTCGCGCTTCGACTACCTGGCGCAGCTGCACCGGCACCCGGACGGCCTGCGCATGAGCCAGCTCAGCCGCTGCCTGATGGTGACCGGCGGCAGCATCACCGGCCTGACCGATGAGCTGGCCCGCGACGGCCTGGTGCAGCGCGACAGCGCCGCCGGCGACCGCCGGGCCACGCTCGTCAGCCTGACGCCGCAGGGCCGCGAGGCCTTCGAGGCCATGGCCGCCGAGCACGAGGGCTGGGTGGTCGAGATGCTGTCCGGCCTGCCGGCCGCCGACATGAAGGCCCTTTACGGCCTGCTCGGGCAGTTGCGCCACGGCGTGGCCCGGCACATCGAAAGCTGAGCGCGGCAACCGGCGGACCGGCCTCGCGATCACCCACCTCCGTTCAACGACATCCGAAGATCCACCCATGAGCACAGACGACACCTCCCGCATCGACCCCGCCCTGCTGGCCGGCAACCGCAAGCCCATGGCCGGCTACCAGGCCCGCCACTTTGGCTGGCGGGTGGACAGCGGCGTGGCAACCGTCACGCTGAACCGGCCGGAGCGCAAGAACCCGCTGACCTTCGACAGCTATGCCGAGCTGCGCGACCTGTTCCATGCGCTGAAGCTCGCGCCGGACGTCCATGCCGTGGTGCTGGTCGGGGAGGGCGGCAACTTCTGCTCTGGCGGCGACGTGCACGAGATCATCGGCCCGCTGCTCCAGCTGAAGGCGCCGGAGCTGCTGATGTTCACCCGCATGACCGGCGCCCTGGTGTCGAACATGCGGTCCTGCCCGCAGCCCATCGTGGCCGCCATCGACGGCGTCTGCGCCGGCGCCGGGGCCATCCTGGCCATGGCCTCGGACATCCGCTACGGCACCGTGCGCAGCAAGACGGCCTTCCTGTTCAACCGCGTCGGCCTGGCCGGCTGCGACATGGGCGCCTGCGCCATGCTGCCGCGCATCATCGGCCAGGGCCGTGCCAGCGAGCTTCTGTACACCGGCCGCTCGCTGGGCGGCGAGCAGGGCGAGGCCTGGGGCTTCTTCAATCGGCTGTGCGCACCCGAGGCGCTGCTGGGCGAGGCGCAGGCCTTCGCGGCGCAGTTGGCCGCAGGCCCGACCTTTGCCAACGGCATCACCAAGACCATGCTGCAGCAGGAGTGGGCCATGACGGTGGACCAGGCCATCGAGGCCGAGGCCCAGGCCCAGGCGCTGTGCATGCTGACCGGCGACTTCCAGCGCGCCTACGACGCCTTTGTCGCCAAGGGCAAGCCGGTGTTCCAGGGCAACTGACCCCCATGTCCCCCAACCCAGGCCGCCCGACATGAGTTGCACCCGCATCGACACCGACCTGCCCTTCTTCGAGCCGCACCATGCGGCGCTGGCCCGCGAGCTGGACGCCTGGGCGGCGGACCACATACCGCACAGCCACGGCACCGATGTCGACGCCGAATGCCAGGCGCTGGTGCGCTCGCTCGGCGCCGGTGGCTGGCTGCGCCATGCCGTCGCGCGCGAGGCCGGGCAGGCCATCGACACCCGGGCCATCTGCATCATCCGCGACACCCTGGCCCGGCATTCGGGGCTGGCCGACTTTGCCTTTGCGATGCAGGGCCTGGGCTCGGGCGCCATCAGCCTGCAGGGCACGCCGGCCCAGCGTGCGCGTTGGCTGCCCGAGGTGGTGGCCGGCCGCGCGATCGCCGCCTTTGCGCTCAGCGAGCCGGACGCCGGCTCCGACGTGGCGGCGATGCAGTGCGCCGCCCGCATCGACGGCGACCATGCCGTGATCGACGGCGAAAAGACCTGGATCTCCAACGGCGGCATCGCCGACTTCTACATCGTCTTCGTGCGCACCGGCGAGGCGCCGGGCGCGCGCGGCATCTCGGCCTTCATCGTCGAGGCCGGCACGCCGGGCTTCGACATCGCCGAGCGCATCGACGTGATCGCGCCGCATCCGCTCGCGCGGCTGCGCTTCACCGGCTGCCGGGTGCCGCTGGCCAACCGCATCGGCGCGGCCGGCGAGGGCTTCAAGGTCGCGATGCGCAACCTGGACGTGTTCCGCACCTCGGTGGCGGCGGCGGCGCTGGGCTTCGGGCGCCGGGCCATGCAGGAGGGGCTGTCGCGCGCCGTGGGACGGCGCATGTTTGGCGGCGTGCTGGCGGACTTCCAGCTCACGCAGGCCAAGCTGGCGCAGATGGCGACCACGCTGGACGCGGCCACGCTGCTGACCTACCGCGCGGCCTGGATGCGCGACCAGGGCCGCAACGTCACCCAGGCCGCGGCCATGGCCAAGCTGAGCGCCACCGAGGGCGCGCAGCAGGTCATCGACGCCGCGGTGCAGCTCTTCGGCGGCCTGGGCGTGACCCGCGGCCAGGTGGTGGAGTCGCTGTACCGCGAGATCCGCGCCCTGCGCATCTACGAGGGCGCGTCGGAGGTGCAGCAGCTGATCATCGGGCGCGAGCTGCTGAAAGCGGCGCGGCCGGGTTGACCACCTGGGGACGCGTGAGGCCCGACAACCCCGGCGTCCGCCGCCTGAAGGTGCGGCGACCCATGCGGGATAGTCCTGAAGCGGCGGCGGGTTAGATGGCCGGACCCGGCTCGTATCATCGACCGACCGGTCG
>JBJXHB010000418.1:0-3775 GCA_046160725.1 Aquabacterium sp.
CATCCTCGCGCGCCATCTCCTCTCGCCGCGCCATGTCCGCGCCGACCTCGGTGACGGCCTGCGCCAGTCCAGCGCCGAACGCCGCCCGCGGCAGCTGGCCCTCGGCGTAGCGCTGCGGCCGGGCGACGACCTCGCCCATGCCCTCCGAAGATGGGATGCGTGCCATGCGCTACTCCCCCGCCTGGGGGATGTACCCCGGGCCGCCGCCCAACTTGGCCGGCTCCTTTGTGCCGCGCCAGCCACCGTAAGCAGCCTTGAAGATCGAGCCCCCGGCGTCCATGAAGCCAGCCGTGCGCTGCTGCCGCCCCGTCTCGCGGATGACATTGGCTCGCCGCTTGCCGCCCAGGATCGTCATCGCGGCGTCCATCTCGCCGGCCTGCAGCACATCCTGCTCGACGCCCAGCGAGAACTCGTCGATGGCGGCGCCGCTGGCTGCTGTCGCTGCTCGCGCAGCACCGCGCCGGCGCTCGGCCGACTTCAGTATCAGCCCGGCCTGCTGCCGCGCCGCGTCCATCTCGGCCGCCGCATCCGCCTTGGCCTGGGCCGACTGCACCATGCCATGCGACGCCGACGCAACGCCCTGGAACAGGTTGCCGGCCATCATCAGTTCAGGGCCTGCGCACATCGTCATGCCTCCAGTACGACGCCGCAGCGCCTGAATCCCACGCGCTCCATCAGCGCCGCCGATTCCTCGGTCTGCACGCCGGTGGTGATGCCGACCTGCACCAGCTTGGCCCCGACGTTCACCGCCCAGGCCCGGTATGCACGCAGCAGCCGCACCGGCGCCAGCCCACCACGGGCCGCCGGCGCCACAAAAAGCGCCAGGTCAGTGGCCACAAGGTCCGCGCTCGACCAGTGCGCCGTCGCCGCCGCCACCATGCCGCCCACGATCTGATCGTCGGCGTCCTCAGCCACCCACACGTACCCCCACGGCGCGCCGACCAGCACGCGCAGGGTGTTGGCCACCTTCTCGGCGTCGTAGGCCAGCCGGCACCAGCGCGGGCTCTCGTCGTGCATGGCACGCCCAAGCGCCACCAGCGCCGGGATGTCGCGGTCGCTCGCCTCGCGGATCATCCTGCGTTCACCGTCACAGTGCGGACCACGACCAGCACCGTCCACGGGTACGGCTGCGGCTGCGCCAGCGTCGTCTCCTCGTCGTTGCTCCAGCCGAGGCCGGCCACCTGCTTGAAGCCGGTGAAACTCGGCGGCGCCTGGTCAAGCACGTCCTCGCCGAAGGTGCGGAAGGCGACCGTCTTGCCGTTGATCGTGCAGCCCGTCGTCTCCAGGAACCGCACCCAGATCTGGCTGACCGACTGCTGCTGCGCCTGGCCAGTGCCCATGCCGGTTCCGACCTCGGGCGCCGGCAGGACAACCGTCGGCGTGTACGGCAGCCCGGCCTGCAGCGTCGTGGTGTTGCGCGGCGCCGTGATGCCGCCGCCGGCCGTCACCACCGCGGTGCCGACGTACACGCCGTCAGCCAACAGGGCGACGGTCTTGGCCGCAAGGTGCCCGAAGCCGGTGAACGCGGTCCCTGGAGAGCCGAGCGTCACCGACTTGCGAGAGTCCAGGCCAGGCGCCGCTGACCAGTTCAGCTTCTCGATGTAGCGCTTCGTCGCTCCGTTGATCGTGCGGCGCACGGCCGCATAGGTCACATCCGTCGCGCCCTCCGGCACAGTGCAGAACCACTCGATGACGCCATCTGTCGAGCTGCCGGCGAACGCGGCCACCTGCTGCTCGCGCGCGTATGTCAGCGCCGCAAAGCCGCCAGACTCGTCGGCGATCCACAGCACCTGCTCCGGGGTCTGCTCCCAACTCATGCACTGGATGCCGTTCTCCAACAGGTGGTCGGAGAAGATCGAGACCTCCCGCGTGCCGATGCCGCCGACCTCGTCGCGCGACATCACACGCAGCACCAGGCCGCCGCGCTGTGCATAGAAGACCTCCGTCCCGCATTCCTCCGGCCGCACCAGCGCCGCACCGAAGCGCGACCACTTGGTGATCTGGCAGTTGGTCTGCGTGATCGGCTTCTCGACCCCGCCGCGGGCGTCGAACTCGCCCCCGTAGGTCATGATCACCAGCGCCGAGAAGCTGGTCAGGAACTGCACCGCGTTGACCTCGTCCGCGTCGATCGTCTTGTAGACGGCGTGGTCGTCGTTCACCCCTGGGGTGTAGTCAAAGTACAGGCCCGAACGGCTGCCCCAGAGGCTCTGCGGGTACTTGGTGGTCGATGCTGCCCACAGCCGCTGCTGGTAGAAGCTCACCGTCGTGGGGTAGCCGTCGACGCTGTTCCACGCGGGCTGCTTCATCACCCAGGCATCAGCCGGCGCCGCGGTCGTGCCCGTCAGCTCGGTGACGATGGTCCCCGCCACGACGGTGTCAGACGTGCGCGAGGTGATGCGCACCAGGCCGCCATTGATCTCCAGGTAGTTGCCCGCGACGTTCGAGCGCCACCCGGCGCCGGCCAGCGTGAAGTTGGTCGAGGTGCCGACAGGGCCGGACGCGGTTGGAGTCAGAACAGACAGCGGTGATCCGTACAGGGTCCAGGCCGTCGAGCTGGCATTGTCGAAGGCTTGCGTCACGGTGGCTGTGGCAGTCGTGGTCCCGCCAACGGCCGTGATCGTGGCCAGGCCAGTGCCCCAGCCAATCACCCGCCCGATGTCCGCGTTCAGGAAGAACCCAGCCCCGGCCGTGATCGTGCGGCCAGCGCCGACAGCGACGTTGTCCGTCGTCATCGTGATGGCCGAATTCCGCTCGCCGATCTCGGCCATGGGCGCCGGGTCGATGGGCGCATCGTCCAGTACCCAGGACGCATGCCCGAACCGGCGCAGGCGCTTCAGGACGCGCGTGCCGCTGGCGATGATCATGGTGTCGGCCTGCTGCGCCCAGTCCAGCGAGGCCAGCTCGGACGCAGCGAACGGCGTCACGATCTCGTATGGCGTGCCCGGCGTCGACTCGACCTGCGCGCCGTTGCGCCAGACGCGCATGTAAAGGTCGCCGAACTCCAGCACATAGGCATCGTCGCGCGAGTAGATGAACGGCACCGGGCGCCACACCGTGCTGTGCGTCTTCGAGTCGCCGAGGTAGTCCAGCGATGGCCGGGCCGTGACGCCGCCCTGGCGCAGAACGACGACGTTCTCCAGCGTCTTGGCGCTGGCGTTGTAGCGGTCCAGGTCCACCCGTCCGCGCATCCTCGGCGACATCTCGCCGCCGGTGAAGTTGTTGGTGATCGTCTGCACGCGAGGCATGGACTACCTCATGCGCACATTGATCAGCGACGAGTCGCCCCAGTCCTGTGGCGGGTTCTCCTGCCCGTCCACGGCCTTGGCCCGGGCCAGCACACCCAGGCCCGGCCGGTTGAACTCCGTCACCAGCGAGTCGCGCAGGCTGGCGCTCTTGGTGACCGGGTACGCCAGGTCGATCTGCATGCGCTTGGTCATCACATGCACCAGCAGCGAGTCCCATTGCCCTTCGCTGACGTCCGCGACGTAGCGCAGGTACAGCACGTTGCTGTCGTACAGGACCGTGCGGCCCTCAATCTCGTACTCGCCGGGGTCGGCGTCCAGTCCGACCTGGATGGTACGCAGCCAGTCGCCTGGAAGCTGGAAGGCGTAGCTCCAGCCGAACGGCGGCGTCTCAGCCAGCGGCGCCAGGGTCACGCGCTTGATGGCGCAGTTCCACGGGTGCAGGCGCAGGATGTCGAGCTTTGCCAGCGGGTACAGGTTGGCGCACAGCCCGGCCGCCTCGCTGTCTTCCGTCATCGACGCGATGGGCCTCT
>JBJXHB010000419.1:0-5583 GCA_046160725.1 Aquabacterium sp.
GTGATCATCACCACCTGGTCCTGCATCGAGAACAACTGGGCCGGGGCCAGACGGTCGAACATCGCTGCTCCTGCTTCACCGGTGGCGCGCCCTGCGCACCATGCCCTGAAGCCGCGAGGCCATGCTAGGCAGCCACCCCTTGCGGCGGAATTGGAATTCGATCAATCGCCCCTTCGCCGCTTGCGAACACCGCCGCGGCGCACCGCAGCAGATCCACGCTGCACCGGCCCGGCCACATTCGCCTTGCCCATCGGCGAAGGCCGCCTTGCCGCCTCGCGGCTTGCCCGCGCAGCAGGCCCTGCCTAGCATGCCGGCCATGTCCGCCGCCGCCGCCCCGCTCGACGCCGCACCCCGCAGCGCGGCCTGGCGCCGCGTCGGCACGCAGCGCGACATCCTGGGCGAGTGCCCGCTGTGGGACGAGCGGCGGCAGTGCCTGTGGTGGGTGGACATCCGGGCACCGGCGCTGCGCTGCCTGCACCCGGCCGACGGCGCGCTGCAGACCTGGCCCATGCCCGAGGCGCTGGGCTCGATGGCGCTGGCCGACGACGGCCGGCTGCTGCTGGCCCTGGGCCGCCGCCTCGTGCTGTGGGACGCGGCGGACGGCCGCCTGCAGCCCCTGGCCACGCCCGACTGGCCGGACCCGGAGCACCGCTTCAACGACGGCCGTTGCGACCGCCAGGGGCGGTTCTGGGTCGGCACCATGCACAACCGGACCCGCGCGCCCGAGGGCCGGCTGTACCGGCTGGACCAGCGCGGCCTGGTCGAGATGGACCGCGGCCTGTGCATCCCCAACAGCCTGGCCTTCAGTCCGGACGGCCGTGTCATGTACCGGGCCGATTCACTCAGCTACCGCATCGAACGCGCGCCCTACGACCCGGACACCGGGACGCCGGGCCCGGTGCACACGCTGGCGACCACGGTGCCGCCGGGGTTCCCGGACGGCTCGGCGGTGGATGCCGGGGGCGGCCTGTGGAACGCGGAGTTCAACGCCGGGCGGATCGTGCGCTATGCGCCGGACGGCCGCATCGACCGCATCGTGCCGGTGCCGGTGCCGCGGCCGACCTGCTGCGTCTTCGGCGGGCCGGACCTGGCCACGCTGTATGTCACCACCGCCAGCCAGCAGATGAGCGCGGACGAGCTGGCTGCGATGCCGCTGGCCGGTGCGCTGCTGGCCTTCGAGCCCGGCGAGCGCGGGCTGGTGGAGCCTCGTTTCGCGGTGCCGGCCGCGTGATCGCGGACCCTGCCTTCCAACCCCTGCCAACGTCGACCCCATGCCCCCGCTGAACCTGCAGATCGCCCGCGTCGAGGCCCATGTGTTCCGCGTGCCGGTGGCAGTGCCGATCAAGGTCTCCTTCGGCACCTTCCGCGACCGGCCGATGGTGCTGGTGCGGGTGGTGGATGTCGACGGGGCCGAGGGCTGGGGCGAGATCTGGAGCAACTGGCCGGCGGTCGGCGCCGAGCATCGCGCCCGCCTGCTGGCCGACTACGGCGAGCGGCTGGTCGGTCGCCGCTTCGACGGCCCGGCGCAGGCCTGGGCCCAGCTCTCGCGCGAGTTGGAGGTGCTGGTGCTGCAGACCGGCGAGGTCGGGCCGGTGGCCCAGATGCTGGCGGGCCTGGACATCGCGCTGTGGGATCTGGTCGCGCGGCGGGCCGGCCAGCCCCTGCATCGCCTGCTCGGTGGCACCGGCGCGGCCGAAGTGCCGGTCTATGCGACCGGCATCAACCCGGACCAGCCGGAGCGGTTTGCCGCGGACCGGCAGGCCGAGGGGCACCGTGCCTTCAAGCTGAAGGTCGGCTTCGACATCGACCGCGACACGGCCAACCTGGTGGCGATGCGCGAGGCGCTGGGGCCGCAGGCGGCCATCTGCTGCGACGTCAACCAGGCCTGGGGTGTCGCGCAGGCCACCGACTTCGCGCGCCGCATCGGCGACCTCGGGCTGATGTGGCTGGAGGAGCCGATCCGCGTCGACGCGCCGGCGGCCGACTGGGCCGCGCTGGCGGCGGCCAGTCCGGTGCCGCTGGCCGGCGGCGAGAACATGATGGGGCCGGCGCTCGACACGGCGGTGAACGACCGGGTGCTGAAGGTGATCCAGCCCGACGTCACCAAGTGGGGCGGCATCAGCGGCAACCTGCCGGTGGCCCGCGCGGCGGTCGCCGCTGGCCTCTGGTACTGCCCGCACTTCTTCGGTGGCGGGCTGGCGCTGCTGGCCTCGCTGCAACTGCTGGCGGCCGCTGGTGGCGACGGCTATCTGGAGTTCGACTGCCATGCCAACGCCGGGCGCGAGCGCATCGTCGGCGACCTGTTGCCGGTCCGGGACGGGCGCGTTCCCGTGCCCGGCGGGGCCGGCCTGGGGGCGTTGCCCGACCTGGCCGCGCTGGAGCGCTGGCGCACCTGGCCGGCGGCCTGATCCCGCGCTTGCGGCAGGCCGCCTATGCGGCCTCCAGCCAGACCGGCGCGGCGTCCTGCGCCGGCGCTGCCGCAGCGCTGTTCACCAGGTGGTCGACCAGGCTGCGCGCCACCGCCGTCAGGCCGTCCATGTTTCGCACGCACACCATCATCCGGCGGTCGGCCCAGGGGTCGGACAGGCGCACCAGCCGCAGCCCCAGCGCCGCCGCAAACACCCGCGCGGCCGCCTCGGGCAGCACGCCGATGCCCATGCCCACCTGGACCAGGCGGCAGACCGCCTCGAAGCTGCGCACCTGCACCCGCAGCTGCAGCGGCTGGTCGCCGTCGCTCGCCGCGTCGGCCAGCAGCCGCATCATGGCGGCGGACGAGTCCAGGGCGACCAGCGGATGCTGCACCAGCTCCGAGAACGCAACGGTCGGACCCTGCAGCGCATGGCCCTGCGGCACCACCGCCACCAGACGGTCGCGCCGATAGTCGAAGTGCTGCAGGCCGTCCAGCGCGGTGCCGGCCATTACCACGCCGATGTCGGCCTGGCCGTCATGCAGGGCGTCCACGATCTCGCTGCTGCGGCGCTCCTCGAGCTCGATCTTCACCGCCGGGCAGTTCAGGCCGAAGCTGGCCAGGTCGTCGGGCAGGAACTGGGTGATCGCCGACGTGTTGGCCTGGATGCGGATGTGGCCCTTCAGGCCCTTGGCGTAGTCGCTCAGGTCGGCATGCAGCCGCTCGGCCTGCTGCAGCATCGACCGCGCATGCAGCGCCAGCGCCTTGCCTGCGGGCGTGACCTCCACGCCCTGTGACGAGCGGTACAGCAGCTGCACCCGGTAGCGCGCCTCCAGCAGGGCGATGCGGCGGCTGGCGGCGGCCAGCGCGATGTGCGACTGCTCGGCGGCCTTGGACAGGCTGCGCGACTCGCAGGCGCGCAGGAACAGGGCCAGGGAAACGAGATCGGGCAGCAGGGCCATGGGTGTCTCCTTGCGTCGCCGGCACGGCCGGCGGACGTCCGGGCAATGCCCGAACCATGATTCAGAGTTTAGAACACTGAATTCAGTATGCCAAGTGGGGGGTAACGGGGTCGCAGGGCGCTGGGGCCGTTGCGCACCCGGGTCTTGACGGCCGGGCAATGCGCTCTTGCCCGATCGGCAATTCCGCCCGGCCGGCGGTCTGCCCAGAATCCCGCCCGGTGCCTTGCGCTGCCAGGGCCAGGGGGCCTGCGATGAACCTTGCTGAGACGACGCCGGTGCGGTCCGGGCTGGAACGGCCACCACATGACGCGGAGCGGCCGCCGCGCGACGGCCTGCTGATCGGCGGTGCATGGCAGGACGCCGCCATCGGCCGCATGCTCGCTGTGCATGCGCCAGCCATCGGCCAGCTGCCGGCGGCACTGGAGGAGATGAGCACGCTTAACAAGGTGGTGCACCAGCATGGCTGAGCCGGGCATGGCGGCGCCGGCCGCCCGGCCGCTGGACGGCCTGCTGGTGGTGGCCCTGGAGCAGGCCGTGGCGGCGCCGTGGTGCACCAGCCGGCTGGCCGATGCCGGCGCCCGTGTCATCAAGATCGAGCGTCCCGAGGGCGACTTCGCGCGCGGCTATGACCAGGCGGTGCACGGCGAGTCGTCCTACTTTGTCTGGACCAACCGCGGCAAGGAGTCCATCGCGCTGGACCTGAAGCAGCCCGCCGAGCGGGCCCTGCTGCTGCGCATGCTGGACGGCGCCGACGTCTTCGTGCAGAACCTGGCACCCGGGGCGGCGGACCGGCTGGGCCTGGGCAGCGCGGCGCTGCGCGAGCGGCATCCGCGGTTGATCACCTGCGACATCAGCGGCTACGGCCCGTCCGGCCCGCTGCAGGGCCGAAAGGCCTACGACCTGCTGGTGCAGGCCGAGAGCGGCCTGGTGGCGGTCAGCGGCGCGCCCGGCGACTGGGGCCGCATCGGCGTGTCGCTGTGCGACATCAGCGCCGGCATGAACGCGCTGATCGGCATCCAGCAGGCGCTGCTGGCCCGTGCCCGCAGCGGCCGCGGCGCGGCGGTGGAGGTCTCGCTGTTCGGCTCCGCGGCGGAGCTGATGAGCGTGCCCTACCTGCAGGCGCGCTACGGTGGCGCGGCACCGCAGCGGGTGGGGCTGCGGCATCCGTCGATCTGCCCCTATGGCGTGTTCCGTTGTGCCGACGGCGCAGAGATCCTGATCTCGATCCAGAACGAGCGCGAGTGGGCCGACTTCTGCCGCGAGGTGCTGGGCGACGCCGCGTTGGCACACGACCCGCGGTGCAGCGGCAACGCCGCGCGCTGCCGCCATCGCGACCTGGTCGACGGCTGGGTGGCGCAGGTCTTCGGGCGGCACGCGTCCGCGGCGCTGGTGCAGCGGCTGGAGGCCGCCCAGACCGCCTTCGGCCGCATCAATGAGGTGGCCGACCTGGCCGCCCATCCGCAGCTGCGCACCTGGCCGATGCGGGTCAACGACCAGGAGGTCCGGATGCCGGCCCCACCCTGGGCGCCGGACACGGGGCCGCAGCCGCTTGGCGTCGCCCCGCGCCTGGACGAGCACGGCGAGTCGCTGCGCCGCGAGTTCGCGGTGGCCGTGTCGCAGCCGGCATGAGCCCGCCGGGCCGTCCCAAGGGCGAATACCGCAGTGCGCAGCACGAAGGTACCCCAGTGAGCCCGCCGGGCCGCCATCGGCCAGAGGCCGATGGCCTTCGGCAGGCGACGGACAGTCCACATGGACTGTCCGTGTCCGGCCTCAGTCCCAAGGGCGAATACCGGAGTGCGCAGCACGAAGGTACCCTCGTGAGTGCCCCCTCTACACTGTCGCGCCCTGTCACCGCCCGACGCTCAGGTCTGTCGTCCATGAAGCCACTGTCCGCGTCACCCACCCTGGTCGAGCAGGTCCATGCTGCCGTCATGGGCGAGGTGGCCACTGGCCGTCTCAAGCCCGGCGAGCGCATCATCCAGGAGCAGATCGCCCAGCAGTTGGGCGTGTCCCGCCAGCCGGTGCAGCAGGCGCTGATCCTGCTGCACAAGCAGGGTGTGCTGCGGGAGGCGCCGGGGCGCGGGCTGCAGGTCGCGCCGCTGGACCTGGACCATGTCGAGCATGTCTATGCCATCCGGGCCGCCATCGAGGGCATGGCCTGTCGGCGCGCGGCCGAGGTCGGCGGCGAGCGCGCCGCCCGGCTCGGGCCGGCCG
>JBJXHB010000420.1:0-11756 GCA_046160725.1 Aquabacterium sp.
CGCCGCGCCGCGGCGATGGATGGCGCCGGTAGCGGTCGCGGCCGGCTTCATGGCGGTCGCGGGCTTCCTGGTGGTTCAGCGCGAGGCCGAGGCACCGGTAGCCGGTGGTGTCATGGCCGGTATGGGCTGGGGCACCATGCAGCCGGTGGCCGGGTCCATCCCACAGGTCCTGGCGCCACCCCTGTCCGACGCCTGGTCCCACTCCACCACTTTGGCTCCGGCGCCGCAGGGTCTCACGGGCAGTCTGATCCGCGACGCGCGGCTGGACCGCTACTTCGAGACCCACCGCCGTGTCTCCGGGTTTGGTGTAGGCCAAGTGCCCGGCGCCGACCTGCGGACCGTGGATGCGGTGGTGCAGGAGCCGCGCTGAGGATGATGTCAAGCCTGTCGTTTCCGTGGCTTTGGCGCCTGCGAAAGGCGCTGGTGTGGCTGTGGCTTCCTGCTGCCGGTGCCACGGTGGCAGCGGACGCCCAGGAGCCGTACCAGATGCTGCAACGCATTCAGCTGGCGGCGCAACGCGTGAGCTACCAAGGTACGGTGGTGCACGCGGCGGCTGGTCAGGTGTCCAGCCTGCGCGTCGTGCAGGTCTGCGAAGGCAACCAGCGCTACGAGCAGACCGAGGCCCTGGACGGCCGACCGCGTCAGCAATACCGGCACAACGAGCGGGTCCACACGCTCTGGCCGCAGGCCCGCGTCGCCGTCGTTGAGCGCGATGACGCGGCACCACAGTTCCCGGCGCTGCCTTCATCAGGTGACCAGTTGCGCCGCAACTATGAGGTCCAGCGGCTTGCGGCCCAGCGGGTCGCTGGTCATCTGGCCGACGGGTTGCGCATGGTGCCCCGAGACAGCCTGCGGTTCGCCCAACGCCTTTGGGTCGATCGCAACAGTGGTCTGTTGTTGCGGTCCGAGGTGCTGGACACGCAAGGCAAGGTCCTGGAGAGCTCGGCATTCAGCGACCTCAACATCGGTGCGGGCACCACGCCGCAGGCCATCCTGGCGGCGATGCGTCGCCTGGACGGCTATCGGGTTGTCCAGCCGGCGGTGGAGCGCACCCAGCTTGACGCCGAGGGCTGGCTTATGGCCTCGGATGTGGCCGGCTTCCGGCAAGTCGGCTGCAGTCGCCGCCCGCTCGACCCGACCGGGCCGGCGGGCTCGCGGTCACCGACCGTGGTGCAGTCGGTATTCAGTGACGGGCTGACACAGGTGTCGCTCTTCATCGAGCCGTTGGACCCAGCGCGCCATAAACAGCCCATGCGGACGGTCCTCGGCGCCACCCATGCCTTGATGCAGCGGCACGGCACGTCCTGGATCACCGTCATGGGCGACGTGCCCATGGCCACGTTGGAGCAGTTCGCGTCGGCGCTCCAGAGCCGCCGCTGATGTATCTATCCGGGCGGCCCAGGGCCGCATGCATCGATCCCGTTCGAACCCGCAGGAGAACCTTGTGAGCCTGATTGCCTCTGTCACCACCGATACCTGGGTGCCGCTGCGGCGCTCGCTGTTGCGGGCGATGGCCGCCTGTACGACGGCATTGTTGATCGCGACGCCGGCCATGGCGCAGGCGGCGCAGTTGCCGGACTTCACCGAACTGGTCGAGAAAGTAGGCCCATCGGTTGTCAACATCCGTACCCTGGAGCGGGGCCGCGCGGCTGGCGAGGCGCCGGCCGGCATGGAGGAGTTCTTCCGCCGCTTCGGCATCCCCATTCCCGGGCAGCCGGGCCCGCGCGGCGCACCGCGGGGCGGCGGCGACGACGAGCCGCAGCAGCGCGGCGTCGGCTCGGGGTTCATTGTCAGCGCCGATGGCTATGTCATGACCAATGCCCATGTGGTCGAGGGCGCCGACAAGGTGCTGGTCACGCTCACCGACAAACGCGAGTTCGAGGCGCGCATCGTCGGGGCCGACAAGCGCACGGATGTCGCGGTGGTCAAGATCGAGGCCAGCGGCCTGCCGGCGGTCCGCTTCGGTGACGTGGCCAGGCTGAAGGTCGGCGAGTGGGTCATGGCCATCGGATCGCCTTTCGGACTGGAGAACACCGTGACGGCCGGCATCGTCAGCGCCAAGCAGCGCGACACCGGCGACTTTCTGCCATTCATCCAGACCGACGTGGCCATCAACCCCGGGAACTCCGGCGGCCCGCTGATCAACATGCGGGGCGAGGTGGTCGGCATCAATTCGCAGATCTACAGCCGCTCCGGCGGCTTCATGGGCATCTCGTTCGCCATACCGATCGACGAGGCCAACCGCGTCGCCGATCAACTCCGCACCAATGGCCGCGTGATCCGGGGGCGCATCGGCGTCACCATCGCAGCCGTCACCAAGGAGGTCGCCGAGTCCATCGGCCTGGGCAAGCCGGCTGGAGCGCTGGTGCAGGGCGTGGAGGGTGGCGGGCCTGCCGACAAGGCCGGCATCGAGGCTGGCGACATCATCCTGAAGGTCGATGGCAAGGTCGTCGATCGACAAGGCGACCTGCCTCGCTTCATCGGCAGCCTGAAACCCGGTGCGCGAACCACTTTGCAGGTGTTCCGTCGTGGCGCCACCCGCGATGTCGTCGTGACCGTGGTGGAGTTCGAACCGGAGCGCACCGCGCGGCGTGCTCAGGCCGAGCCCAACCCAGGCCCGGCCGCCGGCCGCAGTGCGCTGGGCGCCACGGTGAGTGAGCTCAGCGAGGCGCAGAAGCAGGAACTCAAGCTCCGGCAAGGCGTGCGTGTCGACGCCGTGGAGGGCGCGGCCGCGCGGGCCGGGCTGCGAGAGGGCGATGTGATCCTGGCCCTGGACAACACCGAGGTCGCCGATGTCAAGCAGTTCATGGCCATTGCCGCAAAGGTCGAACGCGCCCGTGCGGTCAGCGTCATGGTGCGTCGTGGCGAGTGGGTCAACTACTTGGTGATTCGACCGGCCAGGCCCTGAACATGTGCTGGCCGGCGCATCCCGGGCCTATGCCGAAGCGGCATCGACCCGCAGGGCGAGTCGGACTTTCCGTATGGCGACATGCCGAGGTCAAGGGTAAACGCGCATCCTTTGGCCACGCGGCGGCTGCCATCCGGCTGGGCTGCTGATGTGAGCGTTGGCTTCAATGCCGCGTGCCCGGATTCAGGACCGGCGCCAATACAATGGCGCCGAAGTCTTGCGGATTCGATGGATCCTGTATGGTTTTCGGATTCGAAACCTGTTGCGACAAGACCACGATTCGACTTGTTGATAACCTGTTGATAAATTTCGATGTTGGAACCCCGCAACGGCCGGAAAGCTAGGAAATTCGCGGGTCTCCGCTCGGGTGGCTGGCCTACAATGGAGGCCCAACAAAGCAGTTGCCATACGTCTTTTTGTTGGTAGGCGCGTCTCAGTTTGGACGTGCCTTTTTTTTGCTTACGGCAACTCCATACCGAGCCGTCACGTCGCCTGGCGATGTGCCTCCGCACCGCAACGTCGCATCGTTGCGGCTTCGTGTGATCAAGGGCGGGTCACCCCAGAGCCCAGCAGCAAAAGTCCGATGGTTCGGGTGCCCAGCGCCTTCCATCGCGTTCGATGTCCATGGACCATATCCGCAACTTCTCGATCATTGCCCACATCGACCACGGCAAGAGCACGCTGGCTGATCGCATCATCCAACGTTGTGGTGGCCTCAGCGACCGCGAGATGGAGGAGCAGGTGCTCGACTCGATGGACATCGAGCGCGAGCGCGGCATCACCATCAAGGCGCAGACAGCGTCGCTGACGTACACGGCGCGCAATGGTGAGGTCTATCACCTCAACCTGATCGATACACCGGGCCACGTCGACTTCAGCTACGAGGTCAGCCGCTCCTTGTCGGCCTGCGAAGGCGCGCTGCTGGTGGTCGATGCCAGTCAGGGCGTCGAGGCCCAGACGGTGGCCAACTGCTATACGGCGCTGGAACTGCGAGTCGAAGTGGTGCCGGTGCTGAACAAGATGGACCTGCCACAGGCCGACCCGGACCGAGCGCGCCAGGAGATCGAGGACGTGATCGGGCTCGACGCGTCGGATGCCGTGCCCTGCTCGGCCAAGACCGGCATGGGCATCGATGACATCCTGGAGGCGGTGATCCACCGCATGCCTGCGCCACGTGGGCAGGTCGACGGGCCTCCGCGGGCCATGATCATCGACAGCTGGTTCGACAACTATGTCGGCGTGGTGATGCTGGTGCGGGTGGTCGATGGCACGTTCCGGCGTGGCGAGCGCATCCGGTTGATGGCCACGGACAGTGTCAATCCGATCGAACAGCTGGGCGTGTTCACGCCCAAGTCGTCGCCGCGCGACCAGTTGTGTGCCGGCGAGGTCGGTTTTGTCATTGCCGGCATCAAGGAACTGCATGTCGCCAAGGTAGGCGACACCATCACGCTCGAGAAGAAGCTGCCCAACAATGCTGGCCCCGCAACCGAGGCGCTGCCAGGATTCAAGGAGATCCAGCCGCAGGTGTTTGCGGGCCTGTATCCCAGCGAGGCCAGCGAGTACGACCAGTTGCGCGATGCGCTCGACAAGCTCAAGCTGAACGACAGCTCCCTGCGCTACGAGCCCGAGGTCAGCCAGGCGCTTGGCTTTGGCTTCCGCTGCGGCTTCCTTGGCCTGCTGCATATGGAGATCGTCCAGGAGCGGCTGGAGCGTGAGTTCGACCAGGACCTGATCACCACCGCGCCTTCGGTGGTGTACCAGGTGGAGTTGAACGACGGCGAGGTGCTGGAGATCGAGAACCCGTCCAAGTTGCCGGACCCTGGACGCATCCGCGAGATCCGCGAGCCCATCGTTACGGTGCACTTGTATCTGCCACAGGACTATGTCGGGCCGGTGATGACGCTGGCCAATGCCAAGCGCGGCATGCAGATCCACATGGGCTACCACAGCCGGCAGGTGCACCTGACCTACGAGCTGCCGCTGGCCGAGATCGTGCTGGACTTCTTCGACAAGCTCAAGAGCGTGTCCCGCGGCTATGCCAGCATGGACTATGAGTTCAATGAGTACCGCGCCGCGGACGTCGTCAAGGTGGACATGCTGATCAACGGGGATCGCATCGATGCGCTGTCGGTGATCCTGCACCGGTCCCAATCGCAATACCGCGGTCGTGAGATTGCGGCCAAGATGCGCAAGATCATCCCGCGACAGATGTTCGACGTCGCCATCCAGGCGGCCATTGGCGCGAACATCATCGCCCGCGAGAACGTCAAGGCGATGCGCAAGGACGTGCTGGCAAAATGCTACGGTGGCGATGTTTCCCGCAAGCGCAAGCTGCTGGACAAGCAGAAGGCCGGCAAGAAGCGGATGAAGCAGATCGGCTCCGTCGAGGTACCGCAAGAGGCCTTCCTCGCCATCCTCCAGGTCGACGATTGATATCCCCCCCATGAGCGCCATCACAGCGGTTCTGTATGCAGCCCTGGTCGTGTACCTCGGCGGTTGGTGGTTCGGCCACTGGATCGGCAACTTCTCGCTGGTGCTGTTCTGCCTGACCGTCGTCACCCTGGCCTATTGGCTGGCGGAGCGTTTCCACTTTGAGCCGGCGCGCCAGGCCGCGGCGCTCGCACTCGGTCAACAGGACGAGCAGCGCCGGGCCGAGTTGCATCGCCTGGGCATTGCCAAAGTGGATGGCGATGTCGAGGCCGCCCAGCGGCAGGTGTTGGCGCAGCCCTGGTGGCTGGACTGGACGGCGGGTCTGTTTCCGGTGATCCTGATCGTCTTCCTGCTGCGGTCGTTCCTGTTCGAGCCGTTCAAGATCCCGTCGGGGTCGATGATCCCGACGCTGCTGGTCGGCGACCTCATCCTGGTCAACAAGTTCCACTACGGCGTCCGGCTGCCGGTCCTGAATGCCAAGGTTGTCGAGAACAACCCGGTCCGTCGGGGCGACGTGATGGTGTTCCGCTATCCGCCTGACCCTCGGGTGGACTACATCAAGCGCGTGGTCGGCTTGCCGGGCGACGAGGTGGCCTACCTCAACCAGGCCCTCACGCTCAATGGCAAACCGCTGGACGTCAAGGCCATGGGTGAGTACTACGACGACGACAGCCGCCGCTACGCCAAGCTGTGGTCCGAGCGTCTGGGTGAGGTGGAGCACCGCATCCTGGTGGAGCCTCGTCTGCAGGGCGGCTATGGCCCCTTCCCGAAGACCTTTCCGGGCAGCGATGCCTGTCGCTACAGCGCTGAGGGCGTCGTCTGCAAGGTGCCGGCCGGCCACTACTTCATGATGGGCGACAACCGCGACAATTCGCAAGACTCACGCGTCTGGGGCTTTGTGCCGGATGCCAATATCGTCGGCCGGGCCTTCTTTGTCTGGATGAATTTCGGTAACCTCGGCCGCATCGGCGCTTTCCATTGATTGCCCTGGCTGGCTGGTGTAGGCCACGGCCCGGATCTCCTGGAGGTATCGGCATGCAGCGTGTTCGTCTCCGCAGGGCTGGCCAACGAGGTGTCTCCCTGATCGGCCTGCTGATGTGGGCGATCGTGATCGGTTTCATCGGCTATGTGCTGGTGCGGGCCGTTCCGACGATCAACGAGTACATGACGATCCAGCGCGCCGTGAAGAAGATCGCGGCGGCGCCGCCAGCCACGGTCGGCGAGATCCGCAATGCGTTCGACAAGCAGCGCGACATCGAATACGCCATATCGTCGATCACTGGGCGCGACCTCGAGATCACCAAGGTCAACGACAAGGTGGTGATCAGCTTCAAGTACGACAAGGAGATCGAGCTGATTGCGCCGGTCTACTTGCTGTTGCGCTACGCAGGCAGCAGCGAGTGACCCGACCGTGCCGGGCTGGATGGCCTGCCCATGTCCACCCAGACGCTTGAGGCGCTGCAACAGCGTCTGGGCCTGCGCTTCGCCGATGCTGCGTTGCTGGGGCGGGCGCTCACGCACCGGTCCTACGGCGCCGACCACAACGAACGACTGGAGTTCCTGGGTGATGCGGTGCTGAACCTGGCGGTGTCGTCCTTGCTGATCACGCGTTTTGCTCGCTCCGACGAAGGTGACCTGACGCGGGTCAGGGCCCATCTGGTGCGCGAAGACAGCCTGCACCGCGTCGCGCTGGCGCTGGATCTACCGGATTTGCTGCGGCTGTCCGAAGGCGAGGCGCGCAGCGGTGGCGCGCAGCGGCCGTCGATCCTGGCCGATGCGGTTGAGGCGATCGTCGGCGCCGTCTACCTGGACGCTGGCTTTGCCGGCGCACTTGCCTTGGTTCGGCAGTGGTTCGGCGAGATCATCGAGTCGTCCGAGCCGGCGTCCTGGTCCAAGGACGCCAAGACCGAATTGCAGGAGTGGCTGCAGGCCCGCCGCGTCGCCGTGCCGTCCTATCGGGTGGTCGCCACCACCGGGCAGGCGCATGCGCAGACCTTTGAGATCGAGTGCGCGGTGCCGGCCCTGGAGGTGGCCGAGCGAGGCGAGGGCAAGTCCCGACGCGGCGCCGAGCAGGACGCAGCCCAGCGACTTCTGGTGCGGCTGAAGACCTCCGACGCCGCGCCGTCGGTGAACCGGTCATGACGGCAACAGACGCGGTTGGGTCGCAACGTTGCGGGCTGGTAGCCATCGTCGGCCGGCCGAACGTCGGCAAGTCCACGCTGCTGAACGCCCTGGTCGGGCAGAAGATCAGCATCACATCGCGCAAGGCACAGACCACCCGGCACCGCATCACGGGCCTGCGCGTCGATGGTGACAGCCAGTTTGCCTTCGTCGACACGCCCGGATTCCAGACCGAGAACACCGGCCGCGGCCGTGGCGTGCTCAACCGCAGCTTGAACCGCACCGTGCGCGGTGTGTTGTCCGAAGTCGATGTGGTGGTCTTCATGGTCGAGGCCGGTCGCTTCGGCCCCGATGACAGCCGCGTACTGGCCCTGCTGCCGGATGACAAGCCGGTGGTACTGGTGGCCAACAAGCTGGACACCGTGCGGCGACGCGCCGACCTTTTGCCTTGGCTGCAAGGGTTGTCCCAGCACCGCGTCTTCACCGAGTACATGCCGATGTCGGCGCAGCAGCCAGCCGACGTGCAGCGCTTGCTTGATGTGCTGAGGCCGCACATGCCGCAGCAGCCCTGGGCCTGGGACCCCGACGCCCTGACCGATCGCAGCGACCGCTTTCTGGCCGCTGAGATCGTGCGCGAGAAGCTGTTCAGACTGACCGGCGACGAACTGCCCTACACCAGCACAGTCGTGATCGACCAGTTCGAGGGCGATGGCGACGATGGCCGGGCCCGTCGCATCGCCGCCACCATCGTGGTCGAGCGCGACTCCCACAAGGGCATGGTGATCGGCGAAGGAGGCGAGCGCCTGAAGCGCATCGGCACCGAGGCGCGCGTGGAGCTGGAGCGGCTGTGGGGCGGCAAGGTGTTTCTGGAGCTGTGGGTCAAGGTGCAGGCCGGCTGGGCCGGCAGCGCGGAGCGGCTGCGCGCCTACGGCTATGACTGAGCGCCGGACCCAGGGTGTGCAGCCTGCCTGGCTGTTGCACCGTTGGGACTGGAGCGAGACCAGCCTGGTGCTGGAGCTGTTCACCCGCAGCCTGGGGCGAGTGGCGGTGGTGGCCAAAGGCGCCCAGCGGCCGTACTCCCAACTCAGAAGCGTGCTGCTGCCGTTCCAGCGTCTGAACGTGGTGTTGACGCGCCCAGCAGGCGAGGCCACCGAGCTGCACAACCTGCGCACGGCCGAATGGGCCGGTCAGTCCGCCATGATCGGCGCGCGTGCGCTGTTTCCGGCGTTTTATCTCAACGAGCTGCTGATGCGCCTGCTGGGTCGACATGATGCGCACCAGGCCTTGTTCGACGCCTATGGCGTCGCGGTGACGACGCTGGCACAGGCCGACGGCGACGACGCGCTGACCGCAGCCGCACTGCGGGCCTTCGAGCTGGTGCTGCTGCACGAAACCGGTGTGCTGCCGCAGCTGGATTGCGTCACCCACACGCAGCAGCCGGTCCGACCGGACGGCCGCTACACGCTGCGACCGGATGGCGGACTGGTGGCCGCCGGCGCCGACGCGCTGGCCCTGTCTGGCACCGATCTGCTGCAGTTGCAGGCGGCTCTGGTTGCATCCCTTCAGGCACCCGCCGACATCCAGGCGGCCCAGGCGCTTTGCCAGGCCACCGGCCAGGCCGCGTCCGGGCTGCGGCCGCAGCTGAGGACGCTGCTTGCCTATCATCTCGGTCCTCAACCCTTGCGCACCCGGCAGGCCTTGCACGACGTGCAGCGGCTGCTGGATGTCCGCACCACGCCATGACACCGCTGCCCGAAGCCACTGCTCCCTTGGGCCACACCGCCCTGTCGGTCAATGTCAACAAGATCGCGTTGCTGCGAAACACACGGCATATCGGCATTCCGGACGTGGTCGGGCTGTCGCGCCTGGCGCTGCAGGCCGGCGCCCAGGGCATCACCGTGCACCCCCGCCCCGATCAGCGGCATATCCGACCGCATGATGTCCAGGACCTGGCGGCGATGCTGCGCCAGTGGCCGCAGGTGGAGTTCAACATCGAGGGCAACCCGTTCCACAACCTGATGCCGCTGGTGCGCGAGCTGCGGCCGCATCAGGTGACCTTTGTGCCGGACAGCGAAGACCAATTCACCTCGGACCATGGCTGGCGCTTTCCGCAAGACCTGGAGAAGTTGCGGCCTTTGGTGCGCGAGTCCCGTGAGCTCGGGGTGCGCGTCAGCCTGTTCATGGACCCGCTGCCGCAGGCCATGGCCGATGTGCGGGCCACCGGCGCGGACCGCATCGAGCTGTACACCGAGGGCTATGCGCGGGACCACGGCACGGCCGGGCATCCCGCCACGCTTCAACGCTATGCCGACACGGCCCGCGCCGCAGCGGCATGCGGCCTAGGGGTGAACGCCGGGCATGACTTGAGCCTTGTCAACCTCACCGACTTCCTGCGCGCCGTGCCTGGTGTGCAAGAGGTGTCGATCGGCCATGCACTGGTGGCCGATGCACTCGAGCTCGGCCTGGCCGAGACGGTGCGGGCATACCAGCGCTGTATCCAGCGCGCCTATGCGGCCACGATGACGTGATCGTCGGCATCGGCACCGACATCTGCGACATTCGCCGCATCGCGTCCACCTTGGAGCGCCGCGGCGACCGCTTTGCCGAGCGCGTCCTGGGGCCCGGCGAGATCGAGGTCTATCGTGCCCGGAGCCTGCGCTGGCCACAGCGCGGCGTCTCCTACCTGGCCACCCGCTTTTCCGCCAAGGAGGCCTTCTCCAAGGCCATCGGTCTGGGCATGCGCCAACCCATGACCTGGCGCGCCTGCGAAATCCTCAACCAGCCGGGTGGGCGGCCGGGCATACGCCTGCACGGCCGCCTGGCCGATTGGTTCGAGGCCCGACAATGGGTCGCCCAGGTCAGCATCAGTGACGAGGGCGACTATGCGGTGGCCTTCGTCACCGTCGAGCAAGGCAGGACACCATGAGTATGCAATCCCCAGTCGTGCTGGACATCGCCGGCACCCAGCTCACCGCGGCAGACCGCCGGCGGTTGTCGCATCCTTTGACCGGCGGCTTGATCCTGTTCGCCCGCAACTGGGAGGACCGGCTTCAGCTGGTGTCGCTGCTCTCAGAAGCCAAGACCTTGCGGCCCGACCTGCTGGTCTGTGTCGACCATGAGGGCGGCCGGGTCCAGCGCTTTCGCACCGATGGCTTCACGCCGATACCGGCCATGCGCAGCCTCGGGCAGCACTGGATGCGCAACCCGATGACGGCCACGGACGCCGCCACCGCCTGTGGCTATGTGATGGGTGCCGAGCTGCGCGCCTGCGGCGTGGACCTGAGTTTTGCGCCGGTGCTGGACCTGGACCATGGCGGCTCCAGCGTGATCGGCGACCGGGCCTTCCATCGCGATGCACGGGTGGCAGCGCTGCTGGCCAAGAGCGTGATGCAGGGTCTGCGGCAGGCCGGCATGGCCAATTGCGGCAAGCACTTTCCGGGGCATGGTTTCGTCAAGGCCGACAGCCATGTCGACACGCCGGTGGACCGTCGGTCGCGCCGGGTCCTGCTGGCCGACGATGCCGCGCCCTATGGCTGGCTGTCCACGTCCTTGTCCAGCGTCATGCCGGCGCACGTGGTTTATCCGCGCGTTGATGCACGGCCGGCTGGCTTCTCGCGCCTGTGGTTGCACGACATCCTGCGCGCACAGATGGGCTTCACCGGCGCCGTGTTCAGCGACGACCTGAGCATGGCCGGCGCGCGGCAGCTGGATGGCCGCGAGGTCAGCTACACCGCGGCAGCGGTCCAGGCCCTGGGTGCCGGTTGCGACATGGTGCTGCTGTGCAACCAGAGCGTCGATGGCGGCGAGGCCGTGGACGACCTGCTGCAGGGCCTGCACGACGCGGCTGAGGCCGGCGACTGGCATCCGGATGCCCAGGCCGACCAGCGCCGGCTGGCCCTGCTGCCGACCGAGCCGCCGGTGCCCTGGGACGAGCTGATGCACCGCGCGGCCTACCGCCACGCGCTGGACCTGATCAGCTGACCCACCGGCTGCGCTGCGGCCGAAGGTGAGCCGCAACGGGTTCGCCACAGGATCTAGGCGCTTGTGCACTGCTAGAATGTTGGGCTCTACCCTATTGGGTCGTTAGCTCAGTCGGTAGAGCAGCGGACTTTTAATCCGTTGGTCGCAGGTTCGAATCCTGCACGACCCACCACCGGATCCACCATCCGGCCAAAACATACAGCAAGGCAGGGGCTCTTAGCTCAGTTGGTAGAGCAGCGGACTCTTAATCCGTTGGTCGCAGGTTCGAATCCTGCAGGGCCCACCAAGTCAAACGGCCGGCCCGCGTCAGCGGGCC
>JBJXHB010000421.1:0-4227 GCA_046160725.1 Aquabacterium sp.
GGCGGTTCGATCCCGTCAGCACCCACCATCGTTAGAATCCCCGGGCCGTTCCGGATCAGATGCTGCAGCCTGCAGCAGATGCGCCGGCGCCATCGACACCAGGGCGAACCGCGGTTCGCCCTTTTCGCACCCAGATCCCGGCGGCCACCCTGTGCCGACGGCGCGAGGCCCCATGTTCGAGTTTGTTCGCGCGCATACCCGCCTGTTCCAGCTGCTGCTGCTGCTGTTGATTTTTCCGTCCTTCGTCTTCTTCGGCGTGCAGGGCTATACGCAGTTCACCGAAGGGGCGCGCGACAAGGTGGCCGACATCTCCGGCAGCGCCATCACGCAGACGGAGTGGAACGGCCAGCACCAGCGCCAGGTGCAACGCATCCGCGCTCAGAACCCGGAGACCGACGCCGCGTTGCTGGACTCACCCGAGGCCCGGGCCCAGGTCTTGGAGGGACTTGTCCGCGAGCGAGTCCTGCAGGTCGCCGGCCGCGACATGCACCTGGCCGTCAGCGACGAGCGCGTGGCCAATGCCTTCCGCACCGACCCGCAGTGGGCGCCGATGCGCAATGCCGACGGCAGCGTCAACAAGGACCTGCTGGCCTCGCAAGGCATGAGTTCGGCCATGTTCGTGGCGCAGATCGCGCAGGAGATGCAACAGCAGCAGGTGATGCGCGGCGTGGTCAACACGGCCATGGCCTCGCCGGCGACCGCACGCGCGGCGATGGACGCGCTGCTGCAGCGCCGTGAGGTGTCGTATCAGCTGTTCAACACCCGCGACTACCTGACCAGGGTGACGCCCACCGACGCGGACCTTGAGGCCTTCCACAAGGCCAACCAGTCGATGTTCCGCTCGCCCGAGCAGGCCAGCATCGAGTATGCGGTGCTTGACATCGAGGAGCTGAAGAAGGGCATCACGGTGCCCGAGCAGCAGCTCAAGGACTACTACGAGCAGAACGCCAGTCGCTACACCCAGTCCGAGGAGCGGCGCGCGCGCCACATCCTCATCAAGGCCGACGCTTCATCGTCCGCCGATGCGCGGCAGAAGGCGCGTGCCGAAGCCGAGCGGCTGTTGGCCGAGGTGCGGCGCAATGGCGCCGCCTTTGTCGAGCTGGCCAGGAAGCACTCGCAGGACGAAGGCTCCGCCGCGAGCGGCGGCGACCTGGACTTCAACCGCCGGGGTGCGATGGTCAAGCCCTTCGACGACGCCATGTTCGCGATGAAGCCGGGCGAGATCAGCCCGATCATCGATACCGAGTTCGGCTATCACATCATCAAGCTCGAGGCGGTGCGCGGCGGTGAGCGCCAGGCCTTCGAGGCCGTGCGCGCCGGTATCGAGGACGAGCTGCGCAAGCAGGAGGCGTCCAAGAAGTGGGCCGAGGCCGCCGAGAACTTCACCAACACCGTCTACGAACAGGCCGACAGCCTGCAGCCGGCACTGGACAAACTGAAGCTGGCCAAGCGTACGGCGACCGTGCAGCGCACGCCGGCCACCGGGGCCACCGGCGTGTTGGCGTCACGCAAGCTGCTGGAGGCGGTGTTCGCCGGTGACTCGGTGCGCAACAAGCGCAACACCGCCGCCGTCGAGGTGGGCAGCAATCAGCTGGCCTCGGCCCGAGTCGTCAGCCACCAGCCGGCGCGCGACCTGCCGCTGGCCGAAGTCAAGGACCAGGTCCGGGCGCGGGTGGCGGCCCAGCAGGCCGCTGCGCTGGCGCGCAAGGACGGCGAGGCGCGGTTGGCCGAGCTGAAGAAGTCGCCGGCCGATGGGCTCACGGACAAGGTCACCATCTCGCGCGTCCAGCCCCAGGGGCTGACCAAGAAGGCGCTGGACCAGATGCTGGCGGCCGACACGGCCAAACTGCCGGCCGTGCTTGGCGTGGACCTGGAGCAGGCGGGCTACGTGGTGGCGCGCGTGGACAAGGTGCTGCCGGCCGAGCTGAAGCCCGAGGAGGCCAAGAGCACCGAGCAGCAGTACACCCAGGCGGTGGCGCAGGCCGAGTGGCAGGCCTACTACGAGGCACTGAAGGCGCGCTACAAGGTCAGCTTCAAGGCCGGGTCGGCCGCCTCAGCCGCCGCGGCAGCCACGCCGGCATCGCGCTGAGGAACCACGCCGCGGCGCACACGGCGCCTATAATCAAGGCCCTCTACGGTGGCTGTAGCTCAGTTGGTAGAGTCCCAGATTGTGATTCTGGTCGTCGCCGGTTCGAGTCCGGTCAGCCACCCCAGGTAACACCCGTCCAGCGGCCCCACATCGCAAGGTGAGGGGCCGTTGTCTTTGGGGTTCTGCGCGAACGAAAGGTCCCTCGGTGCTGGCGCGCCGGCGCGTCGAGAAGACGACATCCTGAGGGGCGTTTCGGTGCCAGCCCAGCGGCTACGCAGCAGTTCCAGCGGCTCCGATGCCCCCTCATTCCGCAGCGACCCAGTTGTCGGTCAGCAACCCGGGCACGCGTTCGAACTCACCGAGGTTGTTGGTGACCAGGGTCAGCCCTTCGCCGCGCGCATGCGCGGCGATGTGCAGATCATTGACACCGATCGGCCGCCCCACCCTGTCGAGCGCGGCGCGGATGCCGCCGTAGTGCTGGGAGGCCTTCGCGTTCGGGCTGTTGCTGCGAGGCGCGCTCGGCCATGAAGTCGTCGGAGGCCTGGGGTCCGTTCAAGAAGAATTCGTCCCACGTGCGGCCCACCGGCGAAATGATGCGGTCCACGCCGCGGGCGCACACCTGCACCTTCTTCACGCCTTCGGGCAGGCGCAGATCAGCCGGCAGGCGCACGGCCTGGGAGCGGTTGTTGGTGAAGACGGACGTGATGCTCATGGGAGGCAATGGCACGGGATATGGCGAGAGCATATGCCGCCAACGTGTCTGCCAAGCAGTGAGGACGCAGGTTGGCGGATGGCAGCAGGTAGATGCATGTGCGAGGGCCTTGCAAGCGGCAGTGCGCGTACAGACGAACCCACGGGCGAGCGGGCAATGGCCGGAGTGCTTCGGACCCGCCTATTCACAATTTTCTTGCCAGTGATGTCGAAACGGACGACGCCGGCGGCGTCTTTGGTCGTCATCAACCCCTGAAAGGACTCTTTATGGCTTTGCAAACCACCACGCTGTACGCGCTGCCCCTCGCCCTTTTGTGCCTGGTGCTCTGGTTCCGGGTCACCGCGATGCGCGCAAATCTCAAGGTGTCCATCGGAGACGCCGGCAATCCCGTCCTGCTCGAACGCATACGCCAGCACGGCAACTTCATCGAATGGGTTCCCATGGTGCTGTTGCTGATGCTGCTCGCCGAGAGCAGCGGCGCAGGCAAACTGTGGCTGCACCTTGGCGGCGGGCTGCTGCTGGCGGGTCGGCTGATCCACCCCTTTGGCCTGAAGGCGAACAATGCCAGCCATCCGCTGCGCATCGTTGGCAACACGGCCAGCCTCTTGGCCATGCTTACCTTGATGGTGGGTTTGGTCGCCACCTTGTTTCAACTTTGAACCGTTTGGAGCTTCCAACATGCAATACATGCTGCTGATCTACAGTTCTCCCGATGCCGAGCCCACCTACGGCACCCCTGAGTTCCAGGCCATGCTGGCCGGCTTTGCAGCCTTCAACGAGCAGGCCACCGCCGACGGCGTGTTGCGGGGCGGCGAGGCCCTCAAGGGCATCGAGACCGCCACCTCATTGCGCCTGCGCGGCGGCAAGGCCGAGACCATGGACGGCCCGTTTGCCGAGACCCGCGAGCACCTCGGCGGCTACTACGTGCTGGAGGTGCCGGACCTGGACGCTGCTTTGCGCTATGCAGCCCTGATACCGGCAGCGGGGTTTGGCACGATCGAGGTTCGGCCCTTGATGGACTACAACCCGGCCGGCAACTGACAGCCTGGTCTCGGCATGGCACCAGCTGCCCTACACGCCATCGCGGTGACCAAGGCGCTGGATGCCGTGCTGCGGCAGGACCGGGGGCGGCTCATGGCCGCCCTGGTCTACCGGCTGCACTCGTTGCAGTTGGCAGAGGATGCATTGCAGGAGGCCTGCATCTCGGCACTGGTGCACTGGGCACGCGACGGCCTGCCGCAGTCGCCGCAGGGCTGGCTCATCCGGGTGGCGTTTCGCAAGGCACTGGACCAGTTGCGCACCGAAGGTCGCTCGGCCGAGCGCGAGGAAGCGGCGCAGATGCTCAACGACCTGTTGGGCCAGGACGAGCCTGAGGCCATTGCAGATGAACGCCTGCGCTTGATCTTTACCTGCTGCCACCCGGCGC